>NZ_JBFAWL010000001.1:135770-627090 GCF_040680275.1 Streptomyces sp. NPDC052079
CTGTTGCGCGCGGTCGCGCAGCTACTCGCTCTGTGCCCGCGCCGGTCGATCAGTGCTGTGTTTTTTTTGTGGGGGGGGGGGGGGGGCGCCGGGCCCCCCCCCCCCCCCCCCCGCCCCAGGACCCCCGTATCAGACCCCAAGACTTACGACCCTGAGAGGGATTGACGCATAGTGCTCGACGTCAACTTCTTCGACGAGCTCCGGATCGGCCTGGCCACCGCTGACGACATCCGTCAGTGGAGCCACGGCGAGGTCAAGAAGCCCGAGACCATCAACTACCGCACCCTCAAGCCCGAAAAGGACGGACTCTTCTGCGAGAAGATCTTCGGTCCGACCCGGGACTGGGAGTGCTACTGCGGCAAGTACAAGCGCGTCCGCTTCAAGGGCATCATCTGCGAGCGCTGCGGCGTGGAGGTCACGCGCGCCAAGGTGCGCCGTGAGCGGATGGGCCACATCGAGCTGGCCGCTCCCGTCACGCACATCTGGTACTTCAAGGGTGTCCCGAGCCGTCTGGGCTACCTGCTCGACCTGGCTCCCAAGGACCTCGAGAAGGTCATCTACTTCGCCGCGTACATGATCACGTACGTGGACGAGGAGCGCCGCACCCGCGACCTGCCCTCGCTGGAGGCCCACGTCTCCGTCGAGCGCCAGCAGATCGAGAACCGCCGGGACGCCGACCTCGAGGCCCGCGCCAAGAAGCTCGAGACCGACCTCGCCGAGCTCGAGGCCGAGGGCGCCAAGGCCGACGTGCGCCGCAAGGTGCGCGAGGGCGCCGAGCGCGAGATGAAGCAGCTGCGCGACCGTGCGCAGCGCGAGATCGACCGCCTCGACGAGGTGTGGAACCGGTTCAAGAACCTCAAGGTCCAGGACCTCGAGGGCGACGAGCTGCTCTACCGCGAGCTGCGCGACCGCTTCGGCACGTACTTCGACGGTTCGATGGGTGCCGCGGCGCTGCAAAAGCGCCTGGAGTCCTTCGACCTCGAGGAGGAGGCCGAGAGGCTCCGCGAGATCATCCGTACCGGCAAGGGCCAGAAGAAGACCCGTGCGCTCAAGCGCCTCAAGGTGGTCTCCGCGTTCCTGCAGACCTCCAACAGCCCCAAGGGCATGGTGCTGGACTGCGTGCCGGTCATCCCGCCGGACCTGCGTCCGATGGTGCAGCTGGACGGTGGCCGCTTCGCGACCTCCGACCTGAACGACCTGTACCGCCGTGTCATCAACCGCAACAACCGCCTGAAGCGGCTTCTCGACCTCGGCGCGCCCGAGATCATCGTGAACAACGAGAAGCGCATGCTCCAGGAGGCCGTGGACGCGCTCTTCGACAACGGCCGTCGCGGCCGCCCGGTGACTGGCCCCGGCAACCGTCCGCTGAAGTCGCTGTCCGACATGCTCAAGGGCAAGCAGGGCCGCTTCCGTCAGAACCTGCTCGGCAAGCGAGTCGACTACTCGGCGCGTTCCGTGATCGTCGTCGGCCCGCAGCTGAAGCTGCACCAGTGCGGTCTGCCGAAGGCCATGGCGCTGGAGCTCTTCAAGCCGTTCGTGATGAAGCGCCTGGTCGACCTGAACCACGCGCAGAACATCAAGTCGGCCAAGCGCATGGTCGAGCGCGGCCGCACCGTGGTGTACGACGTCCTCGAAGAGGTCATCGCCGAGCACCCGGTGCTGCTGAACCGTGCGCCCACGCTGCACCGCCTCGGCATCCAGGCCTTCGAGCCGCAGCTGGTCGAGGGCAAGGCCATCCAGATCCACCCGCTCGTCTGCACCGCGTTCAACGCGGACTTCGACGGTGACCAGATGGCCGTGCACCTGCCGCTGTCCGCGGAGGCGCAGGCCGAGGCCCGCATCCTGATGCTGTCCTCGAACAACATCCTCAAGCCGGCCGACGGCCGCCCGGTGACGATGCCGACCCAGGACATGGTCCTCGGTCTGTTCTTCCTCACCACCGACGGCGAGATGCGCGACCTCAAGGGCGAGGGCCGTTCCTTCGCCTCGGTCGCCGAGGCGATCATGGCCTTCGACGCGGGCGAGCTGTCGCTCCAGTCGAAGATCGACGTCCGCTTCCCGGTCGGCACCATCCCGCCGCGCGGCTGGACCCCGCCGGCGCGCGAGGAGGGCGAGCCCGAGTGGCAGCAGGGTGACAGCTTCCGGCTGAACACCACCCTGGGCCGTGCGCTCTTCAACGAGCTGCTGCCCGAGGACTACCCGTTCGTCGACTACGAGGTCGGCAAGAAGCAGCTCTCCGAGATCGTCAACGACCTCGCCGAGCGCTACCCGAAGGTCATCGTGGCGGCGACGCTCGACAACCTGAAGGCGGCCGGCTTCTACTGGGCCACCCGTTCCGGTGTCACCGTCGCCATCTCCGACGTCGTCGTTCCCGAGGCGAAGAAGGAGATCGTCCGCGGCTACGAGGCGCAGGACGAGAAGGTCCAGAAGCAGTACGAGCGCGGTCTGATCACCAAGGACGAGCGCACGCAGGAGCTGATCAACATCTGGACCAAGGCGACCAACGAGGTCGCCGAGGCGATGAACGACAACTTCCCGAAGACCAACCCGATCTTCATGATGGTGAGCTCGGGCGCACGAGGCAACATGATGCAGATGCGTCAGATCGCCGGTATGCGTGGTCTGGTGTCGAACGCGAAGAACGAGACGATCCCGCGTCCGATCAAGGCGTCGTTCCGTGAGGGTCTGTCCGTGCTGGAGTACTTCATCTCCACGCACGGTGCCCGTAAGGGTCTGGCGGACACCGCTCTGCGTACCGCCGACTCGGGTTACCTCACCCGTCGTCTGGTCGACGTCTCCCAGGACGTCATCATCCGCGAGGAGGACTGCGGCACCGACCGCGGTCTGCGTCTCAAGATCGCGACCCGGGACGCGGAGGGCGTGCTCCGCAAGGAGGGCGACGTCGAGACGTCCGTGTACGCGCGCTGCCTCGCCGAGGACATCGTCGTCGACGGGCAGGTGCTGGCCCCGGCCGGCACCGACCTGGGCGACGTCCTCATCGAGGAGCTCGTCTCCCGCGGCGTCGAGGAGGTCAAGACCCGCTCGGTCCTGACCTGCGAGTCCGCCGTCGGCACCTGCGCGATGTGCTACGGCCGTTCGCTGGCCACGGGCAAGCTGGTCGACATCGGTGAGGCGGTCGGCATCATCGCCGCCCAGTCCATCGGTGAGCCCGGCACCCAGCTGACGATGCGTACCTTCCACACCGGTGGTGTGGCCGGTGACGACATCACCCAGGGTCTGCCGCGTGTCGTCGAGCTCTTCGAGGCCCGTACCCCGAAGGGTGTCGCCCCGATCTCCGAGGCCTCCGGCCGCGTGCGGATCGAGGAGACGGAGAAGACGAAGAAGATCGTCGTCACCCCGGACGACGGCAGCGACGAGACGGCGTACCCGATCTCGAAGCGCGCCAAGGTCCTGGTCTCCGAGGGCGACCACGTCGAGGTGGGCCAGCAGCTCACCGTGGGTGCCACCAACCCGCACGACGTGCTGCGCATCCTGGGTCAGCGTGCCGTCCAGGTCCACCTGGTCGGCGAGGTCCAGAAGGTCTACAACTCGCAGGGCGTGTCGATCCACGACAAGCACATCGAGATCATCATCCGGCAGATGCTGCGCCGGGTGACGATCATCGAGTCCGGCGACGCCGAGCTGCTGCCCGGCGAGCTGGTCGAGCGCTCGAAGTTCGAGCAGGAGAACCGTCGTGTGGTCCAGGAGGGCGGACACCCGGCCTCCGGCCGTCCGCAGCTGATGGGTATCACCAAGGCCTCGCTGGCGACGGAGTCCTGGCTGTCGGCCGCCTCCTTCCAGGAGACGACCCGAGTCCTGACGGACGCGGCGATCAACGCCAAGTCCGACAGCCTCATCGGCCTCAAGGAGAACGTCATCATCGGTAAGCTCATCCCGGCCGGTACGGGGCTGTCCCGCTACCGCAACATCCGGGTCGAGCCGACCGAGGAGGCCAAGGCCGCGATGTACTCGGCCGTCGGCTACGACGACATCGACTACTCGCCGTTCGGCACCGGCTCCGGCCAGGCCGTTCCGCTGGAGGACTACGACTACGGTCCTTACAACCAGTAAGCGGGTCGCTTGACCCGAAGGGCGGTCACTCCGTACGGGGTGGCCGCCCTTCGGCATGCCGGGACATGGGAGGGTCGGTGGAACCAATCTCCCGGTACGGTGCGTTCAAGTGGGTGAAACAGCACATAGGGACATCTGTCCCGCCCCCGGGAGGCAGCCGTGTCGTACCCGACTCCGTGGCAGGGCAACCCGTTGCAGGGCCCCGGCGGTCCGTCGATGCTGGCCTCGCACGCCGACCGTGAGCGCGCGGTGGACGTCCTGCGGGCCGGGTACGGCGAGGGCAGGCTGGACCACCCCGAGTTCGAGAAGCGCGTCGCCCGGGCCTACTCGGCCCGCACCGTGGCGGAGCTGTCGCTGCTGGTCGCCGATCTGCCGCAGGGCCCTGTGCCGCAGCCGGTGGCGGCCGCCGGGCCGGTCCCGGCGACCTTCGTGCCCCGGCCGCACCCGAGGACCAACGGCAAGGCGATCGCCTCGATGGTCTGCGGCGTCCTGTGCGTGGCCACCGGTGGGCTCACCGGGCTTCCGGCCGTGATCCTCGGCCATGTCGCGCAGTCGGAGATACGCCGCACCGGCGAGGGCGGTGACGGCTTCGCCCTCACGGGGCTGGTGCTCGGCTGGCTGTCGGTCGCCGGCTGGGCGGTGTTCCTGAGCCTGGTCGCCCTGCTGGCCGTGCTGGCGGGTTCCTCCTGACCGCGCCGACGCGCCCACGGGCTCGGGCGCGGAGTTCAGCGGCTCGGCTGGAGATACGGCTGCAGGTGGTGCAGCCGGGTGTAGTAGTCCGGGTGCGAGGACAGCAGCTTGCTCACCGGGGTCTCGGCGACCGGCGTACCTCCGTTGGCCGCGGTCAGCGCCGCGATCTGCTGCTGCTCCTGGTGGTGCAGCTTCTCCAGTACGGCGGCCAGCATCGGGGCGAAGCCGAGCGCGGCGGCGTGCTGGTCGGCGCGCAGCTCGGAGCGTCGTCCGACGGCGGCGAGCGCGTAGGGCATGCCGAGGATCAGCAGCGGCAGACCGTACAGGGTGCTGATCGTGGCGAGCGCGATGGCGCCGGCGAACACGCCGAAGAACAGGACGCCGAAGCAGGAGAACACCCGAGACACCCGGAACATGAACCCGGTGACCGCGCGCAGCACCCGCCAGGCGATCCGGCCGGGCAGCGCGTACCAGTAGCCGAGCAGCCCGGACCAGGCGTGACCGCCGACGTGGTGGCCCAGCTCGTGGGCCATGACGGCGGCCAACTCGCCGTTGGGCAGCTGGTTCATGGCGAACCGGGTGACGCCGACGATGTGTCCGGCCGCGGCGACCGCGTTGAGGCTGTCGCTGTCCTCGACCCACAGCTCGTAGTTCCGGCCCTCGACGCCCGCGCGAGCGGTCACCGTGCGCCAGACCGGCTCGATTTTGGCTCTTTCCTGCGGCGTGGGGTAGCGCAGACGGAGCAGATGGCGCGCGAGGGCGCTTTCGGTCGGGCGGTGGAACACGAGTGCGCCGCTGGCGAGCCAGGCGAGGAGGACCAGGATGCCGAGACCTCCGAAGAGCAGCGAGACCATGCCCATGACGACCAGACTGCACAGGAAGTTCGGCAGGTAGAGCAGCAGATTGCCGAAGGCGGTGGCGTCGGTGCGGCGCTGATGGGCGGAGACGTGGGTCCGGCCTCGGTCGGTGCTGATGTGGTGCGGGTGCAGCGGGGAGTCGGGCGCCGGGGGCGGAGTGGGCTGCGGGTACTGCGGCGCCTGCGGAGGGATCTGGGGCTGGGGTGTGGGCTGTGGCGGGTACTGCTGGGCCCCCGGTGTCGGGTACTGGGGTGCCTGCGGGTACTGCGGGGGGACGGCGAACAGGGGCCCGGGCGGGGTCTGCGGTGCGGGCTGCCCGGGATACGGCGGCGGCGGGTACTGCGGCGGGACCTGCGCCGCCCCCGGCTGGTGGGGCCGGCCGGTCGGCTCGGGGTAGTCCGGCGGGGTCGGCGGGGGCTGGGTCATGGTGCTTCCTTCGCTTGACGTGAGCGGTGGCCGACCCGTGGGTCAGCCGATCAGCAGGGAGGCGGGCAGCAGGAGCGTCCCGGTGCAGAAGGCGATCAGGCCGGTGCGGATCCACTGGTGCTTGCGCCAGGCGATCCGGCTCGTCTCCGTGAGCGCCGCCGTCAGCGCGGCCACCGGATCGGCCTCCGTGTCGGCGAGCGCGGTGTCCAGGCGGCCCGCCTTGACGGCCCGTTGGATGTCCCCGAAGTACGACAGCGGTTGCCCGAGGACCCACGCCCCGCTGCGATAGCGGGGCAGTACGGCCAGCAGCAGCGCGAACAGGGAGAGGGCGAGGGAGAAGGTCCCGGCCCACCACACCGCCGCGCCGGTCGTCGACAGGGCGTCCGGCGACCAGTCCCGTCCGGCAAGCAGTCCGCTGAACACACCCGCGGTGATGCCGAGGGCGGCGACCAGGACGGCTGCCTTGCTGTCGGCGCGGGCGATCTCGGTGCGCAGGTCCGCCAGCAGCCGCTCGCACAGCTGCGTACGGGCCGCAGCGGGGTCGGGGGTGTCCGCGGCCGCCGTCGTCGGGGCGGGCACCGGGTCGGCTGTCACCGGCCCTCCCCCTCACCGGTGTCGCCCTCCGCGGCGCCCTCCGGC
The DNA here is from genome assembly GCF_040680275.1 of Streptomyces sp. NPDC052079. Taxonomy (NCBI): domain Bacteria; kingdom Bacillati; phylum Actinomycetota; class Actinomycetes; order Kitasatosporales; family Streptomycetaceae; genus Streptomyces; species Streptomyces sp. NPDC052079. The sequence goes on from NZ_JBFAWL010000001.1 coordinate 142,454, forward strand.
TGCCCTGAGTGACTGTCGGCGGGCGGGGCGGTCGGTGCGGGATGCCCCGGCGCGGTGGGCGTCGTGCCGTACCCGGGCGGCGGCTGCCACGCGGGCGCGGGGGGCGCGGGGGTGTACGGCGGGGCCGTCGGCGGTGCGCCCGGTGGGGTCGGGGCACCCGTGCCCGCGCCCGGAGCCGGGGCGGGGCCGGGGTGGTCCGCCGGGGGAAGCAGGGGCGGGTTCTGGGGAACGCCCGGGAGGCGCTGGTTGAGGATGTCGCTGACGGTGCGCAACGCCAGTTCCTTGGGGCCCTCCAGCTCGAACTTCTCCGCGCCCTCGCTCCCCAGCAGTTCCTTCACCAGTTCCATCTGTGCCTGGATCATGCGGAGTTGGTCCTCACGCATGCTGCTCATCACCAGGTGCGAGTCCTCCGGGTGCTGGGCGAGGTGGAGCGCCCAGGACCGCACACCGCCCTGCGACAGATGCCACTCGTAGAACTCGATCTTCCGGGCCTCGATCTGCTGAAGCTCCAGCAGTTGCTGCCCCTTCAGCAAAGCCTGCTCGTGCTGCCAGCGCTGCTGCTGCAGGGCCAGTTCCTGCTGCCGTCGCCCGTACTCCATGGCCCGTTGGAGCTGCAGCTGGTCCTGCTGCCGGTGGCGCTGGTCCATCTCGACGTCGACCTGCATGCCCTGCTGTGCCGTGCGGATCTGCTCGGCCGCGGAGTGGTCGATCGCCTGGAGTCGCTGCTGGTGGTCGATGTTCGCCTGGTCGCGGCGCAGTCGCAGCGTCCAGGTGACCTGGAGCCCTGCCGTCGCGCCGAGCGGTCCGACGAGCATGACCGCCCGCAGCAGCTCCCGCTCGGCCGCGCCGCTGTCGGCGACGGCGAAGCCGCGGGTGACCGGCCGGGCCGCCTGCTGCAACTCGCCGATGAGCAGCGCGGGCACGTCCCTGATTCCGCTCGCCACGAACCGTGCCGCGTCCAGCACCTGCCAGGAGACGTCCACCTCGGCCGTGAACTCGAACGCGTCGTTGTCGCTCGGCAGGGTGAGGGTGTCGGTGAAGGGATGGACACCCATGTCCACCTCGTACACCGCCGTGTACCGGCGGGCCGCGATCTCGCTGCGGCTCGGCCGGGTCGGCGGGGGATAGGCCTCGTACCCGCCCTTCGGGGTGGAGAAGACCAGCGCGTGGTCGATGCGGACCACGTGCTTCAGGGACAGCTCGAAGCGGGAGAGTTGCCGCACGGTGAGCACCGGGTCGATCAGCCGCGTATGCCGGTCGGCGGACTGCTGCCACTCGGGCGGGCGGTGGAAGGAAGGCATGGGGCGTCTTTCGTCAGCTAGGTGGGAGCGTGCTCAGCAGACGGGCGGCCACCTCCGGCGGGGGGTTGCCGTCCTCGCCGGGCATGGTGCGCAGCAGATGGCTCAGCCGCTGGTACTCGGTCGGGGTGGTGACGAGCCTCGGCAGCAGCGCGGCGAGGGCCCATTCGGTGGTCGTGGAGCGGCTCGCGGCGAGCACCCAGTCACGCAGCGAGTCGAGCGCGAGCCGGGTGCATGCGGGATCGCCGAGGGCTACTCGCCACAGGCGCGCGATGCCCTCGGCCACGGTCCGGTCGCCGGCGGTGGCGGCGTCGGCGTACCACTGGAGGACCAGCGGGGTGCCGTACCGCTGGTCGTCCTCGGTCTGGCGGCAGGCGTTGACGAAGCCGCCGAGCGACAGGTCGCGCACGGCCCGCTCGTCGTCGAGGTGGCCGAGCAGGTCGTCGAGCACCTCGGAGGATGCGGGGGAGAGCAGCAACAGCTCCACGGCCTCGGCCAGTTCCCGCGCCATCTCCACGTCGAAGTCGTCCGGGTCGCCGAAGCGCTTGTACAGCTCGCGGGCGGCGTCGCGCAGCGCGGCGAGCGCCTGCGCCGGCCGTTCCGGCCCGATCAGCGCGTACGCCCGGACGGCCACCCAGCGCAGCCGGCGGTCCCCGGCGGTGGACCAGGCGTCGAGGATGCGCGGGATGTTGGGTGTGCCGATGTGGTGGGCGAGGGTGAGCGAGTTGACGGCGACGAGCCGGTGGCGGAACCGGTTCGACGTCGCCCACGGCTCGATGACCAGCGCCATCGCCGAGGGCAGGTCGGTGCGGGCGAGGACGGCGACGGTGGACGCGGCGCGGGTGCGTACGAGGGGCCGGCCGTCGTCGGCGAGGTGGCGCAGCCAGGCGATCAGCGCGGGCCGGGCCGACGGGTGGCCCGTCCACACTTCCCGCAGCAGCACCAGGGAGGCCCGCTCGTCGTGGAACGCGGCCTTCGTCTGGGTGACCGGGCCCCACTCGGTGTGCTCCTCGTCCTGGTAGCGGCGGGCGCGGGCGAGCTGGAGGCGCTTACCGATGTGGGTGCCGAAGACGGGGATCTCGGGGACGCGGGACCGGTTCTCGGTCTGCTGGAGGAAGCCGTAGAGCAGGTCGCTGAGTTCGGCGGTGAGCGCGTACGGCCCGTCGTCGAAGGCGGCGAGCGCGATGAGGAACGCCTTGTCGCGCAGGTGGACGGCGCCCTCGTCCTCCTCGAACCACTCCTGGACCTGGCTCTCCAGCGATACGAGCGAGAAGTCGGCGACCGCCTGTTCGGTGACCTCCCCCGCGGCGTACCGGCCGAGGAGCTGGGCGAACGCGGCGACCTCGCGCAACTGGTGGCCGTGGTGCAGGAACTCCTTGACGTCCGGGAGGCCCAGCAGGCGTGCGACGGTCTCCTCGGTGGTGCGGGTGCGCAGATGTGCGGCCAGTACGTCCTCGGCCGCGGGCGGCCGCCAGTCGGCGGCGGACACGTCGTCCTCCAGGACGGCGGTGGGGCCGACGGTGATCACCGCGTAGGCGTTCTGCTCGGCGAGCCGGTCGGCGGCGCCGAGCAGATGGGTCTCGCGCAGGGCGTTGCCGCGGCGGGTCTCCAGGTCGCACAGCACGTAGCCGCGCGCGGTGTCCGTGCCGCCGGCCGTGTCGTCGCGTGCGGTGAAGCGGTCGGCGAGGGAGCCGGGGCCGGTCTCACGGTCGAGGGCGACCACGGGGTCGGCGCCGAGCCGGTGCAGCAGCATCAGGGCGGCCGTGCGGCGGCCGGTGAAGCGGGCGCCGGACAGCACCAGGACGCGGTCGCGGCGCAGCCGCTCCACGAGGTCGTCGAACATGTCGCCGGCGGTGACGAAGGAGGCGGCGAGCCGTTCCAGGGTGCCGCGCGGGATCTCGCCGGAGGCGGAGGCGGCCGTGGACAGCCCCGGGAACGACCAGTGGTGGACCGTCTTGGTGCCCATGACCACGTCGCCGGTGACCCGGCCGCCGGAGACGCCGTGCTGGTCGCCTTCGGTGTAGCCGCCCCCGAACCGGGAGTGCGTGCCGACCTTCATGGTGCGCGGGCTGTGGTCCACCAGGTCACGCCGGGCCGACCACGCGTTCTGCGGCTGGTCGCGTTCGCCGGACTCCTCGGCGGAGCCGTCAACGGGAGCCTCGTCGGGGGCGGTCTCGCCCGGCGGGGAAGCGGCTTCGGGGCCGCCGCCGGCCGGGGGTTCCTGTCCGCTCACGGCCGCTCGCCCCGCTCCGTCTTGCTGCCCAGGACGACGTCGCCGGTGACCCGGCCGCCGGAGACGCCGTGCTGGTCGCCGGCGACGTAACCGCCGCCGAAGCTCACCGTGCCGCCGCTGATGTCCAGGACCGGGCCCGGCGCCGGGGCTCCCCGATGTCCGGCCGGCGCCGGGCGGCTCTGGTGAGGACCGTCCTCCGATGCGGACGCGGCCGGCGCCGGGCGGTCCCCCGACCCGCCCGGCGCCTCCCCCGCCCCCCGGTCACCGCGGTCCTGGGAATCCCCGCTCCGGTCGGGCGAGCCTGCCGGTACGGGGCCGTGCAGCCACGCCGCCAGCGGGCCGTTCTTGCTGTCCACCGTCACGCGGTGGAACTCGGCGGCCGGGACCCCCGCGTGGTCGTGCCGTACGACACCGGTGTAGACGGAGTCCGAGACGCACAGGGCGAAGTCGTCGGCGCGTTCGCGCAGGGCCGCGCGCAGCAGGGCGGCGTCCAGCAGGCGGCAGGCGTGGTTCAGGTCGGAGCCGACCCAGCCGTCGTGGCGGTCGACGGCCACGTATCCGGCGGCGACGACACCGCGGAGCCGGATCTGCGCGGAGCGGGACGCCATCCGGTTGACGGCCCGCAACTGCGCGGGCACCCCGGTGAGCAGGGCCCGCAGCAGCGCCGTGACCGGGGCGTTGGCGTCGATCAGCTCCATCACGGAGTCGCCGCGGTCGGCCCGCATGCGCAGGGTCTCGTCGATGCCGGCGGTCTCCAGCGCGCGGTCGGTGACGTCGTAGAGCATGCGCCGCAGATACGCCTGCTCCACGTCGTCCCGGTCGCTGAACCTCTCGATGTCCAGCAACAGGATCGTGCGGCTCACGGGGTCGGTCATGGTCGCCCTTCGAGGCAGTGGGGTGGCCGTGCAGGCAGCAGAGTGGCGGGAGCGGGGGGTGGGGTGTGAGGGCGTATGACCCATTGGAAGTGTGAACGTGTGCACAGAGCGCGGTGCTGGTGCTGGTGCTGCGCGGGGCGACTGCCCGCAGCGTGGGCCTGTCCGGCGGATGAAGTCGGGGAAAGGGGCGGCGCCGCGCAATCCAGGCGAGCGGGGTCTGGTGCGTCCAGCTGCAAGGCGGAGGAGGGAGTCGGCGACCGACGACAACGCCGTAGATGGGGTATTCAGACCCCGCGTCCCCGGCATGATTCGCCGCCCTAAGCCCGTGGGGACGGGATGCCGGTGGTCGGCTGGTCCGTGGCGGCGATTCTGCGGAGGATGCCGGGGCGGAGGATCAGCAGGGTGCGGCGGCCGGTCGAGACGGCCTCCTTCTCGCGCAGTTCGCGCAGCAGACGCTGGACCATCTCCCGCGACGCGCCGACCGAACCCGCGAGCTCCTGCTTGCTGAGCGGAACGGCGAGCTCGATGCCCTCGGCGGTGCGGCGGCCGTGGCTGCGGGCCAGATCCAGCAGGAGCACCGCGAAGCGCTGGCGGACGCTCATCGACGCGAACTCCAGGCGCCGCCGGTCGGCCGCCCGGGTGCGGTCCGCCGTGAGGCCGAGAAGGGCGAAGGACACCGCGGGGGAGTGGCCCAGGAAGTCCTTGAAACGCCCGTGCTCCACGGCCACCGCCCGCACCGGCTCCAGCGCGGTCACCGTCGCCGAGCGCGGGCGCCCGGTCAGCGCCGCCGACTCGCCGACGACGTCCCCGGCGCCGCGCAGGGCGAGCAGCGCCTCGTAGCCGTTGGCCGCCGCGGCGGTGACCTTGGTCCAGCCCTGCACCAGGAACAGGACGTGGGAAGAGGGCTCGCGCTGGTGCAGCAGGACGACCCGGGGAGCGAACCGCAGCTCGCGGCCGAGCGCGAGCAGCGCGGTCCGTTCCTGGCTCTCCAGGCGGGCCAGGAACGGCACCCGGTCCTCCAGATTGCCGTCGTCCGTGCCGTGCGACGCCGATGTCATCAGGCTGAACCCCCGTTCGTCTGCGGCGGACGGATCAAAGTACTGACCGCCGCATGTGTAAAGGGCGTGATCCGGCCAACATGGGATATCGGCCACGGATCGGCCGGGGAGCGGCTACGGACGGCCAGGGAGCCCGTACGGTGGGGTTCGCGGGACCGGCGGGGCGAAGGGGGAGAAGTCCGGCGTGTCGGGCCGCGCTCCATTTGTTTTGACCGGAGTCCGTGAGCTAGGTACGCTCAGACCTTGTGCCTGGGGTGTGCCCTGGCCCTCGTGCGTGCCATCACACCGCACCGGGGGCTGAGAAACGGCCACCGCAATTCAGCGCCTTCTTCTGCCTTGCGGTGGGAGTCCGCCGGATTCGACACACCCGACCGCGTGGGTCGGCGATGTTCCAGGTTAGCTGTACCCATCGGCACACAGAAACCGGAGAAGTAGTGCCTACGATCCAGCAGCTGGTCCGTAAGGGCCGGCAGGACAAGGTCGAGAAGAACAAGACGCCCGCACTCGAGGGTTCCCCTCAGCGCCGTGGCGTCTGCACGCGTGTGTTCACGACCACCCCGAAGAAGCCGAACTCGGCCCTGCGTAAGGTCGCGCGTGTGCGTCTGACCAGCGGGATCGAGGTCACGGCCTACATTCCGGGTGAGGGACACAACCTGCAGGAGCACTCCATCGTGCTCGTGCGCGGCGGCCGTGTGAAGGACCTGCCGGGTGTTCGCTACAAGATCATCCGTGGCTCGCTCGACACCCAGGGTGTCAAGAACCGCAAGCAGGCTCGCAGCCGTTACGGCGCCAAGAAGGAGAAGTAAGAATGCCTCGTAAGGGCCCCGCCCCGAAGCGCCCGGTCATCATCGACCCGGTCTACGGTTCTCCTCTGGTGACCTCCCTGATCAACAAGGTGCTGCTGAACGGCAAGCGCTCCACCGCCGAGCGCATCGTCTACGGCGCCATGGAGGGCCTGCGCGAGAAGACCGGCAACGACCCGGTCATCACGCTGAAGCGCGCTCTCGAGAACATCAAGCCGACCCTCGAGGTCAAGTCCCGCCGTGTCGGTGGCGCCACCTACCAGGTGCCGGTCGAGGTCAAGCCCGGCCGCGCCAACACCCTGGCGCTGCGCTGGCTGGTCGGTTACTCCCGCGCCCGTCGCGAGAAGACCATGACCGAGCGTCTGCTCAACGAGCTCCTCGACGCCAGCAACGGCCTCGGTGCCGCTGTGAAGAAGCGCGAGGACACGCACAAGATGGCCGAGTCCAACAAGGCCTTCGCGCACTACCGCTGGTAGTCGCAGTCCACATCGAGACCGAGAGAAGACTGAAGCCTTATGGCTACCACTTCGCTTGACCTGGCCAGGGTCCGCAACATCGGGATCATGGCCCACATCGACGCGGGCAAGACGACCACCACCGAGCGGATCCTGTTCTACACCGGCGTTTCGTACAAGATCGGTGAGGTCCACGACGGCGCTGCCACCATGGACTGGATGGAGCAGGAGCAGGAGCGTGGCATCACGATCACCTCTGCTGCCACCACCTGCCACTGGCCGCTGGAAGACGTCGACCACACCATCAACATCATCGACACGCCGGGCCACGTCGACTTCACCGTCGAGGTGGAGCGTTCCCTGCGCGTACTCGACGGTGCCGTGACGGTGTTCGACGGCGTCGCCGGCGTCGAGCCCCAGTCCGAGACCGTGTGGCGTCAGGCGGACCGCTACGGCGTTCCGCGTATCTGCTTCGTCAACAAGCTCGACCGCACCGGTGCCGAGTTCCACCGCTGCGTCGACATGATCAGCGACCGCCTCGGTGCACAGCCGCTGGTCATGCAGCTGCCGATCGGTGCCGAGGCCGACTTCAAGGGCGTCGTCGACCTGGTGACGATGAAGGCCTTCGTGTGGTCCGCCGAGGCGGCCAAGGGCGAGATGTACGACATCGTCGACATCCCGGCCACGCACACCGAGGCTGCCGAGGAGTACCGCGGCAAGCTGCTCGAGGCCGTCGCCGAGAACGACGAGGAGCTGATGGAGCTGTACCTGGAGGGCACCGAGCCCTCCGTGGAGCAGCTGTACGCGGCGATCCGCCGTATCACCATCGCGTCGGGCAAGAGCGACAGCACCACCGTCACCCCCGTCTTCTGCGGCACCGCGTTCAAGAACAAGGGCGTTCAGCCCCTGCTCGACGCGGTCGTGCGTTACCTGCCCTCCCCGCTCGACGTCGAGGCCATCGAAGGCCACGACCCGAAGGACGCGGAGAAGGTCGTCGCGCGCAAGCCGTCGGAGGAGGAGCCCCTCGCCGCGCTGGCGTTCAAGATCATGAGCGACCCGCACCTCGGCAAGCTCACCTTCGTCCGCGTGTACTCCGGCCGTCTGGAGTCCGGCACCCAGGTGCTGAACTCCGTGAAGGGCAAGAAGGAGCGCATCGGCAAGATCTACCGCATGCACGCCAACAAGCGTGAGGAGATCGAGTCGGTGGGCGCCGGTGACATCGTCGCCGTCATGGGTCTGAAGCAGACCACCACCGGTGAGACGCTGTCCGACGACAAGAGCCCGGTCATCCTGGAGTCCATGGACTTCCCGGCGCCGGTCATCCAGGTCGCCATCGAGCCCAAGTCGAAGGGCGACCAGGAGAAGCTCGGCGTCGCGATCCAGCGCCTGGCCGAGGAGGACCCGTCGTTCCAGGTCCACTCGGACGAGGAGACCGGTCAGACCATCATCGGCGGTATGGGCGAGCTGCACCTCGAGGTGCTGGTCGACCGTATGCGCCGTGAGTTCAAGGTCGAGGCCAACGTCGGTAAGCCGCAGGTCGCCTACCGTGAGACGATCCGCAAGACCGTCGAGCGCGTGGACTACACCCACAAGAAGCAGACCGGTGGTACCGGTCAGTTCGCCAAGGTGCAGATCGCGATCGAGCCGATCGAGGGCGGCGACGCCTCGTACGAGTTCGTGAACAAGGTGACCGGTGGCCGTATCCCGAAGGAGTACATCCCTTCGGTGGACGCCGGTGCCCAGGAGGCCATGCAGTTCGGCATCCTGGCCGGCTACGAGATGACGGGCGTCCGCGTTACGCTCCTCGACGGCGGCTACCACGAGGTCGACTCCTCCGAGCTCGCGTTCAAGATCGCCGGTTCGCAGGCCTTCAAGGAGGCCGCGCGCAAGGCTTCGCCCGTGCTCCTGGAGCCGATGATGGCCGTCGAGGTCACCACGCCCGAGGACTACATGGGTGAGGTCATCGGCGACATCAACTCCCGCCGTGGCCAGATCCAGGCCATGGAGGAGCGGGCTGGTGCCCGCGTCGTGAAGGGTCTCGTGCCCCTCTCGGAGATGTTCGGCTACGTCGGCGACCTGCGCAGCAAGACGTCCGGCCGTGCCAGCTACTCCATGCAGTTCGACTCCTACGCCGAGGTTCCGCGGAACGTCGCCGAGGAGATCATCGCGAAGGCCAAGGGCGAGTAACGGACTCCGTTTAACGGACCCCGTTCACACGCTTTAGGCTTGACCCCGGAGCCTGCAAGTGGGCATTCCGTCACCAACCCGGCGGAATGCCCCGGGCCCGGGTTTCCCAGCAAAGATCACCTGGCGCCGATGAAGTAAGGCGTACAGAACCACTCCACAGGAGGACCCCAGTGGCGAAGGCGAAGTTCGAGCGGACTAAGCCGCACGTCAACATCGGCACCATCGGTCACATCGACCACGGTAAGACGACCCTCACGGCCGCCATTACCAAGGTGCTGCACGACGCGTACCCGGACCTGAACGAGGCCTCGGCCTTCGACCAGATCGACAAGGCTCCCGAGGAGCGCCAGCGCGGTATCACCATCTCCATCGCGCACGTCGAGTACCAGACCGAGACGCGTCACTACGCCCACGTCGACTGCCCCGGTCACGCGGACTACATCAAGAACATGATCACGGGTGCGGCGCAGATGGACGGCGCCATCCTCGTGGTCGCCGCCACCGACGGCCCGATGCCGCAGACCAAGGAGCACGTGCTCCTGGCCCGCCAGGTCGGCGTTCCCTACATCGTCGTCGCCCTGAACAAGGCCGACATGGTGGACGACGAGGAGATCCTGGAGCTCGTCGAGCTCGAGGTGCGTGAGCTCCTCTCCGAGTACGAGTTCCCGGGCGACGACGTTCCGGTCGTCAAGGTCTCCGCTCTGAAGGCCCTCGAGGGCGACAAGGAGTGGGGCAACTCGGTCCTCGAGCTGATGAAGGCCGTGGACGAGTCCATCCCGGAGCCCGAGCGCGACGTCGACAAGCCGTTCCTGATGCCGATCGAGGACGTCTTCACGATCACCGGTCGTGGCACCGTCGTCACCGGTCGTATCGAGCGCGGTATCCTCAAGGTCAACGAGACCGTCGACATCATCGGCATCAAGCCGGAGAAGACCACCACCACGGTCACCGGCATCGAGATGTTCCGCAAGCTGCTCGACGAGGGCCAGGCCGGTGAGAACGTCGGTCTGCTGCTCCGCGGCATCAAGCGCGAGGACGTCGAGCGCGGCCAGGTCATCATCAAGCCGGGCTCGGTCACCCCGCACACCGAGTTCGAGGCCCAGGCCTACATCCTGTCGAAGGACGAGGGTGGCCGCCACACCCCGTTCTTCAACAACTACCGCCCGCAGTTCTACTTCCGTACGACGGACGTGACCGGCGTCGTGACCCTCCCCGAGGGCACCGAGATGGTCATGCCGGGTGACAACACCGAGATGAAGGTGGAGCTCATCCAGCCCGTCGCCATGGAGGAGGGCCTCAAGTTCGCCATCCGTGAGGGTGGCCGGACCGTGGGCGCCGGCCAGGTCACCAAGATCAACAAGTGAGCTTGCTGATCTGACCTGGTAGCTCCTGCTGCGAGCACCTGAGAGGGCCCGCACGACTTCGGTCGTGCGGGCCCTTTCGCTTGGCTGAGGCGCTGAAGCCGTCAACCTGCCGCCATGCGGATCGCTCGATCGCATGATCGATGCCGCATATGCGAGCAGAGTATGCGATCACCCCCATATGTTCGCCGCATGGTCAGCTCATCCCATGAGGCCCTGCACCGGATCTTCCAGGAGGTCCCGGGCCTCTTCGCCCGCGTCGCCAGAAACCTCGGCGCCGCATTCCCCCCACCCGTCTCCTCCGTCGAGCTCTCCACCGACCTCACGGAAACCCGGCCGCTGGAGCGCCGGGTGGACACGCTGCTGAAGATGGAGACCGAGGACGGCAGTTTCCTCCTGGCGGTCGAGTCACAGAGCAAGCCGGAACCGCGCAAGCCCGCGAGTTGGGCGTACTACCTCTCGTACGCGTACGCCAAGTACGGCATCCCGCCGGTTCTCCTCGTCGTCTGCCCCGACCGGGGTACGGCCGCGTGGGCGGCACGGCAGTTCGACATCGGCCCCCGGCAGTGGCCCTCGCTCAGCCTGCGCCCCCTGGTCCTGGGGCCCGACGACGTACCGGTGATCGACAGCCCCGACGAGGCCGCACGCGACATCCCGCTCACGGTGCTCTCGGCTGCGCTGCACAGCCGTGACCCGGAGGCCGATGCCATACTGGCCGCACTGGCAAAGGCACTCAAGGGCCTGTCGGCCGACGACGAGAACACCGCAGTCTTCTTCATCGAACTCACGGAACAAGGGCTCGGCAAGACGCCGGCCGCGGATCTCTGGAGGCATCTCATGGCCGTAGACCTCTCGTTCTTCCAGTCCCAGACCGCCCAGCAACTTCGCGCGGAGGGCAGGGCGGAGGGCCACGAGAAGGGCGTGGCGGAGGGTATGGCGAAGGCCATTCTGCGTCTGCTCAGTCATCGGGGTGTCGAAGTGACCGAAAGGGACCGTGAGCGCATCGTCGGATGTGGCGATCCGGATGTGCTGGGGCATTGGTTGACGCGGGCGCTGACTGCCGAGTCGGTGGCGGAGGTCTTCGCGGCCGATGGACAGGCCGGGGCCTGATGGACCTCTCGTTCTTCCAGTCCCAGACCGCCCAGCAACTTCGCGCGGAGGGCCGGGCGGAGGGCCGGGCGGAGGGCCGGGCGAAGGGCCTGGCGGAGGGCCGGGCGAAGGGCCTGGCGAAGGCCATTCTGCATCTGCTCAGTCATCGGGGTCTCGAGGCGACCGAAGGGGACCGTGAGCGCATCGTCGGATGTGGCGATCCGGATGTGCTGGGGCATTGGTTGACGCGGGCGCTGACTGCCGAGTCGGTGGCGGAGGTCTTCGCGGCCGATGGACAGGCCGGGGCCTGATGGACCTCTCGTTCTTCCAGTCCCAGACCGCCCAGCAGCTTCGCGCGGAGGGCCGGGCGGAGAGCATTCTGCGTCTGCTCAGTCATCGGGGTCTCGAGGCGACCGAAGGGGACCGTGAGCGCATCGTCGGATGTGGCGATCCGGATGTGCTGGGGCATTGGTTGACGCGGGCGCTGACTGCCGAGTCGATGGCGGAGGTGTTCGCGGCGGACTGAGCCTGCTCCCGACGGGCCTGCCATGACGACAACCGGCCCCGGCTGCGCTGTCACAGCGCAGCCGGGGCCGGTTCCGTCGGTGTCGGGCGGGGCATCCGTAGTCCGTGCGTGTTGTCCAGATAGCGGACGATTGCGCTTGGCCCTTGGTTTTGCGTTAACGCAGGAGTAACACTGGAAGGGTCGGCCGTCCTGTCGAGTACATCCGGGGCGGCCACTGTCCCGCGCGCGGCAACGGCGCCGAGCGCTCATCACCGGTGCTGCTACCGGTGTCAGCCGTGCCAGAAAGGGACTCCGTGACTTCACGACCCGACCCCAAGACCTCCCTCGACCAGCTGCGCGCCGAGGTCGAGCGCCGCAACCCCGCGGAGCCCGAGTTCCACCAGGCCGCGCGCGAGGTGCTGGACACGCTCGCCCCGGTGCTCGCGGCCCGGCCCGAGTACGCCGAGCCCGGGCTCATCGAGCGGCTCGTCGAGCCGGAGCGGCAGATCATCTTCCGGGTGCCGTGGCAGGACGACAACGGCCGGACCCAGGTCAACCGGGGCTTCCGGATCGAGTTCAACAGCGCCCTCGGCCCGTACAAGGGCGGTCTGCGCTTCCACCCGTCGGTCAACCTCGGGATCATCAAGTTCCTGGGCTTTGAGCAGATCTTCAAGAACGCACTGACCGGGCTCGGCATCGGCGGCGGCAAGGGCGGCAGCGACTTCGACCCGCAGGGCCGCAGCGACGCCGAAGTCATGCGCTTCTGCCAGTCCTTCATGACCGAGCTGTACCGGCACATCGGTGAGTACACCGACATCCCGGCCGGCGACATCGGTGTCGGCGCCCGCGAGATCGGCTACCTGTTCGGCCAGTACCGGCGGATCACCAACCGCTGGGAGGGCGGCGTGCTGACCGGCAAGAGCGCCGGCTGGGGCGGCTCGCTGATCCGCCCGGAGGCGACCGGATACGGCAACGTGCTGTTCGCGGAGGCCATGCTGCGCGCCCGCGGCGAGGACCTGGAGGGGCAGACCGCCGTCGTCTCCGGCTCCGGCAACGTGGCGATCTACACCATCCAGAAGCTGGCCGCCCTCGGCGCCAACCCCGTGACCTGCTCCGACTCCGGCGGCTACGTCGTCGACGAGAAGGGCATCGACCTGGAGCTGCTGCGCCAGATCAAGGAGGTCGAGCGCGGCCGCGTGAGCACGTACGCCGAGCGCCGTGGAGCCTCCGCGCGGTTCGTGCCCGGCGGGCGGGTGTGGGAGGTCCCCGCGGACGTCGCCCTGCCGTCGGCCACGCAGAACGAGCTGACCGCGGACGACGCCGCCGCCCTGATCCGCAACGGCGTCAAGGCGGTCTCCGAGGGCGCGAACATGCCGACCACGCCCGAGGCCGTCGACCTGCTCCAGCGGGCCGGCGTCGCCTTCGGCCCCGGCAAGGCCGCCAACGCGGGCGGTGTCGCGGTCAGCGCGCTGGAGATGACGCAGAACGCCTCGCGCACCTCCTGGAAGGCCGACCAGGTCGAGCAGGAGCTGGCGCGCATCATGACCGACATCCACACCACCTGCGCCGAGACCGCCGAGCGCTACGGCGCCCCCGGCGACTACGTCACCGGCGCGAACATCGCCGGCTTCGAGCGAGTGGCGGACGCGATGCTCGCGCAGGGCGTCATCTGACGCAGCCACGTCCGCCCGGCGTCCGGAGGTGACGCCGAAGCAGGGCCTCGTCCGGCGCGGACCTGCCCCTTCACGCCGTCACGGCGTGGGCAGGCCGACCGGACGGGCCGACCGTACGAAACGGGCGGGGACGCCCGGTGAGTACAGCACGCTCACCGGCTCCCCGGCGACCGCGGTGACCAGGTCCCCCTCGCACTCCACCGACTCCCCCGGTGCAGCGGCCAGCGCGGATGCGGGTTGGGCAGGTACGCCGGCCGGCCGAAGAAGACGCCGTGCATGCCCCAGCGCGCGGTGAGGAAGTGCTCCAGCTCGGTTGGCTCCCCGATCGGCCCGCGCGGCGCACGATGAGCCGGCCGCCCCCGCCGCCCGGCCCGGGCCACCGTCGGGAGCCGGTGTATCCGACGGTGGCGCCGTCGGGATGGCCGACGCTCATCCGGGACCAGACGTACGGCATCCCGAACCCCAGGCGCCCGACCGCCACCGGGGATCAGTCTGGGCGCGTTCAGGGAGAGGGACGCGACCCCGCGCCGCCCGTGGCTGTCCACGCAGCAGAGGTGGACGGTGGTCTCCGGGAGGTCCCGAGGTAGGGAATCCCCGGGAGGCGCAGTCACCCCGCCCGGTGTATGCGGAACGCCGCGAGACCGACGTAGGTGACCCGTCCAGCGTGCGGGGCACGGTGGGTGAGCAGCGGGCGCGTGATCGGCTCCGGGGACGGTGGCAGCGGCGTCGACGGCGCTGCGCCGGTATCACGGAGGACCGCGTGCGATGTGCCCCACATGGCCCTGGTGGGCCCACCGCCCGGGCGGGAAGGGTTGGGGGCATGCAGAAGCGCTCCCTTGACGCCCTGGCCCGTGAGCACCTGGACCGTGCCGCCGCCGCGGCCAACGGCCGTAGCGCCACCACCGTGTACGGCGGGCACGAACACACCCTGCGTCAGACGCTGCTCGCGCTGACCGCCGGTACGAGCCTCGCCGAGCACGACAGTCCCGGCGAGGCCACCCTGCTGGTTCTGCGCGGTCGCGTGCGCCTGACCAGCGGCGATGCCCACTGGGAGGGGCGCACCGGCGATCTCATCGCCATCCCTCCGGCCCGCCACGGGCTGCAGGCCCTGGAGGACGCGGCGGTGATCCTCACGGTCGCCACACCCGCCTGACCGGCGCCGCCCTGTTTGATCCAGGTCACTCTCGGGGTAATCTCTTCCGCCCGATTGGCCAGGCCCCCGCCCGTTATGGCAGACTGTCGGAGTTGCTCGGTCGAGCGTTGATGCTGCGCGCCTCCCGCCGGGAGGACCGGAAGCGAGTCCCACAGTACTCGTCGTCCCATGCATGGCACCGCAAGGTGCAGGGGCGGACGTACGGGAATCTTCCGGGAAGCGTATGTGCGGCGCCGGCCAGGCACCCGGTGGGCCTTTCGCCCCCGGTCCGCGGTTCTGGTAGGGCCGTGTCAATCCCGCAGGGATGTTCGAACAAGGGACATCTGTGTCAGCGGGAGTGCGACACGCCCGACCGCGTGGGTCGGAACGAGAGGGACCCCTGCCGGGTCCAGAGCGTAAGAGAGACAGGACTACGAAGTAGCCATGGCGGGACAGAAGATCCGCATCCGGCTCAAGGCCTACGACCACGAGGTCATCGACTCCTCGGCGAAGAAGATCGTCGAGACGGTGACCCGCACTGGTGCGTCGGTCGCGGGCCCGGTGCCGCTGCCCACTGAGAAGAACGTGTACTGCGTCATCAAGTCGCCGCACAAGTACAAGGACTCGCGCGAGCACTTCGAGATGCGCACGCACAAGCGCCTGATCGACATCCTCGACCCGACCCCCAAGACCGTTGACTCTCTGATGCGACTCGACCTCCCGGCCGGTGTCGACATCGAGATCAAGCTCTGAGGCCGGTGATCTGAAGAGATGGCTAAGCAGATCAAGGGCATCCTGGGCGAGAAGCTCGGCATGACGCAGGTGTGGGACGAGAACAACCGTGTTGTTCCGGTCACCGTCGTCAAGGCCGGCCCCAACGTCGTCACCCAGGTCCGTACGAACGACGTCGACGGCTACGAGTCGGTCCAGATCGCCTTCGGCGAGATCGACCCGCGCAAGGTGAACAAGCCCCTCAAGGGCCACTTCGCCAAGGCCGACGTCACCCCCCGTCGTCACCTCGTCGAGATCCGCACGTCGGACGCCTCCGAGTACACGCTGGGCCAGGAAGTCACCGCCGAGGTGTTCGAGGCCGGTGTCAAGGTCGACGTGACCGGCAAGAGCAAGGGCAAGGGCTTCGCCGGTGTCATGAAGCGCCACAACTTCCGTGGTCTCGGCGCCGGACACGGTACCCAGCGCAAGCACCGCTCGCCCGGTTCCATCGGTGGCTGCGCCACCCCGGGCCGTGTGTTCAAGGGCCTCCGCATGGCGGGCCGCATGGGCAACGAGCGGGTCACCACCCAGAACCTGACCGTCCACGCCGTTGACGCGGAGAAGGGTCTGCTGCTCATCAAGGGCGCGGTTCCCGGTCCGAACGGCGGCCTCGTCCTGGTCCGCACCGCGGCCAAGGGGGCCTGAGGTAACCGATGAGCACTGTTGACATCCTTTCGCCGGCGGGCGACAAGGCCGGTACCGTCGAACTCCCCGCGGAGATCTTCGACGTCGAGAAGGTCAGCATCCCGCTGATCCACCAGGTCGTCGTCGCGCAGCTGGCCGCTGCCCGCCAGGGCACCCACAAGACCAAGACCCGCGGTGAAGTCCGTGGTGGTGGCCGCAAGCCGTACCGCCAGAAGGGCACCGGCCGCGCCCGTCAGGGCTCGACCCGCGCTCCGCAGTTCGCCGGCGGTGGCATCGTCCACGGCCCGCAGCCGCGTGACTACTCGCAGCGGACCCCGAAGAAGATGAAGGCCGCGGCCCTGCGCCACGCCCTCACCGACCGGGCCCGCCACAACCGCATTCACGTCGTCACCGGCGTGATCGAGGGTGAGACGCCCTCCACGAAGGCCGCCAAGACGCTGTTCGGCAAGATCTCGGAGCGCAAGAACCTGCTCCTGGTCGTCGACCGCGCCGACGAGGCCGCGTGGCTGTCCGCCCGCAACCTGCCCCAGGTCCACATCCTGGAGCCGGGCCAGCTGAACACGTACGACGTGCTCGTCTCGGACGATGTGGTCTTCACCAAGGCCGCTTTCGAGTCCTTCGTCGCCGGCCCGAACAAGGCCAACGACAACGAAGGGAGCGAGGTCTGATGGCTGCCCGTCACCCCTCGATCGCCTCGAAGGCCGCCAAGGCGGCCAAGGCTGCGCGCGTCGCCAAGGCGCGCCGTCACGCCGCCGAGGGCAAGAACACCGTCGTCACCCCGGCGAGCAAGGCGTACACGGACCCCCGTGACGTCCTGCTGAAGCCGGTCGTGTCGGAGAAGAGCTACGCGCTGATCGACGAGAACAAGTACACGTTCCTCGTCGACCCCAACGCGAACAAGACCCAGATCAAGCAGGCCGTCCAGGCGGTCTTCGAGGTCAAGGTCACCGGGGTCAACACGATCAACCGCATCGGCAAGCGCAAGCGGACCCGCACCGGCTTCGGCCAGCGTGCGGCGACCAAGCGCGCGATCGTGACCCTCGCCGAGGGCGACCGTATCGACATCTTCGGCGGTCCGACCGCGTAAGCGGTCAGGATCGTTCGATATCGGACGAGGACTGAGAAATGGGTATCCGCAAGTACAAGCCGACGACTCCGGGCCGTCGTGGCTCCAGCGTCGCCGACTTCGTCGAGGTCACGCGGTCCACGCCGGAGAAGTCGCTGGTCCGTCCCCTGCACAGCAAGGGCGGCCGTAACAATTCCGGTCGTGTGACCGTCCGCCACCAGGGCGGTGGCCACAAGCGCGCCTACCGAGTGATCGACTTCCGTCGTCACGACAAGGACGGCGTGCCGGCGAAGGTCGCGCACATCGAGTACGACCCCAACCGCACCGCGCGCATCGCGCTCCTGCACTACGTGGACGGCGAGAAGCGTTACATCCTCGCGCCGCGTGGCCTGAACCAGGGCGACCGCGTGGAGAACGGTCCCGGGGCCGACATCAAGCCGGGCAACAACCTTGCCCTGCGTAACATCCCGGTCGGTACGACGCTGCACGCCATCGAGCTGCGTCCCGGCGGCGGCGCCAAGTTCGCCCGCTCCGCCGGCGCCTCGGTGCAGCTGCTCGCGAAGGAGGGCCAGATGGCCCACCTGCGCATGCCGTCCGGCGAGATCCGCCTGGTCGACGTCCGCTGCCGCGCCACTGTGGGCGAGGTCGGCAACGCCGAGCAGAGCAACATCAACTGGGGCAAGGCAGGCCGCAAGCGGTGGCTGGGCGTCCGCCCGACCGTCCGTGGTGTCGTCATGAACCCGGTTGACCACCCGCACGGTGGTGGTGAGGGCCGTACCTCCGGTGGCCGCCACCCTGTGTCCCCGTGGGGCAAGAAGGAAGGCCGTACTCGTTCGCCCAAGAAGGCGTCGAACAAGTACATCGTCCGCCGCCGCAAGACGAACAAGAAGCGCTAAGGACGGGTTGAGATGCCTCGTAGCTTGAAGAAGGGACCCTTCGTCGACGACCACCTGATGAAGAAGGTGGAAGTCCAGAACGAAGCCGGTACCAAGAACGTCATCAAGACCTGGTCCCGCCGCTCGATGATCGTCCCGGCGATGCTCGGCCACACGATCGCGGTGCACAACGGCAAGACCCACATTCCGGTGTTTGTCACCGAGTCGATGGTCGGCCACAAGCTCGGCGAGTTCTCGCCGACCCGCACCTTCCGGGGCCACGTCAAGGACGACCGGAAGTCGAAGCGCCGCTAGTCGGCGGGGTGCAATCGACCATGACAGACACTGAAGGGACAACCATGGAAGCCAGGGCCCAGGCGCGGTACATCCGCGTCACGCCCATGAAGGCCCGCCGCGTGGTGGACCTCATCCGTGGCATGGACGCCACGGAGGCTCAGGCGGTCCTGCGTTTCGCCCCGCAGGCCGCGAGCGTGCCGGTCGGCAAGGTGCTGGACAGCGCCATCGCCAATGCCGCGCACAACTACGACCACACCGATGTCGACAGCCTCTTCATTTCCGAGGCCTACGTCGACGAGGGCCCGACCCTGAAGCGGTTCCGTCCGCGTGCCCAGGGCCGTGCCTACCGGATCCGCAAGCGGACCAGCCACATCACCGTGGTCGTCAGCAGCAAGGAAGGAACCCGGTAATGGGCCAGAAGGTAAACCCGCACGGGTTCCGGCTCGGTGTCACGACCGACTTCAAGTCGCGTTGGTACGCCGACAAGCTGTACAAGGACTACGTCAAGGAAGACGTCGCCATCCGCCGGATGATGACGTCCGGCATGGAGCGCGCCGGCATCTCCAAGGTCGAGATCGAGCGCACCCGTGACCGCGTGCGTGTGGACATCCACACCGCTCGTCCGGGCATCGTCATCGGCCGCCGTGGTGCCGAGGCCGACCGCATCCGCGGCGACCTCGAGAAGCTCACCGGCAAGCAGGTCCAGCTGAACATCCTCGAGGTCAAGAACCCCGAGACCGATGCTCAGCTGGTCGCCCAGGCCGTCGCCGAGCAGCTCTCCTCCCGCGTCTCCTTCCGCCGCGCCATGCGCAAGAGCATGCAGTCGGCGATGAAGGCGGGCGCCAAGGGCATCAAGATCCAGTGCGGTGGCCGCCTCGGCGGCGCCGAGATGTCCCGCTCGGAGTTCTACCGCGAGGGCCGTGTGCCCCTGCACACGCTCCGCGCGAACGTGGACTACGGCTTCTTCGAGGCCAAGACGACCTTCGGCCGCATCGGTGTGAAGGTCTGGATCTACAAGGGCGACGTCAAGAACATCGCCGAGGTCCGCGCCGAGAACGCCGCTGCCCGCGCCGGCAACCGCCCGGCCCGTGGTGGCGCTGACCGCCCGGCCCGTGGTGGCCGCGGTGGCGAGCGTGGCGGTCGCGGTCGCAAGCCGCAGCAGGCTCCCGCTGCCGAGGCCCCCAAGGCCGAGGCTCCGGCGCCCGCTCCGGCTGAGAGCACCGGAACGGAGGCCTGACCGACATGCTGATCCCCCGTAGGGTCAAGCACCGCAAGCAGCACCACCCCAAGCGCAACGGCATGTCGAAGGGTGGCACGCAGGTTGCGTTCGGCGAGTACGGTATCCAGGCGCTGACCCCGGCGTACGTGACGAACCGCCAGATCGAGGCGGCTCGTATCGCGATGACCCGTCACATCAAGCGTGGCGGCAAGGTCTGGATCAACATTTACCCGGACCGCCCCCTCACCAAGAAGCCGGCCGAGACCCGCATGGGTTCCGGTAAGGGCTCCCCGGAGTGGTGGGTGGCCAACGTCAAGCCCGGACGCGTGATGTTCGAGCTGTCGTACCCCAACGAGAAGATCGCGCGCGAGGCCCTGACCCGTGCGGCTCACAAGCTGCCGATGAAGTGCAAGATCGTCAAGCGCGAGGCAGGTGAAGCGTGATGTCGGCCGGTACCAAGGCGTCCGAGCTGCGCGAGCTGGGCAACGAGGAGCTTCTTGCGAAGCTTCGCGAGGCCAAGGAAGAGCTGTTCAACCTCCGCTTCCAGGCGGCGACGGGACAGCTCGAGAACCATGGCCGTCTGAAGGCGGTCCGCAAGGACATCGCGCGGATCTACACCCTGATGCGCGAGCGTGAGCTGGGCATCGAAACGGTGGAGAACGCCTGATGAGCGAGAACAACGTGACTGAGACGAACACTGAGGCCCGTGGCTTCCGCAAGACGCGTGAGGGCATCGTCGTCAGCGACAAGATGGACAAGACCGTCGTCGTCGCCGTCGAGGACCGCAAGAAGCACGCGCTGTACGGCAAGGTCATCCGCAGCACGAGCAAGCTCAAGGCCCACGACGAGCAGAACGCTGCCGGCGTCGGTGACCGCGTCCTCCTGATGGAGACCCGGCCGCTGTCGGCGACGAAGCACTGGCGCATCGTCGAGATCCTCGAGAAGGCCAAGTAGGTAATTCCCGCAAGGGAATTCCAAACAGTACGTTCCTGCGGGGCATCCCCCGCAGGACAGTTCCGCCAGGCTCCGGGGGCCGATCGTGATCGGCCCCCGGGGAACCGGCAGACAAACAGGAGATAGACGTGATCCAGCAGGAGTCGCGACTGCGTGTCGCCGACAACACTGGTGCGAAGGAGATCCTTTGCATCCGTGTGCTCGGTGGCTCCGGTCGCCGCTACGCGGGCATCGGTGACGTCATCGTCGCCACCGTCAAGGACGCGATCCCCGGTGGCAACGTGAAGAAGGGTGACGTCGTCAAGGCGGTCATCGTTCGCACCGTCAAGGAGCGCCGCCGTCCGGACGGCTCGTACATCCGCTTCGACGAGAACGCCGCCGTCATTCTGAAGAACGACGGCGACCCTCGTGGCACCCGTATCTTCGGCCCCGTCGGCCGTGAGCTGCGCGAGAAGAAGTTCATGAAGATCATCTCCCTCGCGCCGGAGGTGCTGTGAGCATGAAGATCAAGAAGGGCGACCTGGTCCAGGTCATCACCGGCAAGGACAAGGGCAAGCAGGGCAAGGTCATTGCCGCTTACCCGCGCGACGAGCGTGTCCTGGTCGAGGGTGTCAACCGGGTCAAGAAGCACACCAAGGCCGGTCCGACCGCTCGCGGTTCGCAGGCCGGCGGCATCGTGACCACCGAGGCCCCGATCCACGTCTCCAACGTCCAGCTGGTCGTGGAGAAGGACGGCAAGAAGGTCGTCACGCGCGTCGGTTACCGCTTCGACGACGAAGGCAACAAGATCCGCGTTGCCAAGCGGACGGGTGAGGACATCTGATGACGACCACCATCACTCCGCGTCTGAAGACGAAGTACCGCGAGGAGATCGCGGGCAAGCTGCGCGAGCAGTTCTCCTACGAGAACGTCATGCAGGTTCCCGGCCTCGTCAAGATCGTGGTCAACATGGGTGTGGGCGACGCCGCCCGCGACTCCAAGCTGATCGAGGGCGCCATCCGCGACCTCACCACGATCACCGGTCAGAAGCCGGCCGTCACCAAGGCCCGCAAGTCCATCGCGCAGTTCAAGCTGCGTGAGGGTCAGCCGATCGGTGCCCACGTCACGCTCCGTGGCGACCGCATGTGGGAGTTCCTGGACCGCACCCTGTCGCTCGCGCTGCCGCGCATCCGCGACTTCCGCGGTCTGTCCCCCAAGCAGTTCGACGGCCGTGGCAACTACACCTTCGGTCTCACGGAGCAGGTCATGTTCCACGAGATCGACCAGGACAAGATCGACCGTGTCCGGGGTATGGACATCACCGTGGTCACCACGGCGACCAATGACGAAGAGGGCCGCGCCCTTCTCCGTCACCTCGGCTTCCCGTTCAAGGAGGCGTGAGCGAGATGGCGAAGAAGGCTCTCATCGCGAAGGCTGCTCGCAAGCCCAAGTTCGGAGTGCGCGGCTACACCCGCTGCCAGCGCTGCGGTCGTCCGCACTCCGTGTACCGCAAGTTCGGCCTGTGCCGCGTGTGCCTTCGTGAGATGGCTCACCGTGGCGAGCTGCCGGGCGTGACCAAGAGCTCCTGGTAGTCCCGGCAATTCCGGACTCCCAGGGCTCTCGGTAAGCAAAGGGAACCGGCAGGGGCCCCGCTCCGCATGGCTTAGGCTTGTGGGGTTGGGCGCCTGCCGCGCCCCAGACGACTTACTACGCCGTAGGTCCACCGCGCCGCACCCGTCCCGTCTCGGATCGGGGAGAGGGATGGCGCACCAGGAAACCCCGGCGAGAGAGGCCGAAGGCCAATTCATGACCATGACTGATCCGATCGCAGACATGCTTACGCGTCTGCGGAACGCGAACTCGGCGTACCACGACTCCGTGGCGATGCCGCACTCGAAGATCAAGTCGCACATCGCGGAGATCCTCCAGCAGGAGGGCTTCATCACGGGCTGGAAGGTCGAGGACGCCGAGGTCGGCAAGAACCTCGTCCTGGAGCTGAAGTTCGGCCCCAACCGTGAGCGCTCCATCGCGGGCATCAAGCGGATCTCCAAGCCCGGTCTCCGGGTGTACGCGAAGTCCACCAACCTGCCGAAGGTGCTGGGCGGCCTCGGCGTGGCGATCATCTCCACGTCGCACGGGCTCCTCACCGACAAGCAGGCCGGCAAGAAGGGCGTGGGTGGGGAAGTCCTCGCCTACGTCTGGTAGCGGAAGGGAACGGAGGAAACAGCTATGTCGCGCATCGGCAAGCTCCCCATCGCGGTTCCCGCCGGCGTGGACGTCACCATCGACGGCCGTACGGTGTCGGTCAAGGGCCCCAAGGGCACGCTGACCCACACCGTCGTGGCGCCGATCGAGATCGCCAAGGGTGAGGACGGCGTGCTGAACGTCACCCGCCCCAACGACGAGCGTCAGAACAGGGCTCTGCACGGCCTGTCCCGCACGCTGGTGGCGAACATGATCACCGGCGTGACCGAAGGTTACGTGAAGAAGCTCGAGATCAGCGGTGTCGGTTACCGCGTTGTCGCCAAGGGTTCGAACCTTGAGTTCTCCCTCGGCTACAGCCACCCGATCACGGTTGAGGCCCCCGAGGGCATCACCTTCAAGGTGGAGGCCCCCACCCGTTTCTCGGTCGAGGGCATCGACAAGCAGAAGGTCGGCGAGGTTGCGGCCAACATCCGCAAGCTGCGCAAGCCCGACCCGTACAAGGCCAAGGGCGTCAAGTACGAGGGCGAAGTCATCCGCCGCAAGGTCGGAAAGGCGGGTAAGTAAGCCATGGCATACGGGCAGAAGATCCTCAAGGGCGACGCCTACAAGCGTGCTGCTATCAAGCGTCGTCACATCCGGATCCGCAAGAAGGTCGCCGGTACCGCCGAGCGTCCTCGCCTGGTCGTGACTCGTTCCAACCGCCACATCGTGGCGCAGGTGATCGACGACCTGAAGGGGCACACCCTGGCGTCGGCGTCCACCCTGGACGCGTCCGTCCGCGGTGGCGAAGGCGACAAGTCCGCGCAGGCCAAGCAGGTCGGCGCCCTGGTCGCCGAGCGCGCCAAGGCCGCCGGTATCGAGGCCGTCGTGTTCGACCGTGGTGGCAATCAGTACGCCGGGCGCATCGCCGCCCTGGCGGACGCCGCCCGCGAAGCCGGGCTGAAGTTCTAAGCCGCCCGTCGCGGCAGCGACTCATCGCTGTCGTGTAGCTAGCGGAAACAGAGAGAGGTAATTCCAATGGCTGGACCCCAGCGCCGCGGTGGCGGTGCCGGTGGCGGCGAGCGGCGGGACCGGAAGGGCCGTGACGGCGGCGCAGCTGCCGCCGAGAAGACCGCATACGTTGAGCGCGTTGTCGCGATCAACCGTGTCGCCAAGGTTGTGAAGGGTGGTCGTCGCTTCAGCTTCACCGCGCTGGTCGTGGTGGGCGACGGTGACGGCACCGTGGGTGTCGGATACGGCAAGGCCAAGGAGGTGCCGGCCGCCATCGCCAAGGGCGTCGAGGAGGCCAAGAAGCACTTCTTCAAGGTCCCCCGCATCCAGGGCACCATCCCGCACCCGATCCAGGGTGAGAAGGCTGCCGGCGTCGTGCTGCTCAAGCCCGCGTCCCCGGGTACCGGTGTGATCGCCGGTGGTCCGGTGCGCGCCGTGCTCGAGTGCGCCGGTATCCACGACGTGCTGTCGAAGTCGCTCGGCTCCGACAACCAGATCAACATCGTGCACGCGACCGTGGAGGCCCTCAAGGGCCTGCAGCGTCCCGAGGAGATCGCGGCCCGCCGTGGTCTGCCGCTCGAGGACGTCGCTCCCGCGGCTCTTCTCCGTGCGCGTGCCGGGGCGGGTGCGTAAATCATGGCGCAGCTCAGGATTACGCAGGTCAAGTCCTACATCGGCAGCAAGCAGAACCACCGTGACACCCTGCGCTCCCTTGGTCTCAAGGGGATCAACACGCAGGTCGTCAAGGAGGACCGTCCCGAGTTCCGCGGCATGGTGCACACCGTCCGCCACCTCGTGACGGTCGAGGAGGTCGACTGATCATGGCGGAGCAGAACCCGCTCAAGATCCACAACCTCCGTCCCGCCCCCGGCGCCAAGACCGCCAAGACCCGTGTCGGTCGTGGTGAGGCGTCGAAGGGTAAGACGGCCGGTCGTGGTACGAAGGGCACCAAGGCCCGCTACCAGGTTCCGGAGAGCTTCGAGGGTGGCCAGATGCCGCTCCACATGCGTCTCCCGAAGCTGAAGGGCTTCAAGAACCCGTTCAAGACCGAGTTCCAGGTCGTCAACCTGGACAAGCTCGCCTCCCTCTACCCCGAGGGCGGGGAGGTCACGGTCGCGGACCTGGTCGCCAAGGGTGCCGTGCGCAAGAACAGCCTCGTCAAGGTCCTCGGCCAGGGCGAGATCTCCGTGGCGCTGCAGGTGACGGTCGACGCCGTCTCCGGCTCCGCCAAGGAGAAGATCACCGCCGCCGGCGGTACCGTCACCGAGCTCGTCTGATCACTTCAGGTGTCTTGATGACGTAGAGCGATCCCGACCGGGGATACTCCACATTTGGGGTATCCCCGGTTGGTCGTTCCTAGGGCGGCATGGTCGCCGGTAAGGTGGCCTGCGCTGCCCATTGACCTCGGGGGCCCCTGGCGGGCACTCAGGGCGGCAGTTGACCGTTACGTATTCGTCCTTAGTCGGAATCTCAAGACCGTCACCCTTGACGCAGTTGCGCGGGGGGTCGCAGGAGGCACCGTGCTCACCGCGTTCGCCCGGGCGTTCAAGACGCCCGACCTGCGCAAGAAGCTGCTCTTCACGCTCGGCATCATCGTGGTGTACCGCGTCGGTACAAACGTTCCCATTCCGGGCGTCGACTACCGCAACGTCCAGACCTGTATCGACAACGCCGAGGCCAATTCGGGTCTGTTCGGTCTGGTGAACATGTTCAGCGGCGGCGCGCTGCTCCAGATCACGATCTTCGCGCTGGGCATCATGCCGTACATCACCGCGGCCATCATTCTGCAGCTGCTGACGGTGGTGATCCCGCGCCTGGAAGCCCTCAAGAAGGAGGGTCAGGCCGGTACGGCGAAGATCACGCAGTACACCCGTTACCTCACGGTCGCGCTCGCCATCCTGCAGGGCACCGGCCTGGTGGCCACCGCCCGCAGTGGCGCCCTGTTCCAGGGCTGCCCGGTCGCGAGCCAGATCGTCCCGGACCAGTCGATCTTCGTCACCGTCACCATGGTGATCACCATGACCGCCGGTACGGCCGCGGTCATGTGGCTCGGTGAGCTGATCACCGACCGCGGCATCGGCAACGGCATGTCGATCCTGATGTTCATCTCGATCGCCGCGACCTTCCCCTCCGCCCTGTGGGCCATCAAGGAGCAGGGCAGCCTCGCCGGCGGCTGGATCGAGTTCGGCACCGTCATGCTCGTGGGCTTCGTCATGGTCGGTCTGGTCGTCTTCGTCGAGCAGGCCCAGCGCCGGATCCCCGTGCAGTACGCCAAGCGGATGGTCGGCCGCCGCTCCTACGGCGGCACGTCGACGTACATCCCGCTGAAGGTGAACCAGGCGGGTGTGATCCCCGTCATCTTCGCCGCGTCGCTGCTCTACATCCCGGCGCTGGTCGCCCAGTTCTCGAGCGGCAACGCCGGCTGGAAGACCTGGATCGAGAAGAACCTGGCGGACCCGGGGGCGACGCCGCACATCATCCTGTACTTCCTGCTCATCGTGTTCTTCGCCTTCTTCTACGTCGCGATCTCCTTCAACCCCGAGGAAGTCGCCGACAACATGAAGAAGTATGGTGGCTTCATCCCGGGCATCCGGGCTGGCCGACCGACCGCTGAGTACCTCAGCTACGTACTCAACCGGATCACCTGGCCGGGTTCGCTGTACTTGGGCCTGATCTCTCTCGTGCCGACAATGGCGTTGGCTGGTTTCGGGGCAAACCAGAACTTCCCGTTCGGCGGGACCAGCATCCTGATCATCGTGGGTGTGGGTCTCGAGACGGTGAGGCAGATCGAGAGCCAGCTCCAGCAGCGCAATTACGAAGGGTTCCTCCGCTGATGCGAATTGTCCTCGTCGGGCCGCCGGGTGCTGGAAAAGGTACGCAGGCCACCCGCCTTGCCGAGAAACTGCGCATCCCGCACATCTCCACCGGTGACCTATTCCGCGCCAACATCAGCCGGCAGACCGAACTCGGGAAGCTCGCGAAGTCGTACATGGACGCGGGCAATCTCGTCCCCGACGAGGTCACCATCGCCATGGCCAAGGACCGCATGCAGCAGCCTGACGCCCAGGCCGGCTTCCTGCTGGACGGCTTCCCGCGCAATGTGTCGCAGGCCAAGGCGCTGGACGAGCTGCTGCAGACCGAGGGCGTCAAGCTGGATGCCGTACTCGACCTGGAAGTCCCCGAGGACGAGGTCGTCAAGCGGATCGCCGGGCGCCGGGTCTGCCGCAAGGACTCGTCGCACGTCTTCCATGTGACGTACAGCCCGCCGGCGCAGGAGGGCGTGTGCGACGTGTGTGGTGGCGAGCTGTACCAGCGCGACGACGACTCCGAGGAGACGGTGCGCAAGCGGCTGGAGGTCTACCACACGCAGACCGAGCCGATCATCGACTACTACCGGGCGCAGGGGCTGGTCGTGACCATCTCCGCATTGGGGCCGGTCGACGAGGTCACCAAGCGGGCGCTGGAGGCGCTGAAGAGCGTGAAGTAGTTCTTGTACGTCGATTGCAGCCGCGGTCCTTCGCTCGAGGGCCGCGGCTGTGGTCTGCCGGGGGACGAGCGGGACGGTGGCACGGCCGGCCG
Organism: Streptomyces sp. NPDC052079; assembly: GCF_040680275.1. Taxonomy (NCBI): domain Bacteria; kingdom Bacillati; phylum Actinomycetota; class Actinomycetes; order Kitasatosporales; family Streptomycetaceae; genus Streptomyces; species Streptomyces sp. NPDC052079. The sequence goes on from NZ_JBFAWL010000001.1 coordinate 169,703, forward strand.
TGGATCGTGCCCCGTATCGTTGGAAGCGTTCGTCATCCCCCGTGGTCCCAGAAAGGCCGTCGTCCCCATGGTGCAGATCAAGAGCCCTGAGCAGATCGCCAAGATGCGTGAGGCGGGGCTGGTCGTCGCCGCCATCCACGCGGCCACGCGGGAGGCCGCCGTGCCCGGGGCCACGACGAAGGATCTGGACCTGGTCGCCCGCAAGGTGCTCGCCGAGCACAACGCCCAGCCGAACTTCCTCGGCTACGGCGGTTTCCCGGCGACGATCTGCACCTCCGTGAACGAGGTCGTGGTCCACGGCATCCCCTCCGACGACGTCGTCCTCAAGGATGGTGACGTCATCTCCGTCGACTGCGGCGCGATCGTCGACGGCTGGCACGGTGACGCCGCCTACACGGCGTTCGTCGGGTCCGGTCACTCCCCGGAGCTGATCGAGCTGTCCCGGGTGACCGAGGAGTCGATGTGGGCCGGCATCGCGGCCATGAAGCAGGGCAACCGGCTCGTCGACGTCTCCCGGGCGATCGAGACGTACATCCGCCGCCAGCCCAAGCCGGGCGGCGGCAAGTACGGGATCATCGAGGACTACGGCGGCCACGGCATCGGCACCGAGATGCACATGGACCCGCACCTGCTGAACTACGTCGAGCGCAAGCGGGGCAAGGGCCCCCGGCTGGTCCCCGGCTTCTGCCTCGCCATCGAGCCGATGGTCTCCCTGGGCACCCCGAAGACGGAGGTGCTCTCCGACGACTGGACCGTGATCACCACCGACGGCACCTGGTCGTCGCACTGGGAGCACTCCGTCGCCCTCACCGAGCAGGGACCCCTGGTCCTGACGGCTCCCGACGGCGGCAAGGCCAAGCTGGCGGAGATGGGGATCACGGCCGCCCCGGACCCGCTCGGTTAAGGATCAGCTCGATGGGGCAGACTTTTCGATTCGTGTTTTCCGGGTGCGCTGACGTAGACTGACTCGTCGGCTCTTGTGCACCCGCATGTCCGCATGTGCTCACCACGGTGCACGCCGGAGTCGATCAAGGTAGTCGATTCGAAGGGCGAAGCGTGGCCAAGAAGCAAGGTGCCATCGAGATCGAGGGCACTGTCGTCGAGTCTCTTCCGAACGCGATGTTCAAGGTGGAGCTCCAGAACGGCCACCAGGTCCTGGCACACATCAGCGGCAAGATGCGTATGCACTACATCCGCATCCTCCCTGACGACCGGGTCGTGGTGGAGCTGTCTCCGTACGACCTGACGCGTGGCCGGATCGTCTACCGGTACAAGTAGATCTTGCCCGCGCCCCGGTCCGCCGGGGTGATGGCACTGACCCGGAGAACCTCACATCCCATGAAGGTCAAGCCGAGCGTCAAGAAGATCTGCGACAAGTGCAGGGTGATCCGCCGTCACGGCCGGGTCATGGTCATCTGCGACAACCCGCGCCACAAGCAGCGCCAGGGCTGACCGCAGCACTGATCCACCCTCTGCGCCTTCCGCAGAACTTCGCGCGACGCGAGCAACACACGTTCATACGCAGGTCCCGAGCCGTGTACGGCTCGACACCCCCGGCTCGGAGGCCGGGGACCCAGTTCGTACCTGGTACGGCGGCTGGGAGTCGGCCCTGTGGAAGACCTCCGACAACCAACTGGAGCCATTGAATGGCACGCGTTTCCGGTGTTGACATCCCGCGCGAAAAGCGCGTGGAGATCGCCCTCACCTACGTGTTCGGCATCGGCCGGACCCTTTCGCAGCAGACGCTGGCCGCCACCGGCGTCGACCCGAACACCCGCGTTCGCGACCTCTCCGAGGAGCAGCTCGTCGCGATCCGCGAGTACGTCGACAACAACATCAAGACCGAGGGTGACCTCCGTCGCGAGATCCAGGCCGACATCCGCCGCAAGGTCGAGATCGGCACCTACCAGGGTCTGCGTCACCGTCGCGGTCTGCCCGTCCGCGGTCAGCGCACCAGCACCAACGCGCGTACCCGCAAGGGCCCGCGTCGCGCCATCGCCGGCAAGAAGAAGCCGGGCAAGAAGTAGTCCACAGCGGACGTCTGTCCACGGTCTTCGCTGTAGGACCGACCACCTCCCGTAGGAGATAAGAGATGCCCCCCAAGGGACGTCAGGGCGCTGCCAAGAAGGTGCGCCGCAAGGAAAAGAAGAACGTCGCTCACGGCCACGCGCACATCAAGAGCACGTTCAACAACACGATCGTCTCGATCACGGACCCGTCCGGCAACGTGATCTCCTGGGCCTCCGCCGGCCACGTCGGCTTCAAGGGTTCCCGGAAGTCCACGCCGTTCGCCGCGCAGATGGCCGCCGAGTCGGCTGCCCGCCGCGCCCAGGAGCACGGCATGCGCAAGGTCGACGTGTTCGTCAAGGGCCCGGGCTCCGGTCGTGAGACCGCGATCCGTTCCCTGCAGGCCACGGGCCTCGAGGTCGGCTCCATCCAGGACGTCACCCCGACCCCGCACAACGGCTGCCGCCCGCCGAAGCGCCGCCGCGTCTGACGCCACGGCCGCTTCGTTCGGCCTCGGGTTCCGGGCGGTACGGCTCGCAAGGGCCGTATCGCCCGTACCCTTGCAGTACCCGCACTTTTCACCGGGTGCGGTTTCCGTCGGACGTCAAATAGCGGGCGTCCACGAAAGAAGGATCTGATCCACACATGCTGATCGCTCAGCGTCCCTCGTTGACCGAAGAGGTCGTCGACGAATTCCGCTCCCGGTTCGTGATCGAGCCGCTGGAGCCGGGCTTCGGCTACACCCTCGGCAACTCCCTCCGCCGCACCCTCCTGTCGTCGATCCCCGGCGCTGCTGTCACCAGCATCCGCATCGACGGCGTCCTGCACGAGTTCACCACCGTGCCGGGCGTCAAGGAGGACGTCACCGACCTGATCCTCAACATCAAGCAGCTGGTCGTCTCCTCGGAGCACGACGAGCCGGTCGTGATGTACCTGCGCAAGCAGGGCCCGGGTCTGGTCACCGCCGCCGACATCGCGCCCCCGGCCGGTGTCGAGGTGCACAACCCCGACCTCGTCCTCGCCACGCTCAACGGCAAGGGCAAGCTGGAGATGGAGCTGACGGTCGAGCGTGGCCGCGGTTACGTCTCCGCTGTGCAGAACAAGCAGGTCGGTCAGGAGATCGGCCGCATCCCGGTCGACTCGATCTACTCGCCGGTCCTCAAGGTCACCTACAAGGTCGAGGCGACCCGTGTCGAGCAGCGCACCGACTTCGACAAGCTGATCGTCGACGTCGAGACCAAGCAGGCGATGCGTCCGCGCGACGCCATGGCGTCGGCCGGTAAGACGCTCGTCGAGCTGTTCGGCCTCGCCCGTGAGCTCAACATCGACGCCGAGGGCATCGACATGGGTCCGTCCCCGACGGACGCCGCGCTCGCCGCCGATCTTGCGCTGCCGATCGAGGAGCTGGAGCTCACCGTCCGGTCGTACAACTGCCTCAAGCGTGAGGGCATCCACTCCGTGGGTGAGCTCGTCGCGCGCAGCGAGGCCGACCTGCTGGACATCCGCAACTTCGGTGCGAAGTCCATCGACGAGGTCAAGGCGAAGCTGGCGGGCATGGGCCTGGCGCTCAAGGACTCGCCTCCCGGGTTCGACCCGACCGCTGCGGCGGACGCCTTCGGGGCGGACGACGACGCGGACGCCGGGTTCGTGGAGACCGAGCAGTACTGAGCGCTCCGGGAGGAGGGCCGTACTGCGGCTGCGGGCCGGTTGTGGCCGGTCGCGCAGTTCCCCGCGCCCCTTTGGGGCGCGGACCCTCCGGGCGTCCGAGACGGCGCCCGGATCTCCGACAGGCGACCGCCTGCTCGGATACTGACCCCGGTACCTGATACGGCCGGGGCAGACACACAGGAGAGACATCATGCCGAGGCCCACCAAGGGTGCCCGTCTGGGCGGCAGCGCCGCGCACGAGAAGCTCATGCTCGCGAACCTCGCGAAGTCGCTTTTCGAGCACGGCCGCATCACCACCACCGAGGCGAAGGCGCGCAAGCTGCGTCCGTACGCCGAGCGTCTGGTCACCAAGGCGAAGAAGGGCGACCTTCACAACCGCCGTCAGGTGCTCCAGGTCATCACGGACAAGAGCATCGTCCACACGCTCTTCACCGAGATCGGCCCGCGGTACGAGAACCGTCCCGGCGGCTACACCCGCATCACCAAGATCGGTAACCGCCGTGGCGACAACGCGCCCATGGCCGTCATCGAGCTGGTCGAGGCGCTGACCGTGCAGCAGTCGGCGGTCGGCGAGGCCGAGGCCGCGACGAAGCGCGCGGTCAAGGAAGACGCCCTCAAGAAGGACGAGGCCGTCGAGGCCCCGGCCGAGGTGACCAAGGACGACGAGTCCAAGGACGCCTGAGGCTCTGCCTGAGCGGGCCTGTCCCCTTCCGGGGGGCGGGCCCGCTCTCGTGTGTCCGTGCGGGTGAGAGGATCGCGGTGTGAGTGACGAAGTGCAGCCAGGGTTCGTACGGGTCCGTCTGGACCTGTCCTACGACGGGACCGAGTTCTCCGGCTGGGCCAAGCAGGCCGGCGGCCGGCGGACCGTGCAGGGGGAGATCGAGGACGCGCTGCGGACCGTGACACGGTCCGGCGGGACGACGTACGAGCTCACCGTGGCGGGGCGGACCGACGCCGGTGTCCATGCCCGGGGGCAGGTCGCGCATGTCGATCTGCCGCGGGAGGTGTGGGCCGAGCACCACACGAAACTGCTGAAGCGGCTCGCCGGACGGCTGCCGCGGGATGTGCGGGTGTGGGCGCTCAGGGAGGCGCCCGCCGGTTTCGACGCGCGGTTCTCCGCGATCTGGCGGCGCTACGCCTACCGGGTCACCGACAACCCCGGGGGAGTGGACCCGCTGCTGCGGAGCCATGTGCTGTGGCACGACTGGCCGCTCGACGTCGACGCCATGAACGAGGCCGCGCGCGGGCTGCTGGGGGAGCACGACTTCGCCGCGTACTGCAAGCGACGCGAGGGCGCGACGACCATCCGCACGCTCCAGGAGCTGCGTCTGGAGCGGGGCGACGACGGGATCATCACGGCGACCGTCCGCGCGGACGCCTTCTGCCACAACATGGTGCGCTCGCTGATCGGCGCGCTGCTGTTCGTCGGCGACGGCCACCGTCCGCCGGACTGGCCCGCGAAGGTCCTCGCGGCGGGCGTACGGGACTCCGCCGTCCATGTCGTACGCCCGCACGGCCTGACCCTGGAGGAGGTCGGCTACCCGGCCGACGAGCTGCTGGCCGCCCGCGGCAGGGCGGCCCGCAACAAGCGGTCCCTGCCGGCGGCCGGCTGCTGCTGATCCCGTCCCGGCGGCGGCGCTACTCGTTCGCCGCCGCCGACGCCTGGGCCTCGCCCCTGCGGCGGATCTGACGGAACGTGAACTCCTGGAGGTCGTCGCCGGTGGCGAAGACGGCCTGGTCCTTCGTCGTCACGTCCTTGCCGTCCGTGAAGCCGGCCAGTGTGAAGTAGGCGTAGCGGCCGTAGGAGTTGGTCGTCGAGCGGCAGACCGCGCCGACGCAGAAGTCCTTGACGCCGCCCCCCGACAGCGACTTGATGATGCTCTTCTTGTCGGCCTGCTGCTTGGCCTTGCTCGCCTGGGCCTCGGTGTCGAAGACGGCCACGCCGACCGTCACCGCCACCTTGTCCTTGGTGTAGGTGACCCGGATCAGGCGGGTGCAGTCGTTGTCGGTGAGGACCCCCGGAAGCGTGGCCTTCGCGGCCGAGGCGCAGTTCTTGGTGTCGGCCGTCGGCCCCTTCTTGTACACCGTCTCCCCCATGGTCAGCTGTGTGCCCGGGAAGAGGATGTCGGGGCTCAGCGGGGCCTTGTCCTTCTTCGCGCTGGCGATGAAGTCCTTCGGGTCCAGCGGCGGCGGGGCGCTCGTGGGGGCGAACGACGGGACCGTGCCCGTGGGGCTCGGTAGGTCGGAGGCCCCGGGAAGCTGCGAGGAGGCGCCCGGGGAGGCCTGGTTGCTTCCGTTGGCCGAGACGACGGCGACCGCCACCGCCGTGCCTATCGCGACGGTGGCGAGTGCGCCGCCGCCTATGAACAGCAGCCGGCGCCGCTTGGCGCGCGCCTCCGACGCGTCGGCGAGCGCCGCCCAGTCGGGTGACTGGCCGGCGCCGCCGCCGCTCCACGGCTGCTGGGAATTCGGTTTCCAGGGATCCCACTGCGGTGGAGGTCCCCCCTGCCCAAAGCTCATGGGCCGCATCTTAGACGGGGCAAGGGGTGTGCTGGTCCGCCTCAACCGGCCCGGCAGGCCCTAGCGTTGCCCGCATGGTGACGGGCAAAAGCGACATCTCCGGGTGGTTGGTACGACCTGCGGGCGGCTCCGCGTGGGCCGGACTCGCGGCCGTGCTGGGGGCGCTGACGGTTCATACGGTGCTGGTGACCTCGGACGGAGGCATGGACAACGCGATTGTCGTGAACGCGGCGCGGACCTGGCTGGACGGTGAATCGCCGTACGACGACCGGCACTTCCTCTATTTTCCCAGCGCCGTCATGGCCGCCGTCCCGCAGGCCCTGCTGCCGCGCTCCGTGCTCGATGTGCTGGTACCGGTGACCGTGACCGTCGCCCTTGCCCTGGGCTGGGCCTGTGCGCTGCTGCTGCACCGCGTGCCGCTGCGCAGCAGGCTCGCCGCCCTCGGACTGCTGGGCCTCGCGGCGGGCTTCGCGCCGTTCGGACAGCTGGTGCGGCTGGGGAACTGGACGGTGACGGCCGTGCTGGCACTGCCGCTGTGCCTGCTGCTGGTGAGCCGGGGCCGGTGGGTCGCGGCGGGCGCGGTCATCGGGGTGGCGGTGGCGCTGAAGCCGCTGCTCCTGCCGATGGCGCTGCTGTTCCTCTTCGCGCGGCGGTGGGCGGCGCTGGCCCTGGTGGTCCTGGTGCCGGCGGTCACCTCGGTGGTCGCCGCGCTGTTCCTGCCCGACCCCACGGGCTTCCTCACCCGCACTCTGCCCTTCCTGGTGACCGGCGACGACGCCTTTCTGCGGCTCTACGAGGCATCGCCGGCGGCCGTGCTGCCCCGCCTCGGGCTGCCCCAGGGCCCGGCCACGGGGCTCGCCCTGGCGGCGGGCGCGGCGGGCGTGGTGTGCGCGTACCGGCGCTGGCGGGGGCCCGGGCCGGTGGCGCTGCGGCTGGCGGAGACCTCGGCGGGGCTGATGCTGTCGGCGTTCCTCGTCTCGCGGCCCTCCTACAACCACTACCTCCTGGTCGTCCTGCCGCTGCTGCTCGCCGGCCTGCCGTACGCCGGTGCGGTGGCCCGGCGGCCCTGGTTCTGGCTCGCCCTGGTGCCGCAGCTGCCGGGGATCACCTGGCCATGGCTGGAGTCGGGGCGGCGGCGGGCGTTCCGGGACGCGATCACGCTGGGTGTGCTGGCGGTGACGGTCGCGTATCACTCCGTGCGCGGGGCCACGGGGGCGCGTGGGGCCGGCGGGGCGGGCGGGGCTCCGGAGGCGCCTGGGGAGCCTTCGGAGGAGTCGAGGGGGCGGCGTTCGGCCGTAGGGTGGGTACCGGCCGATGAGCGGCGGGGCTCGTTTTGACCCGTCCGGTCGAGCATGGGTATTCTTCAGGTTCGTTGTGTGTAGTGGCTTGCTCATTCTCACGTGAGGGGCCCTTACACCGGTCCACCGGACCGATGACCAGCGACCAGCACGCGGTTTGCGTCACCGTGGTGCGGTCAAGGCTGTCGATCGTCTTCGGTGACCTTGTCAGGACCATTCACTGAAGAAGCGAAGGCTACGAACCGTGCGTACGTACAGCCCCAAGCCCGGCGATGTGACGCGCCAGTGGCACGTCATCGACGCTCAGGACGTCGTCCTGGGTCGTCTGGCCTCCACTGCGGCCTCCATCCTGCGCGGCAAGCACAAGCCGATCTACGCGCCCCACGTCGACACCGGTGACTTCGTCATCATCATCAACGCCGACAAGGTGCACCTCTCCGGCAACAAGCGGACCCAGAAGATGGCGTACCGCCACTCGGGTTACCCGGGCGGTCTGCGCTCGGTCCGCTATGACGAGCTGCTGGAGAAGAACCCCGAGAAGGCCATCGAGAAGGCCGTCAAGGGCATGCTCCCCAAGAACACCCTGGGCCGTCAGATGCTCTCGAAGCTGAAGGTCTACTCGGGCGACCAGCACCCGCACGCTGCCCAGCAGCCGGTGCCGTTCGAGATCACCCAGGTCGCGCAGTAAGTCCGGCCACCCCCTAAGACTGAAGAGAATCTGAGGAGAATCGTGGCCGAGACCACTGCCGAGCAGCCGCTCGAAGAGCTTGACATCGACAGCTACACCACCGAGTCCGAGGCCCCCGTCGAGGGCGAGTACACCTCGGAGTCCATGGCCTCCCGCTTCGGCGAGCCCCAGCCGGCCGCCGGCCTGGGCCGCCGCAAGAACGCGATCGCCCGCGTCCGGATCGTTCCGGGCTCCGGCAAGTGGAAGATCAACGGTCGCACCCTCGAGGACTACTTCCCGAACAAGGTGCACCAGCAGGAAGTCAACGAGCCCTTCAAGGTGCTCGAGCTCGAGGGTCGTTACGACGTCGTCGCCCGCATCTCGGGTGGCGGTGTCTCCGGTCAGGCCGGTGCGCTCCGTCTGGGTGTCGCCCGTGCGCTGAACGAGGCGGACGTCGACAACAACCGCGGCCCGCTGAAGAAGGCCGGCTTCCTCACGCGCGACGACCGTGCGGTCGAGCGCAAGAAGGCCGGTCTGAAGAAGGCCCGCAAGGCCCCGCAGTACAGCAAGCGCTAAGCACAGGGCGCTCGCGCGTACTCCGAACGCCCCGGCGGCACGCCACAGTGCTGCCGGGGCGTTCGTTTATTCACTGCCGTGGGCGTATAACGGCACAAGGCGCTCAAACGCTAGTGTGATCGAATGGTCTCGTGTCGCGGCCGCTGCTGCGGCGTGCGGCGGGCTCGGGAACGGTGTGGGTCCGGAGTCGCGGAGCCGCATTCGTATGACGACCGTCGAACACATCACAAGCTTCAATCAGTGGCACAACCGTCGGCCGTGCGGCCGGGTCCAACGCCTCGGCAGGATCCTGGTGACGGGGCGCTGGCTCGGCTGTCGATACTGACGCATCCTCAGGAGGACAAGTGGGACGACTCTTCGGCACGGACGGCGTGCGCGGTGTCGCCAACGCGGACCTGACGGCGGAGATGGCGCTCGGCCTGTCCGTCGCCGCGGCGCACGTGCTGGCCGAGGCGGGCACGTTCGAAGGGCACCGGCCCACCGCGGTGGTCGGGCGTGATCCACGCGCCTCCGGGGAGTTCCTCGAGGCCGCCGTCGTCGCGGGCCTCGCCAGCGCGGGCGTGGACGTGCTGCGCGTCGGTGTGCTGCCGACGCCGGCGGTGGCCCACCTCACCGGCGCGCTCGGCGCCGACCTCGGTGTGATGCTCTCCGCCAGCCACAACGCCATGCCGGACAACGGCATCAAGTTCTTCGCCCGCGGCGGTCACAAGCTCGCCGACGAGCTGGAGGACCGGATCGAGTCCGTGTACGAGGAGCACCGCACCGGCGCGCCCTGGGACCGCCCGACAGGCGCGGGCGTCGGCCGCGTGCGGGACTACGAGGAAGGGCTGGACACCTACGTCGCCCACCTCGTCGGCGCGCTTCCGAACCGCTTGGACGGCCTGCGGATCGTCCTCGACGAGGCGCACGGAGCCGCCGCGAAGGTCTCGCCCGAGGCGTTCACCCGGGCCGGGGCCGAGGTCGTCACCATCGGTGCGGAGCCGGACGGGCTCAACATCAACGACGGGTGCGGCTCGACGCACCTCGACCGGCTGAAGGCCGCGGTCGTCGAGCACGGTGCCGCGCTGGGTATCGCGCACGACGGTGACGCCGACCGGTGCCTGGCCGTGGACCACACCGGTGAGGAGGTCGACGGCGACCAGATCCTCGCGGTGCTCGCGCTGGCGATGCGGGAGCGGTCCGCGCTGCGGTCGGACACCGTGGTCGCGACGGTGATGTCCAACCTCGGTTTCAAGCTCGCCATGGAGCGGGAGGGGATCCGGCTGGTGCAGACCGCGGTCGGTGACCGGTATGTGCTGGAGGAGATGAAGGACAAGGGCTACGCGCTCGGCGGCGAGCAGTCCGGCCACGTCATCGTCCTCGACCACGCGACGACCGGTGACGGCACGCTGACGGGTCTGCTGCTCGCGGCGCGTGTCGCCGGGACCGGGCGTACGCTGCGGGACCTGGCGTCGGTGATGGAGCGGCTTCCGCAGGTGCTCATCAACGTGCCGGACGTGGACAAGTCCCGGGTGAAGACGTCGGCGGAGCTGACGGCGGCGGTCGGTGAGGCGGAGCGCGAGCTGGGGGAGACGGGGCGGGTGCTCCTGCGCCCCTCGGGGACGGAGCCGCTGGTCCGTGTCATGGTCGAGGCGGCGGACATCGACCAGGCCCGCTCGGTGGCTGGTCGGCTGGCGGACGTGGTGAAGTCGGCGCTGGGGTAGGTGCGGGTTTCGGGTCGTACGCCTGCGGCGCAGCTTTCCGTTCGGTGAGGGCTTGGGTAGCGCCTACGACCGGTGGGTGGGTCGGGGCCGGGGTGAGGGTGTCCGTCCTCGGACCGGCGCGCTGCGGTTGGTTGGTGGGGTGGATGGTGCGGACGGGCCGGCCACTGCGGGCGAACACCCCCACCCCGTCCCCTTCCGTCGGCGGGCGGCAAGACCCCGGCCGTCCCCTTCCGCCCGCTGCCGGTCCCGGCCGGTCACCTGCCTGCCGCTCCTGCGGGCAGCAACCCCCCGGCTGCTTCCGTGGGCAGCCACCCGGCCGCTTCCGCGGGCAGTCGTGCCTCCCCCAGTGCCTTAAGGGCCTGGGAGGTACCCCCAGGGCGATGGGGGTCCCGCCGCTCGAGCGAAGTCGAGAGTGGGGGAGGGTGGGCGGGACGGCACCCCGTGGGCGCCGGGCTGCGCAGGCTTCCCCCGGGCCACACCGGCGCCGGGGCGGGTGCAAGCACCGGTTTGAGGGCCCGTCCCCGGGCCACACCGGCGCCGGAGCGGTGCACATGCGCCGGGTTGGAGGGCGCCCCCGGCACGGCTCAGGCAGCGCCGCGGCTCCGCAGGCGTTCGTGCTGCTTCGACCACAGCCACTTCTGCGTCAGCAGCGTCAGCGTTCCCGCCAGAACGATCCCGAGCAGGTTGAGCAGCAGTTGCTCCGTGGAACCCCGCGTCTGCACGGTGTCTCCGTAACTCAGCGCCACGGCCGCGTTCGCCGCGGCCGGCACCGTCGTCACCGAGATGGCGACCCCCACCAGCGCTCCGGACTTCGCGGACGTCAGCGAGAGCGTGCCCGCCGTTCCGGCCAGTACCGCCACCACGAAGGAGAACCAGTCGGGGGCGTACACGAAGCCCGTCTGCGGCCGCTCCCCCTTCAGTTGCTCCTGGGTGAACAGCCCGACCGCGTCCATGAAGAGGCTGAACCCCACCGTCACCGCCATCGCCACCGCGAAGCCCACCAGCAGCGCGATCACCGAACGCAGCGCGAGGCGCGGCCGGCGCTGCACCATCGCCGTGGAGATGCCGGCCAGCGGGCCGAACTCCGGGCCCACCGCCATCGCGCCCACGATCAGGACCGCGTTGTCCAGCACCACACCGCACGCCGCGATCATGGTCGCCAGCGTGAGGAACGCGAGGTAGGTGACCGACAGGGTCGACTCCTCGTGGGTGGCCTCGGTGAGGTGCTCCCACAGCACCGCGTCCGCGCCCTCGCCCGGCGCCTCCTTCTCCGCCCGCTCCGCGCGCTCCGACAGCATCAGATCGACGTTCTCCACGGCGATGGAACCGGTCGTGTCCAGCCCGAGCCGCTGCAAGCCGCTCAGCAGGTCGTCGGCGGACTCCCGGGCCACATCGCACATCACGACGTCCCCGGCGGGATCGCGGGCGGCACCCGACAGTACGCAGAGGTGCGTGGTCCCTATCGTCCCCTCGATCAGCCGGACAGCGTCCTCGGTCTGCTCGGCCGGTGTGATCAGACGCAGATGCAGCATGGCGGCAGCGTAGCCGTCGGTGGGGGGTGGGCCGGGGCAGGACGTGGAGAGCTCATCCGCGGTCCCTGGCCGGGCGGTTCACAGTTTGCGCAGGCTCAGGCGCTGGACCTTGTGGTCCGGGCCCTTGCGCAGAACCAGAGTGGCCCGGCCTCGCGTGGGCGCGATGTTCTCCACCAGGTTCGGCTTGTTGATGGTGCGCCACATCGTCCGCGCGTAGTCCAGCGCCTCCTCCTCGGACACCTGGGTGTACTTCCGGAAGTACGAGGAGGGATCCTGGAACGCCGTCTCCCGCAGCCGCTTGAAGCGATGGAGATACCAGCGCTCGATGTCCTCCGCGCGCGCATCGACGTACACACTGAAGTCGAAGTAATCGGCCAGCCCCACCCGCGTACGGCCGTCCTTCCCGGGCAGGGCCGGCTGGAGAACGTTGAGCCCCTCGACGATCAGGATGTCCGGCCGGCGCACGGTGAGCTTCTCGCCGGGGACGATGTCGTAGATGAGGTGGGAGTAGACCGGGGCCGTGACCTCGCCCTTGCCCGCCTTGATGTCGGCGACGAAACGCGTGAGCGCCCGGCGGTCGTAGGACTCGGGGAACCCCTTGCGCGACATCAGGCCGCGTGCCTGGAGCTCCCTGGTCGGCAGCAGGAAGCCGTCCGTGGTGACCAGCTCCACGCGCGGGTGCTCCGGCCAGCGGGACAGCAGGGCGCGCAGCAGCCGGGCCACCGTGGACTTGCCGACGGCCACGGAACCGGCGACCCCTATGACGAACGGCGTGCCCGACTGGGAGCCCTGCTCGCCGAGGAACGTGTTCAGCGCGCCCCGCAGACCGTCGGTGGCGCCGACGTAGAGGTTGAGCAGCCGGGAGAGCGGCAGGTAGATGTCCCGTACCTCGTCGAGGTCGATGACGTCACCGAGACCGCGCAGCCGCTCGACCTCGGCGGCCGACAGCGGCAGTGGGGTCTTGTCGCGCAGCGCGCTCCACTCGGCGCGGGTGAGGTCGACGTAGGGAGTCGCCTCCGGCCGCTGCCGGTGGGCGCTCCGGGGCATCGAGGAGACCGGAGAGATCACAGTCCATTGTTAACGGAGTTCGAACGGGGCGACAGGTGGGCTGCGTCACGCCCGTTCGCCGGATCACGTGCTGATCACGGTCGGGTACCGGGTGGCCGCTGGAAGATCATTTGGCCGGTCCCTGTCATTACAGTGCGCGCAAATGCGATGCGGATTCCTCCGCCACCTTCGAGAAAGAGTCCCCCGTGAGAACCAGCGCCGTCCGTCGTACCGTGCTCGCCGCCTCCGCCGCCGCGCTCGCCCTCCTCGTCACCGCCTGCGGTGGCTCCGGTGACAAGGCCGACGAGGGCAAGGGCAAGGCCGACTCGACCGCCTCCGCCGCGCCGGCGGGCAAGGCGGCCACCGCCGCCGAGCTGGAGAAGGCCGCGCTCGCCCAGTCGGACGTCAAGAGCGGCAAGGTCGCCACCAAGCTCCCGGCGACGGACGACATCGCCGAGGACCAGGTCACGTCGGACGACCCCGCCTGTCTTCCGCTGGCCCACGCCCAGGCCGGTGTCGCCCAGGGCGAGCCCGCCGCGACCGTGAAGCGCTCCTGGACGGGCGAGCCCACCAAGCCCTCCGCCGGCACGGACCCGGAGGAGGCCCTGATGGCCTCCCTCGACGTGGACAAGATGCTGATCAACCTCGCCTCCTACGACGGCGAGGGCGCCGCCCAGGCGATGAAGGGTCTGGCGACCGCCGCCGAGAAGTGCGCGGGCGGCTTCAAGGCCACCGTCGCTGGTGAGGAGGCCAAGGTCGTCAAGGTCGCCACCACCGCCGCGCCCGAGGGCGGCGACGAGGGCACCGCGATCACCCTGACTGTGGCCGCCGACGAGGACGTCAAGGCGGCTAACAAGATCGTCGTGGTGCGCAAGGGGTCCACCCTCGTGTCGTTCAGCGCGGTGAACCTTGCCGCCATGGCCACCGGCGAGGACTTCGACGTCCCGGCGGACGTCGTCGCCGCCCAGGTCGGGAAGCTCAGCTGACGTTCCCCGCGTTTCCTTCCCACCGGTGCCTCGCGCACCGGTGGGAATTTCCGATTTCGGGCAGGCGGAGGCCTTTTTCGGCGGCTGATGGACCGTAGGCTGCCGGGCATGTGCGGAATCGTGGGATACGTGGGGTCGCAGTCGGCGCTGGACGTCGTGACGGCCGGACTGAAGCGACTGGAGTACCGGGGCTACGACTCGGCGGGCGTCGCCGTGCAGGCCGACGGCGGACTGGCCACGGCGAAGAAGGCCGGGAAGCTGGTCAATCTGGAGAAGGAGCTGGCCGACCGGCCGCTGCCGGCCGGGACGACCGGGATCGGACACACCCGCTGGGCGACGCACGGCGGTCCGACCGACGCCAACGCCCATCCGCATATCGACAACGCGGGCCGGGTCGCCGTCGTCCACAACGGCATCATCGAGAACTTCGCGGCCCTGCGCGAGGAACTGGCCGGGCGCGGTCACGAGTTGCACTCCGAGACGGACACCGAGGTCGTCGCCCATCTGCTCGCCGAGGAGTTCTCCGCCTGCGCCGACCTCGCCGAGGCGATGCGGCTGGTGTGCCGGCGGCTGGAGGGCGCCTTCACCCTGGTCGCCGTGCACGCCGACGAGCCGGACGTGGTCGTCGGCGCGCGCCGCAACTCGCCGCTCGTGGTGGGCGTGGGGGACGGGGAGGCGTTCCTCGCCTCCGATGTCGCCGCCTTCATCGCGCACACCCGCGAGGCGATCGAGCTGGGCCAGGACCAGGTGGTCGAGCTGCGCCGGGACGCGGTGACGGTCACCGACTTCGACGGCGGCGCGGCCGACATCCGCGAATACCACGTCGACTGGGACGCCTCCGCCGCCGAGAAGGGCGGCTACGACTACTTCATGCTCAAGGAGATCGCCGAGCAGCCGAAGGCCGTCGCCGACACCCTGCTGGGCCGCATCGACGCGTCGGGTTCGCTGACGCTGGACGAGGTCCGGATTCCGGCGAGTGTGCTGCGCGAGGTCGACAAGGTCGTCATCGTCGCCTGCGGTACGGCCTTCCACGCCGGGCTGATCGCCAAGTACGCCATCGAGCACTGGACGCGGATCCCGTGCGAGGTGGAACTGGCGAGCGAGTTCCGTTACCGGGACCCCATCCTCGACCAGCAGACCCTGGTCGTCGCCATCTCGCAGTCCGGCGAGACCATGGACACGCTGATGGCGGTGCGGCATGCCCGCGAGCAGGGCGCGCACGTGCTGGCGATCTGCAACACCAACGGCTCCACCATCCCGCGCGAGTCGGACGCGGTGCTGTACACGCACGCCGGGCCGGAGGTCGCGGTCGCCTCCACCAAGGCATTCCTGACCCAACTGGTCGCCTGCTATCTGGTCGCCCTGTACCTGGGCCAGGTGCGGGGCACCAAGTGGGCCGACGAGATCAGCGCGGTGGTGCGGGATCTGTCCTCGATCTCCGGTGCGGTCGACCGGGTTCTGGAGACCATGGAGCCGGTGCGGGAACTGGCCCGGTCGCTGGCGGGGAAGAACACCGTGCTGTTCCTGGGCCGGCACGTGGGCTACCCGGTGGCGCTGGAAGGGGCGCTGAAACTGAAGGAGCTCGCCTACATGCACGCGGAGGGCTTCGCGGCGGGTGAGCTGAAGCACGGTCCGATCGCGCTGATCGAGGACGACCTGCCGGTGGTGGTGGTCGTCCCGTCGCCGAGGGGGCGGTCCGTTCTCCACGACAAGATCGTCTCCAACATCCAGGAGATCCGGGCGCGCGGTGCGCGGACGATCGTCATCGCGGAGGAGGGGGACGAGGCGGTGGTGCCGTACGCGGACCATCTGGTCCGGATCCCGGTGGCCCCGACGCTGCTCCAGCCGCTGGTGGCGACGGTGCCGTTGCAGGTGTTCGCGTGCGAGCTGGCGACGGCCCGGGGCAACGAGGTGGACCAGCCGCGCAACCTCGCGAAGTCGGTGACGGTGGAGTAGGCGGCGGTCACGCGGCGGCCCAGGTGGGGGCGGGTGTGCGGCCGCGGGTTCCGGTGGTGAAGGATGGAGCCGTGGAACAGGCGGAACAGGAAGTATCCCGGGAACCGCGGCTACGGATGATGCGCAGGGCGCTCACCCCCGTGCGGGTGGCGGTCGGCGGGCTCGCGGCGGCTGTTCTGGTGGCCGGTTTCCTGGTTGTGGACTCCCACCGGATCGACTCCGCGCCGCGCGGCGGCGACCCGGAGTGTTCCGACGTCGTGGACCGGCTGCCGGAGAAGGCCGGCGGCCGGTCGCGGGACTGGGCCCTCGGGGACGGTGTCGCCTCCTGGGGCGACCGCTCGCTGACACTCCGCTGCGGAGTCGCTGAACTCCAGCCCAATGTGAATCTCTGTGTGACGGCCGACGGGGTCGACTGGGTGCTGGACGAGGACAGGCTGAAAGCGGACGGTGTGAGTGTGCTCACCACCTACGGGCGCTCTCCGGCGGTGGAAGTGACCTATGACGGCCCGCGGCAGGACGTCGGCGGCGTCCTCGTCGATCTGAACGATTCCGTGGAGCCGATTCCGCAGCAGCGTAAATGCGTCGGGGTCGGCGACATCCTGTAGGGGCTGCTTCGGGGGGCCGGACCGGCGGGCCGCCGTAGGGTTCCCGTATGAGCATCATCGGAGTCGGGATCGACGTGGCCGAGGTCGAGCGTTTCGCGGCGTCCTTGGAGCGGACGCCCGGACTGGCCCGGCGGCTCTTCCTGGAGAGCGAACTGCTGCTGCCCAGCGGTGAGCGGCGCGGTGTCGCCTCCCTCGCCGCGCGGTTCGCCGCCAAGGAGGCGCTGGCCAAGGCGCTCGGGGCGCCCGTGGGGCTGTACTGGACCGACGCCGAGGTGTGGTGCGAGGACAGCGGGCAGCCGCGGCTGCGGGTCAAGGGGACGGTGGCCGCCCGCGCCGCCGAACTGGGCGTACGGTCCTGGCATGTGTCGCTCAGTCATGATGCCGGGGTGGCCTCGGCGGTTGTCGTCGCGGAAGGGTGAGACCGTTGTTCGCCTTCCCCGGGGTCGGGGTGGACCTGCCGGTATGGGGTGATGTGTTCCTCGTTGTGGCCGCCGTGCTCACCATCGTCTTCGCCCTCGTACGCTTGGTACGGAACCGCCGTCGGTGACTGCCATGCGTGTATCGGCCGGACGGGGGTAGACGCGAGGAGCCGGTGCCCGGAGCGGGGCCGATTCACGAGGAGGGGTGACTGTGACGTCGACGATGGCGCGGACCGACCGAGCTCTGAGCGTGACCGAGCTGCCGGAGGTCGCCGAACCCGGCCAGGTCGCGCCGCAGGACGCACGAGAGCTGTCCAAGCAGTTCTTCCGCAGGCTGACCGAGCTGGAAGAGGGCACGCACGAGTACCAGTACGCGCGCAACACGCTGATCGAGATGAACATGTCCCTCGTCCGCTACGCGGCGGGCCGGTTCCGCAGCCGCGGTCCGGAGGAGATGGAGGACATCGTCCAGGTCGGCATGATCGGGCTGATCAAGGCGATCGACCGGTTCGAGCTCTCCCGCGAGGTGGAGTTCACCTCCTTCGCGATCCCCTACATCGTCGGCGAGATCAAGCGGTTCTTCCGGGACACCTCGTGGTCCGTGCATGTGCCGCGCAGGCTCCAGGAGGCCCGGGTGCAGCTCGCCCGCGCCACCGAGGAACTGCGCAGCCGGCTGGGCCGTACGCCCACGACCGCCGAGCTCGCGCAGCTGATGAGCCTGACCGAGGAAGAGGTCAACGAGGCCCGGATCGCCTCCAACGGCTACAACTCCGCGTCGCTGGACGCCGCCATCGGCAGCGAGCCGGACGGCGAGAGCGTGCTCGCGGACTTCATCGGCACCGAGGACGCCGCGCTGGAACTCGTCGAGGACTTCCACGCGCTCGCCCCGATGATCGCCGAACTCGACGAGCGTGAGCGCAAGATCGTCCACTGGCGGTTCGTGGAGGAGCTGACGCAGGCGGAGATCGGCGAGCGGCTGGGCTGCTCCCAGATGCATGTGTCGCGCCTGCTCTCCCGCACGCTGAAGCGGCTGCGCGCGGGGATGCTCAGCACCGCCTGAGGCGGCGGCGCGCGCAGGACCTACGCACGGGGTGCGGCTCGGTGAGCCGCACCCCGCGTCCGTCATGGCGATGCGTCAGGCGAACGGCTCCGCCGATACGGGATCCGGTCCCACCCGTACGGGAGACTCGGACGCATGCGGACTGCGTACAGCGTGGAGACGGTCAGGACGGCGGAGCGGGAACTGATGGCACGGCTGCCGGAGGGGGCGCTGATGCAGCGCGCCGCCGCCGGACTCGCCGCGGCCTGCGCGGATGCCCTGGGGCGGGTGTACGGCAGCAGGGTCGTGCTGCTGGTCGGCAGCGGGGACAACGGCGGCGACGCCCTGTACGCCGGCGCCCGGCTGGCCCGGCGCGGCGCGGGGGTGAGCGCGGTGCTGCTCGCGCCGGAGCGGGCCCACGCCGGCGGGCTCGAGGCGCTGCGCCGGGCCGGGGGCCGGGTGACGGGGGCGGACGGGGCCGAGGCCCTCGTCGAACGGGCGGATCTCGTCGTCGACGGCATCGTCGGGATCGGCGGCAAGGGCGGGCTGCGCCCGGCGGCCGTACCCCTTGCCGAGGCCGCCGAACGGGCGCGGGCGGCCGTGGTCGCCGTCGACCTGCCGAGCGGGATCGACGCCGACACCGGCGAGGTGCGGGGCAGGGCGGTCCGCGCGGATCTCACGGTGACCTTCGGGACGCACAAGCCCGGGCTGCTGATCGATCCGGCGCGGGAGCACGCCGGGTCGGTGCGGCTGGTCGACATCGGGCTGTCGCTGCCACCGGTTCCGGAACTGGAGGCGCTGCAGCATGCGGACGTGGCCCGGCTGCTGCCGGTGCCGGCCGCCGAGACCGACAAGTACCGGCGGGGCGTGGTCGGCATCGCCGCCGGATCCGCCCGCTATCCGGGGGCCGCGGTGCTCGCGGTGGCGGGCGCGCTGCGGGGCGGTGCGGGGGCCGTGCGGTACGTCGGCCCGGCCGGGCAGGCCGTGATCGCGCGCTTTCCCGAGACCCTCGTGTCGGACCGGGGGCCGAAGCACGCGGGGCGTGTGCAGGCATGGGTGGTCGGCCCCGGCGTCGGGGACGACGCGGCGACGGTCGCGGAGGTGCTGGCGGCGGACGTGCCGGTGCTGATCGACGCGGACGGGCTGCGGCTGGCGGACCCGGCGGCGGTACGGGCGCGGCGTGCGCCGACGCTGATGACCCCGCACGCGGGGGAGGCCGCCGCGCTGCTCGGTGTGGAGCGGGAGGAGGTCGAGGGCGGGCGGCTGTCCGCGGTGCGGGAACTGGCCGGGCGGTACTCGGCGACGGTGCTGCTGAAGGGGTCCACGACCCTGGTGGCCGGGGTCGGCGGGGGTCCCGTACGGGTGAATCCGACGGGGACGCCGTGGCTGGCCACGGCGGGCAGCGGGGATGTGCTGTCGGGGTTCGCGGGGTCGCTGCTGGCGGCGGGGCTGTCGACGGTGGACGCGGGGAGTGTGGCGGCGTATCTGCACGGGCTGGCGGGGCGGCTGAGGGCGGACGGGGCGCCGGTGGGGGCGCAGGATGTGGCGTCGGGGATCGTGGAGGCGTGGCGGAGTGTGATGCGGGGGTGAGGGTACGAGGGTCCCCGCCGCCCCGTCCCGTCCCCGGGCCCCCGCTTCTCGAACGCCGGAGGGGCTGCCTCCGGGGGCTCTGAGACACTGGGGCCGATGAACGAGACAGTGCGGGCCCGTGCCGAGATCGATCTGGCCGCTGTGCGGGCCAATGTGCGGGCCCTGCGGGAGCGTGCGCCCGGTGCCGCCTTCATGGCCGTCGTCAAGGCCGACGCGTACGGACACGGCGCCGTCGCCTGCGCCCGGGCGGCCGTCGAGGCCGGGGCCGCCTGGCTGGGCACCGCCACCCCGCAGGAGGCGCTCGCGCTGCGCGCACCCGAGGCCGGGCTGCCGGACGACGTACGGATCATGTGCTGGCTGTGGACGCCCGGGGGACCCTGGCGGGAGGCGATCGAGGCCGGGATCGACGTGTCCCTGAGCGGCCTGTGGGCGCTGGACGAGGTCATCCGGGCGGCCCGTTCGGCGGGCCTGCCCGCGCGGGTGCAGCTCAAGGCGGACACCGGGCTCGGCCGCGGCGGCTGCCAGCCCGGCGACTGGGCGGAGCTGGTCGCGGGCGCCCTGCGCGCCGAGGCCGCGGGACTGCTGCGGATCACCGGCCTGTGGTCCCACTTCGCCTGCGCCGACGAGCCCGGGCACCCCTCCATCACCGCCCAGCTGAACCGCTTCCGGGAGATGGTGGCGTACGCGGAGCGGCAGGGCGTCGACCCCGAGGTGCGCCACATCGCCAACTCGCCCGCCACCCTCACCCTTCCCGAGAGCCACTTCGACCTCGTCCGTCCCGGCATCGCGATGTACGGCGTCTCGCCCAGCCCCGAGATCGGCCTCCCCGCCGACTTCGGACTGCGCCCGGTGATGACCCTGGCCGCCTCCCTCGCGCTGGTGAAGCGCGTTCCCGAAGGCCACGGCGTCAGCTACGGCCATCACTACGTCACGTCCGGCGCGACCACTCTTGGCCTGGTCCCGCTCGGGTACGCGGACGGCATCCCACGCCACGCCTCCTCCACCGGGCCGGTGCTCGTCGAGGGCAAGTGGCGCACGGTCGCGGGGCGGGTCGCCATGGACCAGTTCGTCGTCGACCTGGGCGGTGACGACCCGGGCCCGGGCGCCGAGGCCGTCCTCTTCGGCCCCGGCGACCGCGGCGAGCCCACCGCCGAGGACTGGGCGAAGGCGGCCGGGACCATCGCGTACGAGATCGTCACCCGGATCGGAAACCGCGTTCCGCGCGTCTACGTCGATGACGCACATGAGGGGAGCGGTACGTGAGCGAGAGCATCGCGGGGGCCGCAGTCTCCGCGGCCGAGGTGTCCCGCGGTGGCTGGCGCCGGGCCACCGGTGTCGCCGGCATAGCGATAGGCGTGCTCGCCACCGGAGCCGCCGCGGGTGTCGCCATAGAGCGGATGACGGTCGGCCGGGGCATGCGGAAGAGGGCCAGGCTCGCCCTCGACTCCGCCGGACCGTACGGCTCCCTGCGTGGCACCCCGGGCAGGGCGTACGCCGACGACGGCACAGAGCTGTACTACGAGATCGACGACCCCGACCCCGACCCCGAGGCGACGCCCGCGCGGCGGCGCCGGCTGTTCGGCCGCAAGGCCCCGGCCCCGGTCACCGTCGTCTTCAGCCACGGCTACTGCCTCAACCAGGATTCCTGGCACTTCCAGCGGGCCGCGCTCCGGGGCGTCGTACGGAGCGTGTACTGGGACCAGCGCAGCCACGGCCGTTCGGCGAGGGGCGCGGCGCAGGTGGAACGCGGTGAGCCGGTCAGCATCGAACAGCTGGGGCGCGATCTGAAGGCCGTCATCGACGCCGCGGCGCCCAAGGGGCCCGTCGTGCTGGTCGGTCACTCCATGGGCGGCATGACGGTGATGGCCCTCGCCGACCAGTACCCGGAGCTGATCCGGGAGCGGTGCGTGGGCGTCGCCCTGGTCGGTACGTCGTCGGGGCGGCTCGGGGAGGTCAACTTCGGGCTGCCGGTGGCCGGCGTCAACGCGGTGCGGCGGGTGCTGCCGGGTGTGCTGAAGGCGCTGGGACAGCGGGCCGAACTGGTGGAGAAGGGGCGCCGGGCCACCGCGGACCTGTTCGCCGGGGTCATCAAGCGGTACTCGTTCGCGTCCCGGGACGTGGACCCGGCCGTCGCCCGGTTCGCCGAGCGGATGATCGAGGGCACGCCGATCGATGTGGTCGCCGAGTACTATCCGGCGTTCAACGACCACGAGAAGACCGAGGCCCTCGCCCACTTCGCCGGACTGCCGGTGCTGGTGCTGGCCGGGGTGCAGGACCTGGTCACGCCCAGCGAGCACAGCGAGGAGATCGCCGGTCTGCTCCCCGACGCGGAGCTGGTGCTGGTGCCGGACGCGGGGCATCTGGTGATGCTGGAGCACCCGGAGGTGGTCACCGACCGCCTCGCCGACCTGCTCGCCCGCGCGGGAGCGGTGCCCGCTGCGACTACCGTGGGTGGCTATGGAAGCAGCACCGCACAACCCGGCTGAACCGCGGCCGGCCGCGCCCTCCGTCGAGCTGACCGTCACCTCCCCCGAGCAGATGCGCGAACTGGGGCGCAGGCTCGCCAAACTGCTGCGGGCGGGTGACCTCCTGCTGCTCTCGGGCGAACTGGGCGCCGGGAAGACGACGCTGGCCCGGGGACTGGGCGAAGGGCTCGGCGTACGGGGCGCGGTCACCTCGCCGACGTTCGTGATCGCCCGCGTGCACCCGTCGCTGGGGGACGGACCGCCGCTGGTCCACGTCGACGCGTACCGGCTCTCCGGCGGGCTGGACGAGATGGAGGACCTGGACCTCGACGTCTCCCTGCCCGATTCGGTGATCGCCGTGGAATGGGGCGAGGGCAAGGTCGAGGAGCTGACCGACGACCGCCTCCAGATCGTCATCCACCGCGCGGTCGGCGACACCACGGACGAGGTGCGGCGGGTGACCGTCACCGGCCTGGGCGAGCGCTGGGCGGGAACCGGCCTGAGCGCGCTGTCGGCCTGACGGGGTTCCAGGGAGCGCCGCGCCATGTTTCCGACATGGCGTCGGCAAACTGTTGCGCTCGGGGTCTCCGGCGTGGTCACATGGTATCCAGTTCGTAGTTAGGTCTGCCTAACTACGTCCGCCCCCGGCCCACAGGAGGCGTCCATGCCGGCCCCTCAGAACTCCCGTGAGTCCACGGCGCAGCCGCAGTCGCTTCCCGGGGTGCCCCTGCGTGATCTGCTGGCCGCGTGCGCCGCGGCCGCGGCGGTCTCCACCCCGCCGCGCGCCCCCGAGCCGCCGCGCCCCGAGCAGGTGCGCGGCCACCGCAAGGCGGCGTAGTTCCGCATCTCGACGGCAAAGTCTCACGGCACGACGACAACCGTCCGCCCGATCGTCGCGAACTTCCACATCGCCGCGCCGTCCGCGCGCGTCTCGCGGATGCCGCCCGTCCGCTCCCGGGGGTCGAGCACCGGTGCGGAACCGTCCAGCGCCGCGCTGAACCCGATCGCCGTGTCCCCGACGGTGGCGAACCGCACGACGTGCTCGACCGGAACCCCGTCCGATCCGGTGACCTCCCCGGACCGGGAGGTGACCCGGTAGGAACCCGGCGCCGGGTCGACCGTGCTGGGGCTGACCCCGAAGGTGCGCCGCACCTTGCCCCCTTCGTCCACCAGCCACACCCGGTCGGCGCCCAGGGAGTACACGACCCGCTCGCCCACCCCCGACCGGGCGGGCAGCACGGTGCGGGAGTCGTGGCGCGGGAACGCCTTGCGCACGGCCACCGCGGCCGCCGGGCGGCGCAGCTCGGGCGGGACGTTCACCGCCGCCTGGTGGCCGAGGTAGCCGATCGTCGCGAGGGCAGTCGCGGTCAGCCCCGCCACGATCAACGAGCTGGTGCCTGCCACCGCCGTCACCTCTGTCCCGCTCTGGACCGCTCTGTACGTACGTGGACGGACGGTAGCAGTCCGTGACCGTCCGGCCGGTGCGGCCGTGGCCGGGGCGCGGGAGCCGTAGGCTGTTTGCGTGCTCTTGCTCGCTCTGGATACCGCCACCCCCGCCGTCACCGTCGCGCTGCACGACGGCGACGACGTCATCGCCTCGTCGAGCCAGGTGGACGCCCGCCGGCACGGCGAGCTGCTGCTCCCGGCGATCGACCGGGTCCTCGCCGAGGCAGGCCTGCGGCTGGACGCCGTCACCGGCATCGTCGTCGGCATCGGGCCCGGCCCCTACACCGGACTGCGGGTCGGTCTGATGACCGCGGACACGTTGGGGCTCGCGCTCGGTGTGCCCGTGCACGGTCTGTGCACGCTGGACGGCCTCGCCTACGCGGCCGACCTGAAGGGCCCCTTCGTGGTGGCGACCGACGCCCGCCGCAAAGAGGTCTACTGGGCGCGCTACGCCGACTCGCGCACCCGCCTCACCGAGCCCGCCGTGGACCGGCCCGCCGACATCGCCGAGCAGGTGGCGGGCCTGCCCGCGGTCGGCGCCGGCGCGCTGCTGTACCCGGACACCTTCCCCGAGGTGCACGAGCCCCAGCACGTGAGCGCCGCCGCACTGGCCCGGCTGGCCGCACAGCGGCTCGCCGACGGCGAGGAACTGCCCGCGCCCCGGCCGCTGTATCTGCGCCGGCCCGATGCCCAGGTCCCCAAGAACTACAAGGTGGTCACCCCCAAGTGACGGGAACCGACACTGCCGTGCTGCGCGAGATGCGCTGGTGGGACATCGACTCCGTGCTGGAGCTGGAGCGCGACCTGTTCCCCGAGGACGCCTGGTCGCGCGGGATGTTCTGGTCCGAGCTGGCCCATGCGCGCGGGCCCGGGGCGACCCGGCGCTACGTCGTCGCCCAGGAGGGCGAGAGGATCGTCGGCTATGCGGGCCTCACCACCTCCGGCGCGGAGTCCGACGGCGGCCCCACCGCCGCTGCCGACATCCAGACCCTCGCCGTCGCCCGGGACCACTGGGGCACCGGCCTCGGCTCGCGGCTGCTGACCGAACTGCTGCGGGCGGCGACCGCGTTCGAGTGCGCCGAGGTGATGCTGGAGTGCCGGGTCGACAACGTCCGGGCCCAGAAGCTCTACGAGCGCTTCGGCTTCGAGGTCATCGGTGTCAGGCGCGGCTACTACCAGCCGGGGAACGTGGACGCCCTGGTGATGCGGCTGACCGACCCGTCCACCTCTGTCAACCCGGCGAGTCCCGTCGACGGCAACGGCGTACAAGGAACCGAGATCCATGGCTGACGAACCTCTGGTACTGGGGATCGAGACCTCCTGCGACGAGACCGGCGTCGGGATCGTGCGCGGGACCACCCTGCTGGCGGACGCGGTCGCCTCCAGCGTCGACGAGCACGCCCGCTTCGGGGGCGTCGTCCCCGAGGTGGCGAGCCGCGCCCACCTGGAGGCGATGGTCCCCACCATCGACCGCGCCCTGAAGGAGGCGGGCGTCGGCGCCCGCGATCTCGACGGCATCGCCGTCACCGCCGGTCCCGGACTCGCCGGGGCGCTGCTGGTCGGCGTCTCCGCGGCCAAGGCGTACGCCTACGCCCTCGGCAAGCCCCTGTACGGCGTGAACCACCTCGCCTCCCACATCTGCGTCGACCAGTTGGAGCACGGGACCCTGCCCGAGCCGACGATGGCCCTGCTGGTCTCCGGCGGCCACTCCTCGCTCCTGCTCTCCACGGACATCACCTCCGACGTCCGCCCCCTCGGCGCGACCATCGACGACGCGGCCGGCGAGGCCTTCGACAAGATCGCCCGGGTGCTGAACCTCGGCTTCCCCGGCGGCCCGGTCATCGACCGCTACGCCCGCGAGGGCGACCCGGAGGCGATCGCGTTCCCGCGGGGACTGACCGGCCCCCGCGACCCGGCGTACGACTTCTCCTTCTCGGGGCTGAAGACGGCCGTGGCCCGCTGGATCGAGGCCAAGCGGGCGGCCGGTGAGGAGGTGCCGGTGCGCGACGTGTCGGCGTCCTTCCAGGAGGCGGTGGTGGACGTGCTCACCCGCAAGGCCGTACGGGCCTGCAAGGACGAGGGGGTCGACCATCTGATGATCGGCGGCGGGGTGGCCGCCAACTCCCGTCTGCGGGAGCTGGCCCAGGAGCGCTGCGAGGCGGCCGGCATCCGGCTGCGGGTGCCCCGCCCCAAGCTGTGCACGGACAACGGGGCGATGGTCGCCGCACTGGGCGCGGAAATGGTCGCCCGGCGCCGTCCGGCCTCCGACTGGGACCTGTCGGCCGACTCCTCCCTGCCGGTGACGGAGCCGCACGTGCCGGGCGTCGGGCACGCCCACGACCATGTGCACGAGACCGCCGGGGAGAACCTGTACGGATGACGGTCGCGCTGATGTGGGAGGCACGGGCGGTGTCCGGCGGGGGCGCGGACCTGCTCGCCTGGGCGGAGGAGCGGGTCCGTGAACTCCCCCGACGCCCCCTGCGCCGCGAGACCTTCCGCGCCCCGCAGGACCGCGTCCTGGTCATCACCTGGTGGGACGCCCCCTACGACGCGGACCTGCCCGAACTCCCTGAGCCGGACGGGGAGTTGATCACCCGTCCGGTGCACCGGTGGCGGTTCGAGTCGCTGGGGAGTGGCTGAATCCGGGCGGCTGCCGGCGCGTGGACGCACGGGCTCTCACGCGGCAGACGGCGAATATTTCGTCATGGCCCACGAATGTTCCGGGAAATCCGGGGGCTCTGAGGTCTTCGTCAACAGGTCCGGCAGGGTTACGATCGCCGCCATGACTTCCCCGCAGCCCGCTGGAACCCGGACACGAGCACGCAGGACGCAGACCGCGACGCTCGCCGAGATCGCGCGCGAGGCCGGCGTCTCCGCACCGACTGTTTCGAAGGTCCTCAACGGTCGTGCCGATGTCGCTCCCGGCACCCGCAGCCGGGTCGAGGAACTGCTGCGCGCCCACGGCTACCGGCGCCGCCGGGCGGAGGCCACCCGCTCGCCCCTGATCGACCTGGTCTTCCACGAACTGGAGAGCGCCTGGGCGATGGAGGTCATCCGGGGCGTGGAGAACGTCGCCCGGGACGCGGGACTGAGCGTCGTGCTCTCCGAGAGCGCCGGGCGGCTCACCCCGGGCCGCACCTGGGCCGACCAGGTCGCCGCCCGCCGCCCGCACGGCGTGATCCTGGTGCTGTCCGGCCTCGACGAGTCCGGGCGGGCCCTGCTGACCAGCCGCTCCATCCCGTTCGTCGTCATGGACCCGGCCGGCGACCCGGGCACCGACGTGCCCTCCATCGGCGCGACCAACTGGCAGGGCGGACTCGCCGCCACCCGGCATCTGGTCGAGCTGGGCCACACGAGGATCGGCGCGATCAGCGGACCCTCCCGGATGATGTGCAGCCGCGCCCGCATCGACGGCTACCGGGCCGCCCTGGAGACGGCCGGGCTCCCGGTGGACCCCGCGCTGATCGTGACCGGCGACTTCCACCACGAGGCCGGCTACCGGCAGGGCCTCGCCCTGCTGCGCCGCGAGGACCGGCCCACCGCGGTCTTCGCCGGCAACGACCTCCAGGCGCTCGGGCTGTACGAGGCGGCGCGCGAGCTGGGGCTGCGCATCCCGGAGGACCTCAGCGTGGTCGGGTTCGACGACCTGCCGGTGGCCCGCTGGGTGGGTCCGCCGCTGACGACCGTACGGCAGCCGCTGACGGAGATGGCGGAGGCGGCGGCCAAGCTGGTCCTCGACCTCGGCAAGGGCGAGGACACCCCGGCCGCGACCCGGGTCGAACTGGCGACGAGCCTGGTGGTGCGGAGCAGCACGGCCCCGCCGGCCGGGGCCTGAGCTCGGGTCGATCCGGACCCCTGGTGTGAGGCCCCGCCTGCAGGCAGGCCCTTCTCCCCGCCCGGTCCCTTACAGCCGGGTCTTGAAGGTAGCCGTAGCCGCACCGCGGCCCCGAGCTCTTGCCGGCCGGTCGTCACGGCGGCCGACCGGCCCGTCCGGCCGGCGCGTCTCCGCCCGCGCCACCGCCCTGCGCGTCCCGCACCACCGCGTGCCGGCGCCAGGCGCGGGCGAGTCGCGCCGGCGGGTCGGCGCGGCCCGGCCAGGCCGCCGGCGAGGCGCCGAGGTGGCCGGTGAGCAGGTAGGGCCCCCAGCTCTTGCCGGCCGGTCGTCACGGCGGCCGACCGGCCCGTCCGGCCGGCGCGTCTCCGCCCGCGCCACCGCCCTGCGCGTCCCGCATCACCGCGTGCCGGCGCCAGGCGCGGGCGAGTCGCGCCGGCGGGTCGGCGCGGCCCGGCCGGGCCGCCGGCGAGGCGCCGAGGTGGCCGGTGAGCAGGTCGGGCGCCCCGTCCGCTGCCCGACGGGGGTGTTCAACAGCCCCTACGAGGTGGGCGGCCCGGTGTGCGCGAGGACTCGCTCGGCCGACGAACGGACGCGCGGGAGCTGTGGGCCTCGCTGAAGTGACGTGGTGGGCGCGAGAAAATCCGGCGTGGGTGTCGATTCCCGGGCTTCTCGTTCGACGTAGGGGTGAGAGGCCGGGAACGACCCGGTCCGCACCACACGAGGAGTCACCATGCCGCGCTATCTCTCCATGATCCGGATCGACGAGAACAACGCCCCCGAAGGCGGCCCCAGCCCCGAGCTGATGCAGCGGATGGGTGAGCTGATCGAGGAGATGACCAAGGCCGGGGTCCTGCTGGACACCGCCGGACTGACCCCGACCGCCCAGGGCACCCGGGTGCACTACGAGGACGGCCGGCTGTCGGTGACCGACGGACCGTTCACCGAGTCCAAGGAGGTCATCGGCGGCTACGCGATGCTGCAGGCCAAGGACAAGGCCGAGGCGATCGAGTGGACCAAGCGGTTCCTGAAGGTGCACGAGCCGCACTGGACGGTGACCTGCGAGGTCAGGGAGGTCGTGGAGGCCTGACCGGCCCGCGCGCCCGGGACTCTCCTTGGCTCCGTCGCCGTACGGGTGTCTGATGGTGGGTTGTGACACCACAGCCCACCGCCGGCCCCCACGACCCGGCCGGGATCGTCGAGACCGTGTTCCGCATGGAGTTCCCGCGCGTCGTCGCCGCCGTCACCCGGATCGTCCGGGACGTGGGAATCGCCGAGGAACTCGCGCAGGACGCGCTGGTCGCCGCGCTGGAGCGGTGGCCGGCGGACGGCGTCCCCGAGAACCCGGGCGCCTGGCTCACGACCGCCGCCCGCAACCGCGCCGTCGACCTGGTCCGCCGCCGCGAGACCTACGCCCGCAAGCTGGCCGAGATCGGCCGGGACCAGTCGATGGTGACGGCCCCGCCGGAGGAGCCCGCCGACCCCGACGACATCGACGACGACCTGCTGCGTCTCGTCTTCACCGCCTGCCACCCGGTGCTGTCCGCCGAGGCCCGCACCGCCCTCACCCTGCGTCTGCTCGGCGGCCTGACCACGGCGGAGATCGCCCGCGCCTTCCTCGTACCCGAACCGACGGTGGCCCAGCGGATCGTACGCGCCAAACGCACCCTGGCCAGGAAGAACGTCGCCTTCGAGGTGCCGTACGGCCCCGACCGCGAGGCCCGCCTCGGCTCGGTCCTCGACGTCATCTACCTGATCTTCAACGAGGGGTACGCGGCGACGGCCGGCGACGACTGGCTGCGCCCGGCGCTGTGCGAGGACGCGCTGCGGCTGGCCCGCGTCCTGTCCGCGCTGATGCCGAAGGAACCCGAGGTCCACGGGCTCACCGCACTGCTGGAGTTCCAGTCCTCCCGCGCCGCCGCCCGCACCGGCCCGGATGGCGCACCGGTCCTCCTCAAGGACCAGAACCGCGCCCGCTGGAACCGCATGCTCATCGCCCGCGGCGTCGCCGCCCTCACCCGCGCCGACGCCACCGCCGCCGGCGCCCCGGGCGCGTACGCGCTCCAGGCGGCCATCGCCGCCTGCCACGCGCACGCGTACCGCTACGAGGAGACCGACTGGCCCCGCATCGCCACCCTGTACGCCCTCCTCGCCGCCCGGGCGCCCTCCCCGGTCGTCGAACTCAACCGCGCGGTCGCCGTCTCCATGGCCGAGGGCCCCGCCGCCGCCCTGCCCCTCGTGGACGCCCTGACCGGCGTACCGGCGCTCCGGGACTACCACCTGCTGCCCAGTGTCCGCGGCGACCTGCTGGCCCGTCTCGGCCGCAGGGAGGAGGCACGCGCGGAGTTCGAACGGGCGGCGTCACTGACCCGCAACGCGCCCGAACGGGAACTGCTGCTGCGCCGCGCGGCGGAGGACGGCGCCTGAACGGCGCTTCCGCTCAGCGCACCGGGTGCCCCAGCAGCATCGTCGGCGCGCCGTCGACCCGGGTCAGGAAGACCGTGACGGACCCGGAACCCGTCGGCTTGGGCAGCACCTTGCGGCGCAGCTCCTCCGGCTCGACCGCCGAGCCGCGCTTCTTCACGGTCAGGGTGCCGACCCCGCGCTCCCGCAGCAGCGCCTTCAGCTTCTTGACGTTGAAGGGGAGGCGGTCGGTGATCTCGTAGGCGGTGGCGTACGGCGTCGGACGGTGCTCGTCCGCGGTGACGTAGGCGATGGTCGGGTCGATGAGCCCGCCGTCGAGTTGTTCGGCGACCTCCGCGACCAGATGGGACCGGATCACGGCACCGTCCGGCTCGTACAGGTACCGCCCGGGCGGGCGGACGGCGGGGTCGGGCAGTCCGCGGGAGGCGAGGGTGTGCGGACCCGGGAGCAGGGTCGCGCGCACCGGGCTCTCCCGGCCGGTGCCGAACCACAGCACCGCCTCCTTCACGTCCCCGCCGTCCGAGATCCACTCGGCCTCGGCGTCGCCGGGGACGGCCTCGTGCGGGATGCCAGGCGCCACCTTGAGCGCCGCGGCGCGGGGGGCCGTACGGGCGGCCCCGACCGCCCAGGACAGCGGGGGCGAGTACGCCTCGGGGTCGAAGATGCGGCCCCGCCCGCCGCGCCGGGCCGGGTCGACGAACACGGCGTCGTACCCGGCCGTGTCCACCTCCGTCACATCCGCCTCGCGGACCTCGATCAGCCCGGCGAGCCCCAGCGCGTCGGCGTTCGCCCGGGCCGCCGCCGCGGTGAGCGGATCCCGGTCCACGGCCAGGACCCGGATCCCGGCGCGGGCCAGCGCGATGGCGTCCCCGCCGATCCCGCAGCACAGATCGGCCACGGAGGTCACACCGAGCTCCCGGAACCGCTCCGCCCGGTACGCCGCGACGCTCGCCCTGGTCGACTGTTCGACCCCGTTGGGCGTGAAGAACATCCGTGCCGCGTCCCGCTCCCCGAACTTCGCCGCCGCACGCTGTCGCAGCCGCGCCTGGCCGAGCGCGGCCGACACCAGTTCGGCGGGGTGCTCGCGGCGCAGCCGGGTCGCGACGGCGAGTTCCTGCGCCGGGTCGGTGTCGCGCACCTCGTCGAGGAGGGCGCGGCCTTCGGGGGTGAGGAGGGGAGCGAGGTCGTTCACCGGGTCATTGTGGGCCAGTCGGTGGACCGTATGCCTCCGGCCGCGGTGTCGGGCCGGGTGCGGACCGTCCGGCTGCGAGGATCCGGCCCCATGGGAGCAGTAGGACAAAATGATAAAAAGCTGCCGTCGCGTGGTGCTCGGATCGGCCTCGCCGTCCTTGCTCTCGCCACCATCGCCTCCGGCTGCGAACAGGACGGCGCCGACGTCGAACCCGCGGGCGGCCAGCAGCCCCTCCAGGCGCCACCGGCCCGCGCACTCGACTCCTACGCCACCAAGCTGCGCGCCGCGCACGCCGCGAGGGTCGCCGCCGCGAAGCGCTGGGGCCTGCAACGGGTGCCCCTGACCGCCCCGCCGCCCCCGGAGAGGAAGCCGAGGATCACCACCCGGGACGGCTTCGAGGTCGACGGCCACCGCCGGCTGGGACTCCCGCCGGTCTTCACCACCGTCCCCACGAAGGAGAAGATCCTCTTCCTCACCATCGACGACGGCGAAGAGAAGGACCCGGCGTTCCTGCGGATGATGAGCGAGCTGAATATCCCCTACACCGCCTTCCTCAGCGACTACCTGGTCAAGGAGGACTACGGCTACTTCAAGAAGATGCAGGACAGGGGAGTCGGCCTGCACAACCACACCCTGCACCACCCCTACCTCCCGGCCCTGTCCCGCGCCCGCCAGAAGCGCGAGATCTGCGGCATGCAGAAGGTCATCGAGAAGCACTACGGCAGGCGCCCCGCCCTCTTCCGCCCGCCCTACGGCAACTACGACAAGAACACCCTGCGCGCCGCGAAGGCCTGCGGGATCACCCATGTCCCCCTGTGGAACGAAGAGGTCTTCGTCGACCGCTGGGAGTACCGCGAGTGGGACCGCTCGCTGCACCCCGGCGACATCGTCCTCTCCCACTTCCGCGGCCGCGACGACTGGAAGGGAACGATGCCGGACATGGTCCGCCGCTTCCTGGACAAGGTCACCGCCGAGGGATACGCGGTGGCGCGGCTGGAGGACTACCTGTGAGCCGGAGCAGGGCCTCGGCGGCGGCCCTCCTGCTGGCCCTGACCACCGGATGCACGTCGCCCGACGCGCCGGTCCCGGCGCCGGCACCGGACGACGCGACCGCACGGGCCTCCGCCCCGGCCGGCGCGCGTCAGGACCTCCCGCCGCTGGTCGACCACGTTCCGACCGACGACCCGGTCGTCTTCCTCACCTACGACGACGGCGCCGAACGCGACCCCCGCTTCATCGACCTGGTGCGCGAGCGCCGGCTCCCCGTCAGCATGTTCCTCACGGACAGCGTGATGGGCCCCGGCTACGCCCACTTCGCCCGCCTGCGCGCGGTCGGCGCGAGCCTGCAGAACCACACCCTGGACCATCCCGCCCTGCGCGGTCTGCCCTACGCCGGACAGCGCGCCGAGATCTGCGGCCAGCAGCGCAAGCTCAGGTCCCGCTTCGGCATCCGCCCCCGCCTCTTCCGCCCGCCCTACGGCACGTACGACACCACCACCCTGCGCGCCGCCGCCGACTGCGGCATTGCCGCGGTGGTCCTGTGGCGGGCGGTCCTGGAACCCGACGGCCACGTCACCTACACCCGCGGCCCGCACCACCTGAACCCCGGCGACATCGTCTCCGTACCGTCGGGCGAGGCACCGACGCTGTCACTGGCGGAACGGACGGTACGGCTGCTGGGGGAACTGGAGGAGCGGGGGTTGAAGGTGGGGCGCCTGGAGGACTACGTGGGTGAATCCTCACCGACGCTTTCTGGCGAGCACGGATCACCGTCCGGCGCTTGAGGGGCAAGGCCCGTTCGGGCCCGAAGCGGCAGCCCTTGCTGCACAACGAACGTGCCGACGAACGCCCCCACCGCCGACGCGCCGCACGGCAATTGGCACTCCGCTTGACCGAGTGCTAATCGCAGTCATAGTCTCGGCTTTGGCACTCCCCCCTGGAGAGTGCCAAACACGCGACGGGCAGGTCCGGCACCCGCGACGACGGATCCACCTGGTCGCCACCTCAGACAGTTAACCCCGTGAGATCTCCGAAGGGGGAGGTCGGATCGTGACGACCGCCAGCTCCAAGGTTGCCATCAAGCCGCTCGAGGACCGCATCGTGGTCCAGCCGCTCGACGCCGAGCAGACCACGGCTTCGGGCCTGGTCATTCCGGACACCGCCAAGGAGAAGCCCCAGGAGGGCGTCGTCCTGGCTGTCGGCCCGGGCCGGATCGAGGACGGCAAGCGCGTCGAGCTCGACGTGAAGGTCGGCGACGTCGTTCTGTACAGCAAGTACGGCGGCACCGAGGTCAAGTACAACGGCGAGGAGTACCTCGTCCTCTCGGCCCGCGACGTCCTCGCGATCGTCGAGAAGTAAGGGGACCCCGGGGCCCGACCCCGGAGAACCCGACCTCGAAGCAAGCACATTTGCTCGACACCGCGCCCCTGGCCCCAGCATCCGACAAGGAGCCGGGTGACCGGGGGCGTAGTGATTTCACCTAGATTTCGAGAGGGCTCCCGCTGCCATGGCGAAGATCCTGAAGTTCGACGAGGACGCCCGTCGCGCCCTCGAGCGCGGCGTCAACAAGCTTGCCGACACGGTGAAGGTGACGATCGGTCCGAAGGGCCGCAATGTCGTCATCGACAAGAAGTTCGGCGCTCCCACCATTACCAACGACGGTGTCACGATCGCCCGCGAGGTGGAGGTCGACGACCCGTACGAGAACCTCGGCGCGCAGCTGGTGAAGGAGGTGGCGACCAAGACCAACGACATCGCTGGTGACGGCACCACCACCGCCACGGTGCTGGCCCAGGCGCTGGTCCGCGAGGGCCTGAAGAACGTGGCCGCCGGCGCCTCCCCGGCGCTGCTGAAGAAGGGCATCGACGCGGCCGTCGCCGCGGTCTCCGAGGACCTGCTCGCCTCGGCCCGCCCGATCGACGAGAAGTCCGACATCGCCGCCGTCGCCGCGCTGTCCGCCCAGGACCAGCAGGTCGGCGAGCTCATCGCCGAGGCGATGGACAAGGTCGGCAAGGACGGTGTCATCACCGTCGAGGAGTCCAACACCTTCGGTCTGGAGCTGGACTTCACCGAGGGCATGGCCTTCGACAAGGGCTACCTGTCGCCGTACTTCGTGACGGACCAGGAGCGCATGGAGGCCGTCCTCGACGACCCCTACATCCTCATCACCCAGGGCAAGATCTCCTCCATCGCGGAGCTGCTGCCGCTGCTGGAGAAGATCATCCAGGCCAACGCCTCCAAGCCGCTGCTGATCATCGCCGAGGACGTCGAGGGCGAGGCCCTGTCGACCCTGGTCGTCAACAAGATCCGCGGCACCTTCAACGCGGTCGCCGTCAAGGCTCCGGGCTTCGGTGACCGCCGCAAGGCGATGCTGCAGGACATGGCCGTCCTCACCGGCGCCACGGTCGTCTCCGAGGAGGTCGGCCTCAAGCTCGACCAGGTCGGCCTGGACGTGCTGGGCTCCGCCCGCCGCGTGACCGTCACCAAGGACGACACCACGATCGTCGACGGCGGCGGCAAGAAGGACGACGTCGAGGCCCGCATCGCGCAGATCAAGGCCGAGATCGAGACCACCGACTCCGACTGGGACCGCGAGAAGCTCCAGGAGCGCCTCGCGAAGCTGGCCGGCGGCGTGTGCGTGATCAAGGTCGGCGCCGCCACCGAGGTGGAGCTGAAGGAGAAGAAGCACCGTCTGGAGGACGCCATCTCCGCGACCCGCGCCGCGGTCGAGGAGGGCATCGTCTCCGGTGGTGGCTCCGCGCTGGTCCACGCCGTCAAGGTCCTCGAGGGCAACCTCGACAAGACCGGCGACGAGGCCACCGGTGTCTCCGTGGTCCGCAAGGCCGCCGTCGAGCCGCTGCGCTGGATCGCCGAGAACGCCGGCCTCGAGGGCTACGTCATCGTCTCCAAGGTCGCCGAGCTCGAGAAGGGCAGCGGCTACAACGCCGCCACCGGCGAGTACGGCGACCTGGTCAACGCCGGCGTCATCGACCCGGTCAAGGTGACCCGTTCCGCCCTGGAGAACGCCGCCTCCATCGCCTCCCTGCTCCTCACGACCGAGACCCTGGTCGTCGAGAAGAAGGAAGAGGAAGAGCCGGCCGCCGCCGGTGGCCACGGCCACGCCCACTGACGACGCCGTAAGGTTCGCCAGAAGTCGAGCGAAGGCCCGGCACCCCGAAAACGGGGCTGCCGGGCCTTCGCCGTACCCACGACGATCGGAGTGGCTGCGGGGGAGGGGAGGGCGAGGAACCAGGTGCTGTACGGGGAACGGTCCGGGAACCCGTTGGCGCGGACCGTGGAACTGACCGTGGGCGGGCTGCGCAGAGGCGGCAGGACGACTCCGTTGGAGGAACTGAACCTCGGCGCCATGGCGGAGGCGTTCCTGTGTCGGGCTTGGGGGTGACCCCCCGGCAGACCGGTACGGGCGGAGGCGTCAGTCAGAGCCTCGGCTGCAGGAGCAGCACACTCCACGAGACCCCTGGACGTCCCTGCAGGTCCGGCTGCTCGCGGACCGTCAGTACGTCGAGTGCGGCCCGGCGCGCCAGCCGGATCGTCTCGGACAACGGGACATCGAACATACGCCGTCCGGAAGGGACGGGGCCGTGCCGGAGGGTGATGAGCACACGCCCCCTCGGGGACAGCAGCGACCGAACGCGCGTCATGGCCGGCTCCCGGTCCCCGTACTCCAGGTGCATCCATACGCCGACGATCAGAACGAGGTCGAAAGGACCGCGTATGCCGGGGAGTCCGGGCAGCGCGCTGTCGATCCACGTGAGGGGCACGCCGGTGTGCAGTCGCTGCCCGATCTCGCGGAGTTCGGGCGTCGGCTCGACCGCCACCACGTCATGGCCCAGCCTTGCGAGCCCCGCCGCGTCCCTGCCCGATCCCGCGCCGAGATCGGCGACCCTGCTGGGAGGGGACGGCAACAGGGGGAGCACCTCCCTGTGGACATCGTGGAAGGAGATGCTTTCGTACTGGCGCGCAAGATCCTCGGCGGCGGCACCATAACCCGCCACCCCAGCAGGAGGGGAGCGTCTACTACGCCTTGGACCGGGTGGGTGGTTGTTCTCAGCCTCACGCATTACTCACCATCCATGCAGAAGACAGAGCGGAAAAGGCGCAGGGAATCTGACGTACATCGTTTCAGCCGAGTTCAATGAACGATAGTCTTTTTACTTGTGTGCCCCTGCGGCGTCCGGTAAAGTCCTTCCGTATTTCTTCTCTTCTCTTCTCTTCTCTTCTCTTCTCGGCTGAGCCCTTGGGTGAGGGGTAGGCATGCAAAGTGGACTGCAGTGTGTCGATTCGGAATTCTGTGAGGAGATCGCCGGCGCGCCCGACAGCACCTTCTCGGAGATTTACGAGGGTGATCCGCCGAGTCGTGTCATCTGGGAAACCTCGCGGTTCCGCCTTATCGCCGACATGTCCCCCCTGTGCGCCGGTCACCTGCTGCTCCTCCCGGTCGAACATTATCTCAGCTTTGCGGAATTCATCGATGTGCGGCACGGTGAACTGGCGGCCGTCTTCTCGGTCATGGGGTCCTTATATCGAAGCGCCTTCGGACCGCTTACCGTGCTTGAGCACGGGTCCTCCGACGCCATGCGGACGCGCGCGTGCATTTCTCATGCGCATTGGCACCTACTGCCGGTCGACGGTCATCGCGTCGATTCCTTGATATCGGCGGACGGGCTGCCCGGAGTTTCCCTTACGAACATCAAGGACCTGGCGACCCTGCGGGGTGAGCCATATTTTTTCTGCGCCCATGAGGGCGAATACAAGGTGTATGACGGGCATTTCCCCATGCGCAGCCAGTATCTACGTTCCGTCGTCGGCCGCCTGCTCGGTATCCCCGACCCGCTCTGGGACTACGCCCTGGTTGTCCGCAAGGAACTGCTCCGCGAGA
The DNA here is from genome assembly GCF_040680275.1 of Streptomyces sp. NPDC052079. Taxonomy (NCBI): domain Bacteria; kingdom Bacillati; phylum Actinomycetota; class Actinomycetes; order Kitasatosporales; family Streptomycetaceae; genus Streptomyces; species Streptomyces sp. NPDC052079. Next base: position 206,574 of record NZ_JBFAWL010000001.1, read on the forward strand.
CCATGACGCTCACCAGCCGTTGGCGGGATGCCTTGCCGGGCACGGGGGCGTCATCCTGACAACATGTGGAGGCGGCACGTGCCGCGTATCTCGATTTCCATTGACGGTCCTACGGCCAGCGGAAAAACCACGCTGGCCACACAACTTGCCCAGTCCCTCGGACTGGCTTTCCTGGACACCGGGCTCACGTACCGAAGCCTGGCCTACACCCTCTCCCAGGAACCGGCGGAGGGACTGCGCACCCGGCTGCATTCCGCTCTGGAGCACCGGCCCGTCGTCTACGACAGGGCGGGGGAGCTGGTACAGGACCATGCCATTCTCCTGCACGGCAAGGACATCACCGAGGAGATCTGGGACCTGGCCCTGGACGGCGGACTCAAGACGGTCGCGGGGGATTCCGCCTGGCGCGAGGAGATCCTGCGCATGCATCAGGCCATTGTCGAGAAGCACGGCGATGTCGTCGCCGTGGGGAGAGACGTGGCCATGACTCTCCTGCCGTCGGCGCACCTGCGGATCTACCTGACCGCCAGTCTGGCCGTGCGCAGGGAACGGCGGCGTGCGCAGTACCGCGACCGGAGCGACCGCTCCACGGCGGTGGGCCCGCCCACGGAACGCGACGCGGCGAACCGGGCCGCCGTCCGGTCGCTCCCCGACTCCATCGAGATCGACACGACGTATCTCCCCGCTCCGGCGGTTTCCGCATGCGCCCTGAACAGGCTGACGAACACCTCGGCCCCAGGCACTCAGCGAAAGGTGCGATGAATCGTGACCTCCCAGGAACCGGTCTACTCGGACGAGCCGACACGGGTAAAGCAACTGGTGAGTGATTTCTTGAGCGGTCAGTCCGGGGCCGATGTGGGACCGGGCGGCCTGGACGTGGTCCTGAGCATGGGTGCCGACGTGCGGGACGACTGCGCCGTGTATGACATCGGGTCGCCGGTGACCCTGGTCGTGGGATCGGACTACATTCGGGGCCCGAAATTCATCCTCCACGAGATGGGTCTTCTGTCGGACTTCGACATCGGTTATTACCTGGCCGCGGCCAATATCAGTGACATCGCCGCCATGGGAGCGACACCCATCGGCCTTCTCAGTGTCATCCGCTACCCGCACGAGTTGGACGATGCAGGATTCCGGGAGGTCATGGCCGGCATCCACCAGGGGTGCACCGATTTCGGAACCCTCAACGTGGGCGGCGACATCGGCAACGCGGAGCGCGTCATCCTCTCCGGAACCGCCCTGGGTGTCTGCCGGCCGGGCAAGGTACTGAAGCGGAGCGGCGCCCGACCAGGAGACCTGCTCTGTGTCACGGGCGCCTGCGGCCTTCTCGGAGCCGCGGTCGCGTATTTCCCGAAGGAGGACTCCTTCCTTCCGCGCAGGCTTCCTGAGGACGTGGCGCGGAAACTCCTGGACAGCTGGCGAAGGCCCCGGGCCCGCGTCGCCGAGGGACGCGTCCTCTCCGAGAAGCCGTTCGCCACGTCGTGCCAGGACACCTCTGACGGACTCAAGGCCACCATTGAGCAGATCATGCAGGCCGGCGGGGTGGGCTTCCGTGTCCTGGAGCGGGAGGTTCCCGTCGACCCCGCAGTGCGCATGGTCGCGGACCTCATGCGGGTCGATCCGCTGGCTCTGACGATGAGCGCCTCGTCCGACTTCCAGCTGGTCTTCACCCTCGCCCCGGATGATCTCGAGGCCTGCCGCGCGGAATTCGCGGCGACGGGGCTGGAATTCTTCGTCATCGGCGAGGCCACCGACGACGGAGAGGCACAGCTGGTGAGTGACGAGGGCCTGCGGCCGTTGCCCGGAGTGGCGTGGAAGCATCAGAAGTCCGATATCAGCCTGCTGGCCTCCGGATCGCCGGACTCGCAGTCCGGATGAGGGTACTGACCGCCAAATTCCTGGATCGATCGGTGCTGCTCGGGGCCTCCGTGGTGCTGATAGCCCGCCAATACGACCTGCCCAGCAAGCAGTTCTGGTCCGATGCGATGCTGAAGCATCCGTACGTCGTTGTCACGCTGGTCTGCACTGTCGCACTGTTCGGTGCTCTCACTCCGTTCCAGAGCTACGCGGACCGGCAGAGGGTGGGGCGGCGGGTCGTTGTCCGGCAGCAGGTGCTGGCGCACTTCGGCAAGATGCTGGCCGTGGCGCGAGACGCACACCCTCCTGTGGACACGGGTGACCTTGGGCTGCATGTCTGGGAGATTCAGCGGTCGCTCCGTCACCCTCTGCGGGGATACCTCCGGCGCACCGTCACGTATCGCCTCGGAAGTACGCCGGCCACCAGGTCGTTTGCGCCCACCAAGGGGGTGGGCGTCGTCGGCCTCTGCTGGAAGCGGAACGAGGAGGTTTCCTTCGATGTACAGGAACTGGCAAGCCGACTGACGGACCAACAGCAATTCGAGGCTTACCGGGACGCGCGGGGCGCCGACGCGGTGATGGGCCTGACCTGGTCGGACTTCCAGCGGGTGTCGCATCGCGGGGCTGTCTTCGCGAGCCCCATCAGGAACCGGCGCGGTGACTTCATCGGATGCGTCAGCGTGGATGCCCGACACGGCCACGAGGCCATGAACGTGGATGCCTTCTGGCACGAAGTGAACTCGTTGTGCTCCCGTATCGGGCAGGACGACTTCGACGTCCTGTGATCTGCCGTGGACTTCAGCGTCGGCCGGGATGCGCGTCGGTGAGTTGCCTCAGTTCGGGTTCGTCGTCGGGCTTCCGGGTCCAGAGGTCCGGGTCGCAGTTCGGGACCGCCCGCCGAATTCCGCCACGAGGATCCGCGACATCCCCGAAGCGCCGGGGGATCAGGTGGATGTGCAGGTGATCGACAGTTCGCCCGGCCGCTCGGCCCTCGTTGATGCCGATGGTGAACCCATCGGGGTCGTGTTCCTCCGTCAGACGGTCCCGAGCGGCGAGGATGAGGGCGTAGGCGTCCTTGACTTCTCGAGGGGTCAGTTCGAAGAAGGACTCCACGTGACGCTTGGGGACGACTTCCACATGGCCGGCGGTGGCTGGGAAGTTGTCATAGCGGACGTAAAACGTCTTGTTCTCCTGCATGACGTGGTTCAAATCGGGTCGGTGCCGCTGGCAGAAAATGCACGAGGAACCGCTCTCCGTCGAACGGCGCCGAAGCCGGCGGCTTAACGTTTCGAAGAGAGAGGAAAACATTCCTTCGGTACCCGACCGTTCCTGATTCATCGCTTGCTCCGCTCTCCCCGAGGTCGACTCCGTATTACCGCGCACGCACCATGATGTCGTGGCAGACGGGATTGTGCGTGATGTTTGGAAACTCTCTCCGCACAACCCTCGGGTGCCCCGCCCGTAGCGATGCACTTCATCCACTTCAGAAAATCGGGCGATAGTGATGAGATGGGGTGGACTGATGGTTAACACCTCGAACGGTAGCGAAATCCTTGGCGAGACGCTACCTGTCCTTCACGCCGACACGGTGAGGTGGGTGCGAGCAGGGCATACGTGCGGAAAGTCCCTGCCGCGGCGTTTCGGGAACCGGGGTCGAGTCGGCGATCGCTTTATCCGAACCGGGTCGCTCCGTGCACATGGTCGGACCGGCTGGTTGCAGAGGTGACCGTATCGCACGAAAAGGGGTGGTGTGCGCCGAGGGCGGGCTGTTCGGCGCGGGTTCACTCACAGGGGCCAACTCGTGGTGCTGCCATCATGATTGATGCATATGACGTCTAACCTGCGGTTACTCCGTCGTCGTCCGTCGGCCCAGCAGCCGCCCCTGGACCATGCCGGCGTCGATGCCCTTCTCACCGGTGCGCCGCGTGGCCTCGCAGACCAGCCGATCCTCGCCCCGCAGGGAGGCTGGCCGTACCACGATCAGCCCAGCCCGTGGGTGGGGATCTCGGTCTTACGACGGGCGTCGTACAGGGCCCGCTGCTCGCCCCCGTGGACACCGCTCACGGTGAGCCGGTCCGGCTTGTCGAAGTGCGGCACCGGCTGGTCGTGCCGAATCTCCCGGTACTCGACCACAGCCGGTGGTCGGGCCAGTACGCGTCGACCGGCAGCCGGATCTGGCGGCCCCCTGCCCCCCGGGTCGCTCAGCAGCCAGTCGAACCGGTGCTGCGTCAGGGCCTGTTCGCCGAGGATGCGTCGCACAGGCTGATCGCGTACACCTCGTCACTGTCGCCTCGCGATGCCATGGCGCGCATCCTGTCGGTGACACCGACAACGCCGGGTGCACGCACGTCCCGTCGCTCCAGGCCGGGGGTTCTCTTTCTTGGTGAGCTATGAGGAGTGAGGATTCTCCAGCTTGACGGCAGTGCCGTCTGCGTCATGCTGCCCGATCGGGCCAGCTGTAGAGGTAGGCGAGCTTCTGCGCGATGCGCAGCATGTGGCCGAAGTGCTGGGCGGTATCGGCGGGCACGGTGGCGGGAAGGGCGATGAAGCCGGGTATCCCGGCAGCCGCGGAGAGGGTACTGGCCTTGGCGGCTTCGTAGTGGATGGAGTCGTTGGCCGCTTTGTCCCTCCGGAGGTATTCCGCCCTGTGGATGCGCACACCCGGAAGACGGTGTGGACAGCTTGAACGGCGCGGTTGATGAGCCCATTTGGGCTCTGCGTGGCACCTGCCGGAATGCAATCGGGCAGGGACGCGCTCACCCGGGGCAGCCGTGCCGTAGGGAGCTGCAGGCTTGCGTCACACCGACCGGCTGGGAGATGCCTGCTGGTGAGTGAGGCAGCGTCGGCAGAGCGTTTCGTTACCGGCGGGCCGGAAGAGGGTCGCTTGTACGTGGTCGCCCTCGCATTCGCGGAGCGTTGCGAGTCTGCTGGACGAGCCTGTGGGGGCGGGGCGTTCGGCGGTTGGGGCGACGCTGGTCGGGGTGGGTGCGGGCGGCACGTCGCGGAGCAGGTAGCGCAGGAGGCCGCCGGGGCGGTGGACCGGGGTGCCGTCGTCGGGGAGGCCGCGCAGGATGTGCGTGCGGATGGCGGCGGGGGTGTGACCGGCGGCGAGCCAGTGGGAGACGAGCCGGGCGAGTTCGTCGTGCATGCCCCGGGGGATGCGGCGGAGGTCGGGGGAGGGCGGCGACGAGGGCGCGGGCCGCTTCGGGGGGCTCGGTTGTCTCCGGGCCGGGACCCGGATCCGCCTTCCGCTCGGGCTCGGCGGGACGGTGGGAGGTGTTTTCCCCGGGGTCCTTTCTTGGATGACCGTCGGTGGGCCGAGGGGTCGGAGCACCGGCCGCCGGAATGCGAGGACTCGGAGCGACCTGCGGTGACGCGGCGGTCGACGACGCCCCCGCGGGCATTCGGGCGAGGATCTTGGCGGCCTCGGCCTGGCTCAACGGAATGTTGGAGAGCAGCTGTTGGGTGACCCAGCGACCGCCTGGGCCCTGGACCCGCCGCTCGTGCACGAACCCCTCCTCCTTGAGCTGCCGCTTGGCCCGCGTGAAGGCGCACGCTCCGATGCGGGCACGCTCGGCGGTGCGCGACAGCGACTCACGCGCCCCGTCGGGGAGGGAGAGCTGCCAGGTCAGCAGCCGCACGGCGTCGGAGGACAGCCGGGGATGCCGGATGAGCTCGTGGGAGACTGCGTGAAGGCGCGCGGGGGCGCGATAGGGTGCCGGTAAATCACGGTGGAGGTCCTGTCCACTGGTGGTCCAGGCCCTCGCGGACGGTTGCAGCCGTCGCGGGGGCCGTCTTCGTTCCGCGCCCGGCGTGGGACGCGGATTGAAGCGATGTCCAGACGACGCTACCGCACGCAAAGTGCGCGTGCGAACGCGTTGGGTGAAGAGCTGTGCGGGGTTGACCATCCCATCGGGCCAGATGGGATCTGCTGACGCCCTGCCGGTAATACGATCAGACTCATGCACCGAAGGGGCCAGGTTGTCATTATGATCGGCCGCAGTCGATCGCTATCAGTCATTCCCCCAGCGTGCGACGGTCCCTCTCTGAATCGTGACTCAAGAACGCATTCCGCCTAACCGGTCTTCCCGGTACGGGAACGTGGCTATGCTTCCGACGTCGGCTCCCAAGGCCGCGTAATCCTCAATGGAGGTGGGCTGTTGAGTGCAGAGTCATTCGGTGGAATCAACTCGGGGATGATCAAGTCTGCGTTGTTCGTGGACTTCGACAACATCTACCTGGGACTTCGTGACATGGATCCGGAGGCGGCTGAAGCGTTTGCGACCCGTCCGGACAGGTGGATGAGTTGGCTGGAAGGCGAGGGTGACACGGGTGAGGCCCCCCAGGGCGGCCCCACCCGCCGCTTCCTTGTGCGGAACGTGTATATCAACCCGGAAGCATTCGGTAGGTATCGGGCATTCTTTACGCGTAGTGGCTTCCGGTCGATCGACTGCCCACCGTTGACCTCCCGCGGCAAGAACAGTGCCGACATCTACATGGTGCTTGACATCATGGATGCTCTCGGGGACGAGACCCGGTACGACGAGTTCGTGATCATGTCGGCTGACGCCGACTTCACCCCTGTGTTGCAGAGGCTTCGAGCCAAGGATCGGTGGACGACAGTGGTTGCGGCCGGTCTGAGCGCCGCAGCCTTCCGGGCGACATGCGATGTGTTCGTGACGCCTGAGCAGCTCGCTGCGGCCTCGGTCTGGGACGAGTTCCACCCGACTGGTGTCGCGCTCGACAGCGAAGAAGACGATGCGGTCGCGGTGGCCATTCCGCACCAAGCGGGCAGCGGTCGGCGCGATGCAGTCGTAAAGGAGATCCTCCGTGTGGTACGGGCGGCTCCCCGTCCACTCGCCCTGGCTGCCGCGGCACAGGCGGCACTCAGAATTGATCCTTCGATGAAGGATTCCGGGTGGTGCGGCGCCGGCAGCTTCAGTAATTTTGTGAAGATGAACTGCAGTGATCTTGAATACGTCGCCACGCCGCCCGGATATATCCTCGATCCAACGCTGCACTCATTCGAGGACAAAGGCGGTCGAGCGCAGCTCCCTCGCCTTCTCGCTCAGGTGAGTTCCCTGACGGATGTGCCGGCTTTGCAACCGGAGGCTTACGCTCTGCTGTTCGAGATTCTCGCCCAGGACTTGCAGACTTCTACGTTTCAGCTGTACCCGACGTCGAAGAGAGTCCGAGATGAAACAGAGGAACGTGGAACCCCTGTGAACCGCAATACGGTCAACTTCGTACTCAAGGGGCTTGTCTACGCGGGGCAGCGGATGGCTGAAGGCGTTACAGCTGAGGAACTAGCCGACGCGTGGGTGGAAAACGTCTACACGTTGTGCGCGAATGCGCGGATGTCGCTCTCCGAGGAGGACCGAGACCTGATCCGCAGGTGGATTACCGGTGGAGAAATCAACGGAATCGAGGGAGTGCTGCTTCCTCACGCGCCAGCTGGCCAGAGCCGAATGAGGTAACGCTCCACCCCACGACCGATGCCTTCGCCCTCCGACAGGGCGGCGGCCTCGGCCCGGCCCGCGCAACTGACCCGGGCCCGCCACGAACCGCCGGAGTCGCCCAGCACGATGATGTCGTCCTGCCGGCCCGTGTGCCCGGACCACACGGCGACCTGACCGCTCGTCGACTCGAAGGCGAGCTCAGCCTGCTCGTCCCAGTCCGCCGGGTCTTCCTCAGGCGGCGGCCCGTCCCACACCTCGACGGTGACCGTGGCGGTATGAGTGTGGCCACCGCTGTAGAAATCGAGGCGCCCTGGAAATCCGTTCAGGAACACGCCCCCCTCGTAGTCGTCCGGGAACGGCACCGGCAGTTCACCGTCATCGGACTCCTGAAGCGCGAAGGCGTGATACCCCACATCCGCGTTCACGCGCTGCTGCCGGACAAGTTGTGCCACGAGCACCCCTCCCAGATTCCGATGCCATTTTCCTTGCCGGAATGGTAGGCCGATGAGGGGGTTCACCCGTAAGCCGGAACTTGTCCCGTGTTGAGCATGGTTGATCTACGGCTGTCCTACGGTGCGAGCACGGATGACTGGTGGACGGATGTGCTGAGGGGGCGGGTGCGATGGAGTCGGGAGCGGACTCGGGTGCGGGCGTGGACGGCGCGGGCGCCGATTCCAGCGTGGAGTTCCTGCGCTGCTTCGGTCGCCAGATGAAGCTGCTGCGGGAGGCCGCAGGTTTGACCCGGGCGCAGTTGGGCCAGCGGGTCGGGTACGGCGAGGCACAGATCACTTCGGTGGAGCTAGGGCGGCGGATTCCCCGTCCGGAGCTGGTGGACTCGGTGGATCGGGAGGTGGGCGGGCGGGGCGTGTTGGTGGCGATGAAGGGGGAGGTGGCGAAGGCTCGGTATCCGGGGTTCTTCCGGCGGTATGCGGAGCTGGAGGGGCAGGCGGTCGAGTCGCACGCCTACTCGGATCACGTGGTCAAGGGCATCTTGCAAACGGAGGAGTACGCACGCGCGGTCTTCCGCATGTGGCGTCCGCTGTTGGACGAGGAGACGATCGAGCAGGGTGTGACGGCGCGGATGGAACGCCGGAAGCTCTTCGCCCGTAGGCCTGCTCCGTTGCTGAGCTTCGTCATCGAGGAGCATGTCCTACAACGACCTCTCGGAGGTCCGGAGGTGCTGCGGGGCCAACTGGAACAACTGCTGCTGTACGGGCATGAACGCAACGTCGAGTTGCAGGTCATGCCGACGCGGCGCGACGAGCACGCGGGACTGGCGGGCCCCTTCACATTGATCCATGTCGCCGATCAGCGCAGGATGGCTTACATGGAGGTACAGGACAGAAGTGCCCTGTACTCGGACCCGAAGAAGGTCAGCCCGTTGGAGGCGACGTACCGAGTCCTCGCGGCCCAGGCGTTGACCCCCAGGGAGTCTCTGGCCTTCATCCAGAAGCTGTTGGGAGAGCTATGAAGACAGGCAGCCCCGCGCCTGCCGCTGGCGAACTGCGCTGGTTCAAGAGCAGCTACAGCGCGGGAAACGGCGGTGATTGCATCGAGGTCGCGGACGCCGGTACGGCCGTACTGATACGCGACTCCAAGCGCCCGGACGTGGCGATCCTCAACGTGCCGCCCGCCCAGTGGACGGCGTTCGTGCGGATGGCCGCAGACGCGTGAGACCAACGAGGGGCGGTGGGAAGCCATGTGCGCTCCCCGCCGCCCCTCACTCAGCCCGGCGTACCGGGCTCAGATTGAACTATTCACAGCACGCGATCCGGCACTTACGCTGCTCAGACGGTTGATCACGCACCATCCGTCCCGGCAGGGGGGACGGCGGCTCTGGGGAGGGCCGCCAGGCGGACGGCAGGTCGCCGTACGCGCGGATCAGCGACAGGTAGGGGCGTAATGAGCGGCGCCGGAAACGGCCGGGCCGGGAGGCAGTCGGCGAAGACCGGGAACAAGCGGAGCAAAAACACAGGGATGCCGCTCTCCCCGCAGGAGGAGGAACAGCGGCGTCTGCGCGCCAAGTTGAATCTGGCACGCGCCCGCGAAGCCGGAAGCCGCGATGCGGCGACAGCCCGCCACGGCGCTCGTAGGATGCGTGAATGCTCAAGCCGATACGGACGAGCCGCCGCACGTGGGTGGCCGGGTGGGTGGTGCTGTGCGCGGCCGGTCTCGCCGCCACCGCCGGATTGAACGCCTCCTCGGCGCCGGACGCGCAGCCCGAGAGGCCCGTCAGCGCCGAGTGCGCCGAGTACGTCGCGGACATCGAGAGGCAACTCGCCGAAGCCAAGCAGGAAAGCAAGGGAGACGCAATGCTGGTCCTCTCCCGGGTCAAGGCCGGCACCGGAGACGACTGCAGCGACGAGCTCCGCGACCACCTCCGGGGCGATCGGTGAGCCGCGGTGCACGGCTCGCTGTGACGGCGGGATGGATCTGCGTCGGTGCCGTGGCGATCATTGCCGTGGGCGCCACGTCGGAACCGGAACCGGAGCCGCGGCCCGCACCGCCGCGGGTGTACTCCTCCTGCCTGGCGGCCGACACCGAGCCGGTGCCCGCGGACGGCGACCCGTGCGGCGGCCGTTGAAGAACTGAGCGACCGTCCGCCGCGGAACGGCGGAGCACCCGGGCCCGAGTGAGTCGGTCCCCCGGCCGACGCGGAGCCACGCCACGAACCGGTGGGCGCGGAAGGCCGTCAGTCCTCGTCCGGGACGGCCTCGGCGCCGTTCCGTCCGTGCATCCCCGTGAAGAACGGGTTGGCCGCAGCGGTGTCGGTCTCCAGGGCGGCGGCCTCCTCGGACCGGCCCTGCGCCCGCAGGGCGCGGACGACGTCGTGCACCACGGCCGCCTCGTTCCACGCGTAGTCCCCCGACCGGTAGACCTCAAGGGCGGCGTCGAAGTCGGCGTGCGCCTCCTCGTGGTGGCCGAGGTCGCGGTGGGCGACCCCGCGCAGATGGCGGGCCATGGCGTTGGCGTAGGCGTCACCGGCGCGTTCGGTCACCTCGACGGCGTGGCTCAGCGGTGCGATGGCGTTCGTGGGCCTGCCCTCCTTCAGGTGCAGCCAGCCGACGTCCCGCTGGGTGTGGGCGACCCACATCTCGTCGCCGACCTGTTGGAAGATCCCGAGAGCCGTCCCGGCCGTCTCGCCCGCCGCCTCCAGGTCGCCCAGGCCCGCCAGGACGCGGATCCTGGCGTTGGTGACCCGCCCCACCCAGTGCCGTTCGCCCATCGGCCCGAAGATCTCCTCCGCCCGCCGGTAACAGTCGAGCGCTTCGTCGCGGCGGCCGAGGAGACGGTAGATCTTGCCGAGGGCGTAGAGACCGGCCCCCTCCCACCTGCGGTCGTTCAGCACCCGGAAGTCGTGGATCGCCGATTCCAGCAGCGGCGCTGCCTCCTCCGGCTGGCGCAGGTAGCCGAGGGTCTCCGCGAGGGTCCGCCGCAGCCGGGCGCACGCCCGGAGGTCACCGGCCTGCTCGGCCAGCCGCAGCGCCTCCCGCTGGCTCCGCTCGGCGAGCTCCGGCTTTCCCCGCCACCTCTGGAACTCGCCCAGCCTCTCCAGGGAGTTCAGGACGTGCCAGGAGTCGCCGGCCGTCCGCAACCGGTCCACCGCCCCGGTCATGTGCCGCAGGGCGTCCCGGAAGTCGTGCTTCGCCGCGTGTGCGGCGGCGACGACCATCTCGTCCCTGGCCCGGCACGCCGCGTCTGGCGCCTCTTCGGCCTCCGTGCCGCCGGTCACCAGCAGCGCCAGTGCCGTATCCGGCGAACCCTCGGCCAGCGCCGCCGTCGCGCGGGCCCGCCGCAGACTGCGCCGTACCCGCAGCCTGGTCCCGGACGGCGCACGGAACAGCCAGTCCGCGGCACCGGACGGCAGGGTGATGTCGTTGAGGAAGTACGACAGCGCCTCGCCGATCTCGGCCGCCTCCGTGTCCATGCCGAGACTCCGGCCCCGGCCGATGGCCCACTCCAGCCGCTTCTGCTCGCCCGATACCCAGGCCGCGGCCGACGACCGGCCCAGGTCGCCGACCCGCTCCGCGGACACCTCCGCCGCGAGCTCCGGGGCGCGCTGTGCGGCGAGGTGGACGACGGCGTCCCGGAACGCCCGCACCAGACGGGCCTCCAGGCGCTGCCGGTCGTCCGGCGGCAGACGGTCGTACTGCTCGGCCGCGTAGACCCGGATCAGGTCGTGGACGCGGTAGCCGGGGTCCGCTTCCCCGTCGTCGCGGGCCTCCATCAGACTGACTTCGACCAGATCGTCGCAGGCCGCGACCGCCGTTCCGCGGGTCTCCAGAACGGACGCGAAGTGCCAGTCGGTGAGCCGACCCGGCGGTAACGAGGCGATCAGACCGAAGGCCGCCCGCGTCGGCTCCTCCAACTCCCGGTGGCTGAAGCCCAGACAGGCCTCAAGGGAGCTGTCGCCACGGGAGAGCTCCCGCAGCCGGTCCTGCTCGTTCTCGAGGCGGTCCTGCATCTGGGCCAGAGTCAGATCCGGCCGGTTCCTGAGCTTTGATCCGACGATGCGCAGGGCCAGGGGAAGCCGGCCGCAGAACCGCGTGATCCGGAGGGCGGCGGCGAGGTCGGCGGCGACGCGGTCCTCGCCGGCCCAGTGCGCCAGGACACTCAGCGCGTCGTCCTCGTTCGGCAGGGACACGTGTACGGGAGGACGGGCCACGTCCCCGACGGAGAGCGCCCTGCGGCTGGTGATCAGTACCGCGCACCCCGCTCCCACCGGCAGCAGGGGGCGTACCTGTTCGGCGCTGTGCGCGTTGTCGAGCATGATCAGCAGCCGGAGGTCATTGGTCAGCGACCGCAGACGCGCGGCCCGGTCCGCGACGCGCGCGGGGATGTCCTCGCGCGCGACATCGAGCCGCAGCAGGAGCTGCTCCAGGGCGTCCCTACTCGTCATGGGCTCGTCGCCGTCACCCCGCAGCGCGAGGTGCAACTGTCCGTCGGGGTATTCGTCCTTGACCCGGTGCGCCGCGTTGAGGGCGAGCGTCGTCTTTCCCGTGCCGGGCGCCCCGTGGACGGCGACGATCTTCGACTGGCTGTGCGAGAGGTCGACGGACAGGGCCCCGCCCGTCGGCGCCGGAACGTCCCGGAGCGTGGCGAGCAGGCCGTCGAGCAGCGTCTGGCGGCCCACCCAGGGTGCGGTGGACGGCAGTTCGTGCCGCGCCACGCCGCGTGCGGCCGGTTGCGCAACCGCCCCGGCCCGGGTGCGCGCCACGTGATACCAGGTGAGGCCACCGATGACCGCCGCCGTCCCGCTTCCCACGGCGACGGCGGTCGACCCGTCGAAGACGTCGAAAATGATGTCACCGGTCGCGCCGAGCGCGGCCACGGTGCCGCAGAGGGCGCCGGTGACCCAGTACGGCGAGCGACGTGAACTGACCTGATCCACCATGGAGTTCCCCCGATAAGCCAATGTGCCGCGAGCCGATGATGCCATGATCACGAGCCCGCGCACAGCGGTGGGGATCGTGGGTGCTCGCTGAGAACCGCGGCGGCATGCCGGAAGCCGCCACTCATCCCGTGCCGTCCACATAAGGGCGGGCCAGGCGGCGCAGCGGGGACGTCCTGTCCCACACGTGCCAGCGCGCTCCGCACACGGGGTCCGTCGCGTACGCCACCTCGGCCGGGAAGCCGTCAACTGCTACCCGCTCGGCCGGCGGATCGGCGAGACGCCTGCCGCAGCGCGGACAGTGATCCGGGGTACGCATGGGATACATGCCCATCGCTCTGCTCCTGCCTACGCCGACACCCATCCGCTGACCGCCACCGCGTCGGTGTCGCACGTCAGGACCCGCCAGGCGCCGGGTGTCCAGGCGAACACCGCGTCCTGCCCGAAGCGGCGCCCCAGAGCACGCGCCGCCGCATCGCTCAGTCCGACGACGGCGACGCTCTCCTCCCGATGCGTGCCGCACACGTCGCCACCCACCGCGGGCCACGAGGTAAGACCACGGTGACGAACCTCCTCAAGCAGCAGACGCTGGTCCCGGGCATTGGCGTCGTCCGACGCGGTACGGCCACGGGGGTTCCAGGCGGTGATCACGTGGACGGTGGTGCCGCTGCCGTCCGTTACCGGGAAGAAACCCTCGGCCGTGCCCCGAGGACGCGGCTCGACCCGGACGGTCCGCTTCCCGAACCGGATGTCGACAACCGCCGTCCGGTAGAGATCCCAGTTACGGGGCGTGCCGGGTGCGCCGGTGGCGTGCACAAGGGCCTCCTGTGAAACGAAGACCCCCTTACACCTCGTGCAGGGAGATCGGTGCTCACCCCCACGGGATCATGGAGGCATCGGCCGCAAGATTTCATGATCCGGGCCCTCAAGCAAGAGGACCGACGTGGCCTTCGAGGACGCGAGCGGCCGGGGTCGTACCGTGGACGACCCGCCGAGCGGGCCGGGCTCATCCGGACCGGGTGCGCTCCCGGCTGCGGTAGCCGTCCAGGATGTCCTGGCGGAGCAGGTGGCCGAAGCCGGCGGACTGCAGCCGTAGGCCCAACTGGGCCTCGGTGAGGCCGAGGTGGGCTGCGGTGTCCGCCAGGTGCCAGTCGTGGGCGGCGAGGCGGTCGAGGAGGTGGCCGCGGCGGATCTGGCCCTCCGACAGCCGGAACGTCTTGAGGTAGACGATCCTGCCCCGGTCGTCGGTGATGGCCTCGCCGATGTGGTTCTCCTCCTTGGGACGGAACACCGGGAGGAAGCGGGAGAGGGTGAAGCGTCCCATCCGGTGGACCGTCCGCCAGGTGTACGTATGCCGCAGCAGGCCGGCGGCCATGGTCGTGTCGTGGAAACGCGCCCAGGCGTCCTCCTGCTCGGCGACCGCCGTGCGCAGCCCGGCCAGGGAGCGGATCCGCGTGTCGTCGACGCGGGCCCGGAAGTCCGGCACCGGCGGCATCAGCGTGGCGTAGTGGTGGATCAGCTCGCCGAACAGGTCCTGCAAGAGGGTCGGGTGGAGGGCGCGGTAGTCGTCGGGGTGCGGGACCGCGAACGCGGCCGCGAGCGCGTCGGCGACGTAGAGCAGTACGCCGCACTGGCCGGGGTGGATCTCGAAGACGCGCAGCGCTTCGGCGAGCCCGCGCACCTCGGCGCCCCGGTACGCCTCCTCGGCGCGGGGGGAGAGCCCCTGGCGGACCGCGTGCTGCGACCACTCCTCCCAGGCCACCGAGGGGCCGCCGAAGTGCAGGGACAGGTAGCCCTCCAGCGCCAGGTTCAGGGGGAGGAACCGCAGCCGCTGCTTGTTCTCGCGGCGGGCCATTCTGCGGTGGAAGCGCAGGTCCGTCGTGGCGGCGGGGGGCGAGTCGTCGGGGGAGAGGTGGGTGCCGTAGGCGGCGGCCGGCGTACCGTCACCGGTCCAGGTGGCGACGAATCCGTGCGGGACGTAGGAGACGTAGGCCTGGTGCGGGCGGACCTCGACCAGGCCCGTCGTGTCGCCGTACGGCCGTGCGTGCAGGCGGAGGTCCTCGACGGGTTCATCGCGCACCAGCGGGACCAGGCGGACGGCGCCCCAGACCTGGGAGGGGCGGGTGTCCAGCCCGGTCACGTCCAGTCCGGTCACATCCGGCGGGGTCATCGCGTCTGCTCCTGATCGTGGCCGCCGAGCATGCGGGCCGCACGGGCGTCCAGGTAGGCGGTCAGTTCGGCCAGCCCGGTCCGGCCCTCCGCGAACTGGGCCAGTTCCACCAGCGCGGGAAGGTCCTCGGCGTCGCGGATGCCCGCGGTGGGCACCGTCGGGGACAGCCGGCGCACGTTGAAGTCGGCCGCGTCGTAGACGGGGTTGAGGTGTACGACGCTGGTGCGGCGCCCGGGGTCGAGCCGGGTCCGCCAGACCCGCAGCACCTCGGCGGCCAGACCGGGGGGCGCGTTGTCCCATCCGTCGGAGACGATGACCAGCCGGGACGGGGCGGTCTCGAGCGCGTCGAGGATCCGCCGGCCCAGCGGCGTCGGCCCGTACGGGCGGACCAGCAGCGCGTCGGTCCGCCCGGACGTCCACAGCCCGGTGTAGCGGCCGGCGAGGGCCGCGAGCAAGTAATGACAGGCCAGGGCCACGGCCAGCGGCCGACGGCGCTTGTGAACCGAGCCGAAGGCGGAGAAGCTGTCGTCCAGGACGGCGGTGACCTCGCCCCAGCTCCCCCGGTGGGGGCCGACCACCCGGCCGGCGGCCGACCGCAGGGCACGGGTCAGCTCCTCGCGCCGGCGCAGGCGGTCCTCGACCGGCAGCGAGAGCACGTAGGACGCCAGCCGGGTCAGCGGCATCCCGGCCAGGTCCGTCCGCACTCCCGTGGCCCCGAGCCGGTGCGCGGAGCCCTGCAACCGCAGGGTCTCCAGCCGGGTCAGCCGCGGGGCGATGCGCTCCAGGAACACCTTCCGGGGGATGCCGTGCCGGGCGGCGAAGCCCTCGGCGACCGTGTAGGGCAGCTCGTACAGGGCGGCCTGCTCGTGGTGCGCCCGGCGCCAGGCCCCCAGCAGGGGCGCGGTGTAGTGCGCGCGCGTCCCGGGCGCGAACAGGAACGCTCCCAGCTCCTTGTCGGCGGGGGCCAGATGCGCGTGGCGCAGGGCCCGCTTGAGGCCGCCGCGGTACTTCACGGCGTCGAACGTGAGGTCCGGACGGGCGGACAGCCAGTCGCGGATGATCGCCCGGCACCGGCGGTTGTTCACCCCGGCCCGGCGCAGGGCGTCGAACAGCCCGTACACGCGCTGCGGCGGCAGCGTCGCCAGGCGGGACGCGATCAGGCGGCCCTCGCGGCGGCGCTGGTCGGCGGTGGCCTCACCGGCGGTTTCCAGCAGCCGCCGGATGACGAGGACCGCGTTGTGGTCGTTGATGTCGAGCGCGAGGACCCCGGCGTACAGGTCGCGGTAGTTCCCCAGCATGTACGCGTGGAGGAAGTCCAGGGAGAGCCGCTGCTCGTCCGCGCCGCCGTGGAACTCGCGCTGGCCGGTCGACGTGATCGCCGCGTTGACGAAGAGCAGGACGTCGTCGGCCGCGACGAGATCCCCGTACGTGTCCATACTGGTTCCCCCCGGATGTGGACGCCGGCCGGGGAATGGGGGCACGAGCTGCGAATCATTGCTTTACAGGCAAGTCCCGGAAGTCGTACCGGAGTCCCGCGGCCGGCCTCTGGACCGTAACAGGGCGGGGCGCGGGCCCTCCACCGACTTACGTCCCCCCGGGTGCCCTCCGGTGCCCCCGCCGTCCCCCGACGGGCCGGGTCGGCGGACCCGCGCTACCGTCGCGACGACGGGGACGGATTTACGGCTTTTCCGGTCCGTCCGGGCGAGGCACCTGAGGTTTCTTCATGACGTGGAGCGAGGCGGAGTACCTCGAGTACCTGCGGTCCGAGCGGCGTGCCTTCGCCTGGGTGATGCGGCGCTACGGCGGCCTGACCCCGGCGGAGGCGTGGAAGGAAGCCCTGGACTGCTACCCGTACGAGCCGGCCGATCGCGCCTATCGCGGCCTCGTCTTCCACGACGAGGCCTGGCACTGGGCGATGCTCACGATCCACGGCGACCGGTACGTGGTCGAGCATCCTGAACTGGCCGCTCCACCGGCCGAGTACGACGCCCTCAGCTGAGGCCGGGCACCACGGGCGACGGCGTTCGCCTCCCGTGCCGTAGCGCGGGAGGGCGGCGGGCGGCGCGGAGAACTCCTCCGGAGCGCGGGCGTACCCCAGATGGGCCGGTTTTCTTATGGCATACCCGGGTGAGTCGACCCTAACCTGGACGCGAGGTGGCTCTTCGTGGCCGAACGGGCACCGCCGGCAAAGGTGCAGCCAGAGATTTCGGCACTTGCCTGCGGCAGCGCACCATGGGCCACTACGCTTGACGGGCACCGTGTGGGGCGGCTCGGAGTATCGGGGGGAGACCGCGGTGGTTCATGAGGGGCGACCCTTATGGGAGAGAAGCAGCGCCTGCGGCAACGAGGGGGAGTGCGTGGAGGTGGCCGTGCTGGAAGGGCATGTCCTCGCGCGTGACTCGAAGCGGCCCGCCGCGTCCGTGCTGCGTTTCACCGCCCCTGCCTGGATGGGCTTCCTCCGTGACGTGGTACGAGAAGAACCAGGGAACGAATGACATCCTTACGGGCGGACGGCAGGAAGTGTGTGGCTGTTATGGACATCGAGAAGTCTGCAGCGCAGCGATTCGAGGATGAAGGCCGGTCGCGCTCCGTCGGCGTCGCGGTTCCCGCCGTCCTCCTGCTCGCCGTCGGGACGGTCGCCACGAGTACCGCGGCCGCCGCGTCCCTCCTGGTGGAGAGCGTGCCGGCGAAGCGGGTGCTCTGGATGGCCGTGCTCCTCGCCGTCTCGGTGAGCGCGGGCCTGTGGTGCGGACGGCACTCCGTCACGGCTTCCCCACCGAGTTCTGATCGTCTTTCGTACGTTCCGCGGGCGGGCTCGCCTCGGTAGGGCCGTTCCTCCGGCTCCGGCGCCGCCACGCCATTCCGGCCAGCCAGGCGAGCGCGGCGACGATCGTGGCGAACACTACGCTGACCACGACCCAGACGGCGGCACGCCGCGAGAAGTCCCAGACCCCGTTGAAGAACGCGATCACGAGGAACGCCCCGCTCGTCAGGAACAGTGCGGCCAGTACGGCGAGACAGCCGACGATCAGGTGATCGGACTCCGGGGACTCCTTGGACTCCGGAGACTCCGGGGATCCCGGGCATATGGAGTCGGGGCGCGTATGCGCGGGCTCCTCCGTCCGGCCCGGCTCTCCTGCGGTCTCCTCGTCGGCCGAGTCCGTACGATCCTGGCTTCTGCTTCCGGAAACGAACATCCGTTCCCGCAGACGCCGCCACGCTGCCCTCGTCACCTCGATCCTCCCCCTGCTCATGCCACCGGCAGTCGGTTCCGCGGGACTTGGACCGGTCAGCCCTGGTCCAGGTCCTGCTCGACCCGGCGGATCAGATCGAGCGATTCCGGGACCCCGAGGGCCAGGCGCGAGATCTGTTCCAGACATTCGTGATAGCGCCCCAGCAACTCGGGGTCCTCGCCCCCGGTCATGCTGCCGGTGGCGTACTCGAGATACAGCAGGTCCTCGTCGTCGGTGAAGCCGAGCAGAACGAAACTGCCGAGGGTGCTGTAGTGGGCGCCCGCGTCGAAAGGCAGGACGCGGACGGTCACACCGGGCCGGCCGGCGAAGTCCAGCAGCTGACGGAGCTGCCCGGCCATGACCGCGCCGCCGCCGATCTGGCGCCGGACGGCGGCCTCGTCCAGCACGAACAGGGTCTCCTGGGGGCCCTGGCCTTCGAACATCCGCTCCTGGCGCTCCATCCTGAGGTCCACGATGCGCGCGAGCCGATCGGCGTCGTCGACACGGGGACGCAGGAGCGCTTCCGCATAACTGCGGGTCTGCAGATGGCCCGGCACCACGATCGGGTGATACGTGGCCAGGCTGACGGCGGCGGTTTCGTAGCCCAGGTACTGGGCGAACTGCGGAGTGACGACGTCATGGAAACGCGACCACCAGCTGGGCCCCTTGCTTCCGCGGGCCGCGGTCTCCAGTTCCTCGACCGCGGCGGGGTCGGTGATGCCGTAGAGGTGGGTCAGAGCGCGTAGGTCGGTCACGGAGACGCTCACCGTGCCGTTCTCCACCCGGACCAGTTTGGACAGGGACCACTCCAAGCGCTCCGCGGCCTTCCGCTGTGTGAGGCCGGCGTCCTCCCGGGCTCTGCGCAGCGCGATACGCAGCTTGCGCCTGTTGAGGCTGGGGTCAACAAGGGGTGTCATCGCCGCTCCTTCCGTCGTGCGCGTACCCGGAACGATGACCGCTATGCGCGGAACGCTGTCACCCATCTGCTTATTCCACTAAGCCTATACCTGTTGGCTCATAGCAGAATGACATGTGCATGGTCGCCCGGGCGCCGGGCGTCCCGCGGTAGTTGCCCCGGGCTGGCGGCGCGGCAATCTGAAGGCCCGTGGCGGCGCGGCAAGGTGAAGGGCCCCCACGGTCGTGGGGGCCCAAGTGGCCACACTTCCTCCGCGCGACGGCCGGTCCTCTCTCAGTCGATCCGTCGCCTGGGATGCGCCCATGCCTCCCAGCGCATCCTGCACACTCCCGCGAAAGTGGCCAGGTAGTGGAAGGGGGGCAGGCGTCTGCCCCCCTCCCGCAGTTCGTTGCGGTGATTCATCATCTCCTCGAGGCGCCATTTCTCGTCGGCGGGGAGGAGGAGGCTGATGAAGCGCAGCCTGGCGCCCACCTGGTTGTCCCTGTGGGCGGCCGCGGACCGCCTCTCGTGCCGACTTTCCTTGCGCCAGGCCCCCCACAGGGAGACGAGCCGCCTGCCCACCCGGCCCAGGAACGCGTCCAGCGGTTCGGGGAGCAGCTTGATCGCTTGTGCTGTGGACTTTCTGCCGCGTCCTGCCAGGAGCAGCGTGAGGAGCAGGAGCAGGGTCGCCGAGACGGACAGAACCGCAATGGCGAGAGCGGTGACCATCACTGTGCAGAGTCCGTTCAGTCCGTGGCGGGTTTGAGGGCCGTTCCGGGCTTCGCCGGCTTCCTTCTCTTGGCCGTGGCCAGGGCCAGGGCCGTACGGGCCTGCTGCGCGCCGTCCGTGGTGAACTGGTAGTAACGGCGCCGGGGTCGGGGCGGGATGCTGGCGGCGTGCTCGTCGGGGTCCTCCCAGAAGCTCTCCAGTATCCCCGCTCGTTCGAGCCTGGCCAGGATGGGCTGGATGGTCCCGCTCTGCAGGTCCACCGCCTGGCCGATCGCCAGCCCGTAATGGGCTCGCGTCGGGTTCTGGAGCAGCTCCCTGAGGACCAGCTCGGTCTGCTTGGTCATTCGGAATCCACTCATACCTCTAACTCTACCTAACTTGTCTATGACTTATGTCGCCCTTACGGAAACGTTCTGTCGCCTGCGCTTCTCGCTGATCTAGTTAGGTTGTTTTCTACCTAGGTAGAGTTGTAGTAGGGTCCCGGTGGGACGCGACGAAAGGACGGTGTGCGACATGGCCGCGCAGGAACGCGAGGGGATGGGCGCCGACGGGTGCGAGACGTGTGGTGGCTCCGCGCAGCGGACGCCCGCCTGGGACTTCCGGCTCGACCGGGCGGGGCTGGACGTCAAGGCGGGCCGGTACCTGCAGCTCCGGATCTCCCTGGTGCTGCTGCTGTGGCTGATCGCCGCCGTGGGCGGCTGGGGCTACTTCCAGTGGGAACAGCCGCCGCTGCCCTGACGTGACGGCACCGACCGTCCCCCCGAGCCGCATCACGAGGCCTCCGTCATCGGCGGGGGCCTCGTGTCGTGGACACTCACATCTCCGTCGGTTCCACCGCCCCCAGCTGCACCATCAGCCCGAGCCGGTCGTACTGCCACCAGCCCTCGACGATCTTTCCCTTCCCGCCGAAGCGGAGGATGGCCGTGCCCGTCATGGTGACCTTCTTCCCGGTGGCCGGGATCCCGAGGAAGTCACCCTTGTGGACCCCCTCCCAGCTCCACCGCGTGCACACGCGGTCCCCCTGGGCGATCTGGTCCTCGATCCGGAACGAGAAGTCGAAGCCGCCGCGCCACACGTCCACCTTCCGCCGGAAGTGGTCGAGGCCGATGACGTCCTGCTCGTCCGCCGGATCGTGGTCGTGATAGTGCTCCTCGACCAGGCCGGTCAGCGCCGACAGGTCGCTCCCGCTGTCCAGCACCTCGAAGAACCGCCGCGCGGAGTCCGTGTTCAGCTGCGCGTCCCGCACCACCTCCAGATCCGTGAACGTGGGCATCCCGTCACAGAGATCCACCATCTCCCGGAAGATCTGGTTGGTCTCGGGAAGCTGCGAGTTCTGCATCGCCTCCTCGTACGACGGGAACTCCACGATCTCGACGACGTGCCCCGGGTCCGAGTGGTCCTTGCCGACCATTGCGTGCGTGGCCGTCCGCTTCCCCTGGGTCTGCTCGACCCACTGGTCCATGAGCCGGTCCATCTCCTCGAACTGGTTCGTCCTGCAGTCGATGAGCTGTACGAAGGTCATGACGCTCGCCTCCGGTGCCCCCTGGGTCCGGGTTCGGTCCTGTCAGCACCCATTTTCCTCCGGGGAGCGGGCCCCGTCCCGCTGTGCCCGTCCGCGCCGGGCTATCGCGGTCCGTACTTCCGCCCCGTCCGCGACGAGAGCCCGCCCAGCAGCCCGCGCGGGATCAGCTTCGCCGCCCCCATCAGCGCCTTGTACCGGGGGTCGGGAATCGACAGCGACTTGCCCCGGGCCAGGTCCGCAAGGGCTGCCGAGGCGACGTTGTCCGCGTCCAGCCACATCCAGTTGGGGATGTTGTCCGTGCCCATCCCCGCCCGCTCGTGGAACTCGGTGCGAACGAAGCCGGGGCACAGCGCCATCAGACGGACGCCATGGCCGGCGAGGTCCACGGCCGCGCCCTGGGTGAACTGCACGACCCACGCCTTCGACGCCCCGTACGTCCCGCGTGGTACGAACGCGGCGGTCGAGGCGACGTTGACGACACCTCCGCGCCCGCGCTCCTTCATCGCCTCCACCGCCGCCGACGTCAGCCGAAGCACCGCCTCGCAGTGCACCTTGAGCATCATCAGCTCATCGGACACGGGGACCTCGAGGTAGCGGCCCTTGTGACCGAAACCGGCGTTGTTGATCAGCAGGTCGACGGGGTTCCTGCGGTCGCCGAGACGCTCGGCCACCGCCTCGATGCCCTTGTCCTCCGCCAGGTCGGCCGTCAGCACCTCCGCCTCGATGCCGTGGCGGTCGTGCAACTCGGTCGCCTGTTCCCGCAGTCGGCCGGTGTTGCGGGCCACCAGCACCAGGTCGTGTCCGTCGGCCGCCAGCCGCCGCGCGAACGCGGCACCGATCCCAGCCGTCGATCCCGTAATCAGAGCCGTTGTCATGGCGCAAGAGTAGTTACCCGGAGCGGAGCCGTCCGCTCAGTGGTCTCGCTCCCGCCGGATCCGCGACCCCGCTCCCGTCGGACGGATCGCGGACCGGCCGGTTCAGTCGTCTCCCTGCCCGCGTCCATAGGCCGTATAGCCCGCATGACCCGCGTGTGCCGGGGGGTGTCCCGGCCGACTGGCCCTTGTCGACCACCACGAACTGACCCATCATCCCTTCGTCCCCGTGGTACAGCAGATGGCAGTGGTACATGTACGGCGTATCCGGATCGGCTGGTCCCGTGAAGCGCAGCGCCAGCTTCATCGTGACGGTCTCGTCGATGCGCTCCATCTCCATCGACCGGCCGTTGACCCCGACCGCTTCAGGTGGAAGTGCCGTCCGCGCACGGCCTCTTCCTCGTTCGGCAGCTGCGGCTCGACGAGCTCGGAGGGACGATGCTGTGCTGCGAGACGTGTGGTGAGACATGCCTTGAGCATCCTGGATCATGACGCGCCGGACATCGGGGAACGGCCCTGACCAGACCCCGAGCCGATCCCCGCCCGGAGTCCGGGTTCTCCCCCTAGGAGCCGCCGCGAACAGGCTGATAGCTCGTCAGGACCTTGTTCCCGCCCCGTACTTCTCCACGTACGCCCGCGCCTTCGCCAGCACCTCCGGATGCAGTGCCTCGCCCGCCGCCGGCAGCCGGGGCAGCAGCGTCCGCTCGGTCGTCACCGCCCGGAACTGCAGCGCGACCGTCACGTCGTGGTTCGGCCGGTGCAGGATCCGCACCGGGTCGCCCGCCCGTATCTCACCGGGCCGGATCACTCGCAGGTACGCGCCCGGGGCACCGCGCTCCGTGAACCGCTTCACCCAGCCCTTCTCTCCCATGTGGCCCTGGAAGGTGCGGCAGGGGATGCGCCCCGAGGTGATCTCCAGGACCACTTCGGGCCCGACGGCCCAGCGCTCACCGATCAGGGCGCCGGACACGTCGATGCCCGAGGTGGTGAGGTTCTCGCCGAACGAGCCGTTCGCCAGCCTGCGCCTCAGCGTGCGCTCCCACTCGTCCAGGTCCTCGCGGGCCACGGCGTACACCGCCTGGTCGTTTCCGCCGTGGTGCCGCGTCTCGCACACGGCGTCGCCGTCCAGACCGCTCGCGCCGATCCCCTTCGGTCCGGGCGCCGCCACCCGCACCGGCCGGTCGACGGGCCGCTTGTCGATACCGGTCATACCGTCGCGGTGTTCCGTGTACGGAACGGGTTTGGGCTGTCCCATGTTCACCGACAGAAGGTTCATGCGTCGCACGGTAAGTGATGCGGGTCAAAGCGTCGATGCGGTATTCCACGCCGTATCAAAGGGCCGCTTATTCTTGACGTGTGATTGAAGCCCGCCACCTCCGCGTGCTGCGCGCCGTGGCCACCACCGGTTCGTTCTCCGCGGCGGCCCGCGAACTGGGCTGCACCCAGCCCGCAGTCAGCCAGCAGATGAAGGCCCTGGAGGCCTCCGTCGGCACGCCCCTGCTCATCCGCAGCGGCCGTGAGATGCGGCTGACGCAGGCCGGCGAGGCGCTGGTGCGGCATGCCGCCGGGATCATCGCCGGACTCACCGCGGCCGAGGAGGAGGTCGCCGCGATCGCCGGACTGCGCGCGGGCCGGGTCCGGCTCGTCTCCTTCCCCAGCGGCAGCTCCACGCTCGTCCCGGCGGCCCTTGCCACTCTGCGGGACGCCCACCCGGGCACGCGCGTGTCCCTGGAGGAGGCGGAGCCGCCGCGCTCCGTGGAGATGCTGCGCGAGGGCGACTGCGATGTGGCCCTCGCCTTCCGGTACGAGGGGGCGGCGGGCGCCGAGGAGTGGGACGACCTCGTCGTACGGCCGTTGCTGTCGGACCGGCTGGTGGGCCTTGTGCCGGAGCGGCACCGGCTGGCCCGCGCGGAGTCCGTCGCCATCGGCGAACTCGCCGACGAACCGTGGATCGCCGGCTGCCCGCGCTGCCGGGGGCAGTTGGTCGAGGTGTGCGAGGCGGCCGGTTTCACTCCGCGCATCGACTTCGCGACCGACGACTATCCGGCGGTCGCCGGACTGGTGGGCGCGGGGCTCGGGGTCGCGGTCCTGCCTCAGCTGGCCATCGAGTCCGTACGGCCCCGGGGCGTGCGCACCGTGGCGCTGGAGCCGGCCGTGCGGAGGGAGATCGTCGCGCTCACCCTGCCGGACCTCGCTCACGTGCCCGCCGTCACCGCGACGCTGGAGAAGCTGGCGGCCGCTGCGGCACGGTGACAACGCGGCACGGCAACAAAACAAGGGCACGCGTGCGTGCCCGATTGTTTTCTGGAGAAACGTTCCTTCAGTTGTTGGGGGCGCTGGCGTGTCCGTTGCCGGCCGACGCCGACACCAGCCGGTTGCGCGCCCGCCCCATCAGCTCTTCGCGCTCGTCCTCGGTCAGGCCGCCCCACACGCCGTACGGCTCACGAACCGCCAGCGCGTGCGCGGCGCACTCGGCGCGCACCGGGCACCTCATGCAGACCTCTTTGGCCGAGTTCTCGCGTGCGCTTCGAGCCGCACCACGCTCGCCCTCCGGGTGGAAGAAGAGCGAGCTGTCCACCCCGCGGCAGGCAGCCAGGAGCTGCCAGTCCCACAGGTCCGCGTTCGGTCCGGGAAGGCGGGAGAAATCTGCCATTGCGTGACCCCTTGTAGCCGTTCTGGGCGGATCCGTGTCCAGACCGTACAAGTACGATCCAAGGAGATGAAAATATGACTCATTGCGAATCTAGCTCCGGACACCATCAAAGGGGAAGAAATGGGTCTAAATGGGGCATGAGTGGTGGCGAAAGTCCGAGGGTCCGCCGCGCATGTCTGCACCGTGAACGCCTCCTCACGTAGAGTGCCGAAGATGGCAGACGGCCCCGTAACTCTTTCGAGTGACCGTCGTTGAGAGTGCGAGGCGGTTGAAAGAACAAGCGCTCGGGCGGGCGTCCGAGACGGTCGACCGCACAGGTGACGATTTCGTACCAGCCTGGAGGCTCAAGGTGACGCGCATCAGCTGCGGAGGGCGGCCATGACTTCCGTCCTCGTCTGCGACGACTCCCCGCTTGCCCGAGAGGCGCTCCGCCGCGCGGTCGCGACCGTGCCCGGTGTCGAGCGCGTGACGACGGCGGCCAACGGCGAGGAAGTCCTCCGCCGCTGGGGTGCCGACCGCTCGGATCTGATTCTGATGGACGTACGCATGCCCGGTCTGGGCGGCGTCGAGACGGTCCGGCGTCTGCTGTCCGCCGACCCGGGAGCGCGCATCATCATGCTCACCGTCGCCGAGGACCTCGACGGTGTGGCGCTCGCGGTGGCCGCGGGTGCGCGTGGCTACCTGCACAAGGACGCCTCCCGCGCGGAGCTGCGCGCCACGGTGACGCAGGCGCTTGCCGACCCGACCTGGCGGCTCGCCCCGCGCCGGCTGCGCTCGGCAGAGATGGGCGCCGCGCCCACGCTCACCGCGCGTGAGATCCAGGTGCTCGAAGGCATGAGTCACGGCCGCTCCAACGCCGAGATCGGCCGCGAGCTCTTCCTCTCCGAGGACACCGTCAAGACCCACGCGCGCCGGCTCTTCAAAAAGCTCGGTGCCTCGGACCGGGCCCACGCGGTGGCGCTCGGGTTCCGGTGGGGCCTCGTGCGCTAGGGCCCGCCCTTCGGGCCGGGCCGGATGCGGTGCGCGGCACCGAGCGCAGCCCGGCGAACGGGGACACACGGACGCCCCCGCCCCGGATGCGGGCACGGGCGGCGCCGGGAGCGCGTGGGGGCCACGGGCACGCGGTGACGCGGGTGTGCTCCGCGCGGCGCGCCCCGATGCGGCTGCGTACCGCGCTGTGCACGTCGATGCGGGTGCGGATGCCATGCGGGGGCGTCCGCACGCTGGAGTGCTGCGGTTGCCCGTCGGCCATGTGGGCGCCGCCACCGCGCGGGTGTGCGGATGTCCCGCCCATCAGGCGACACGGCGGCCGGGCTGCTCCCGGCGCAAGGCAAGGCGTTTGGGTGCCAGCTGGCCACGGCGCCCGTGGCGTGCCGGTGCCACGCGCTCATGACGCTACCCGGGGCAGCTTCGCGCATACGTGTGTCGCCGTACGGCATCTGCCTTCGCGCGGGGGAGCCGAAGGCGGCGGGTCCTCGCGCGGGGAGCCAGAATGCGGCGGTCCCTCACGGGAGGGAGCCCAAGGCGACGGTCCGTCGCGCGGGGGAATTGAAGGCGGTGGACCCTCGCGCGGGGGAGCGCAAGGCTGCGGTCCGTCACGCGGGGGAGCCGAAGGCGGTGGACAGGCATCCCGCGCGGTGCCGTACCGGTGGCCCGGGCCCGCGTGTCGTGCCGCCCCGTGCGGCCGGACGCCGGGCCGACGAGGGCGTACGACATGCCCCGGGGCGGCCGCGTACTCCGCGGGACGGGTCTCCGGGGCGGCGGCGTGCTCCGCGGGACATGCCCCGGGGAAGGCGGCGTACTCCGCGGGACAGAGGCCCCCGGGCGGCCGGGGTGCTCCGCGGGACAGGGCCCCCGGGCGGCCGTATGTTCCGCGGGACAGGGCCCCGGCGGCATCGCACTCCGCGGCACAGGTCCCCAGAACGGCCGCGCACTCCGCAGGCAACCACCCCGAAAACCCGGTCCACCAGGGCGTCTCCGGTGGCCGGAAGAGGCCCGCTGCTTGTTTCGCCGTGGATGCCGCATCCTTGAGGTGTGGAGTTCCTCGCGGACGAGTCGGTCGAGCGGAAGGGGAGGGCGCAGGGTATGACTTCCGGCGCACCTGCTCATAACGCTTCGGTGCACAACAAGGGACACGGTGCCGCGGACCCGACGTCCGCAAGGCACCATGGACCGATGCGCGACGACGAGGCGGGCACTGCCCAAGGGGCGATCGGTGCGCTCGTCCATCGCGCTGTCGACGGAGACGAGCAGGCCACGCACGACCTGCTCGCCCATGTCCATCCCCTCGCGCTGCGCTACTGCCGTACGCGTCTGTCCCGGCTGCCGGGCGACGCCCGGCATTTCGTGGAGGACCTCGCGCAGGAGGTCTGCGTCGCGGTGCTTCTCGCACTGCCCCGCTACAAGGACACCGGGCGGCCCTTCGAGGCGTTCATCTTCGCCATCGCCTCCCACAAGGTCGCCGACCTCCAGCGCGCGGCGATGCGGCACCCTGGTTCGACCGCCGTGCCCTCCGACGAGATGCCCGAGCGGCCCGACGACTCCCTCGGCCCCGAGGAGCGCGCCCTGCTCAGCAGCGACGCCGAGTGGGCCAAGAAGCTGCTGGCCAGCCTGCCCGAGAACCAGCGCGAGCTGATCCTGCTGCGCATCGCCGTGGGCCTCACGGCGGAGGAGACTGGACAGATGTTGGGAATGTCACCCGGCGCCGTCCGCGTGGCCCAGCACCGCGCGCTGAGCAGGCTGCGCGCCCTGGCGGAGCAGTAACAACCCCGCCACCGCGCGTCCCCTTCGGCGTACAACGCCATATGAACGGACGATCAACCGTTCCCGTACAAACATACGAAGCCGGGAGCCGTGCCGGACCGTGGAATGAGACATCTCCGCTTCCCGTTAGCATGGACATCCGCACCGATCAAGGCCATTTGGGGAAGGTGTCATGACTGCCAACGTCGACGGAGTGCCCGGTAAATTCGCGACACTCGGGCTGACCTACGACGACGTGCTGTTGCTGCCGGGCGCGTCCGACATGGCGCCCGATGAGATCGACACCGCCTCGTACGTCTCCAAGAACGTGCGGGTCAACATCCCGCTGCTGTCCGCCGCCATGGACAAGGTGACCGAGTCCCGCATGGCCATCGCGATGGCCCGCCAGGGCGGCGTCGGTGTCCTGCACCGCAACCTGTCCATCGAGGACCAGGCCAACCAGGTCGATCTGGTGAAGCGGTCCGAATCCGGCATGGTCACCGACCCCATCACCATCCACCCGGACGCCACGCTCGCCGAGGCCGACGCCCTGTGCGCCAAGTTCCGCATCAGCGGCGTCCCGGTCACCGACGGCAACAAGAAGCTGCTCGGCATCGTCACCAACCGGGACATGGCCTTCGAGACCGACCGCTCCCGTCAGGTGCGCGAGGTCATGACGCCGATGCCGCTGGTCACGGGCAAGGTCGGCATCTCCGGCCCGGAGGCCATGGAGCTGCTGCGCCGCCACAAGATCGAGAAGCTTCCGCTCGTCGACGACCACGGCGTCCTCAAGGGCCTGATCACGGTCAAGGACTTCGTGAAGGCGGAGAAGTACCCCAACGCCGCCAAGGACGGCGAGGGGCGCCTGCTGGTCGGCGCCGCGGTCGGTGTCGCCGGTGACGCGTTCGAGCGTGCCCAGGCCCTCATCGAGGCGGGCGTCGACTTCATCGTCGTCGACACCGCGCACGGCCACTCCCGTCTCGTCGGCGACATGGTCGCCAAGATCAAGTCGAACTCGGCCGGCGTCGACGTCATCGGCGGCAACATCGCCACGCGCGACGGTGCGAAGGCCCTGGTCGACGCGGGCTGCGACGGCATCAAGGTCGGTGTCGGCCCCGGCTCCATCTGCACCACCCGCGTGGTGGCCGGCGTCGGCGTCCCGCAGGTCACGGCGATCTACGAGGCCGCGCTGGCCGCCAAGGAGGCCGGCGTGCCGGTCATCGGCGACGGCGGCCTGCAGTACTCCGGTGACATCGCCAAGGCCCTCGTCGCGGGCGCCGACACGGTGATGCTGGGCTCGCTGCTCGCGGGCTGCGAGGAGTCCCCGGGCGAGCTGATGTTCATCAACGGCAAGCAGTTCAAGTCGTACCGCGGCATGGGCTCGCTCGGCGCCATGCAGACGCGCGGCGACCGCCGGTCCTTCTCCAAGGACCGCTACTTCCAGGAGGGCGTCGCCTCCGACGAGCAGCTCGTGCCCGAGGGCATCGAGGGCCAGGTGCCCTACCGGGGCCCGCTCTCCTCGGTCGTCCACCAGCTGGTCGGCGGCCTGCGCCAGTCGATGTTCTACGTCGGCGGCCGCACCGTGCCCGAACTGCAGGACAACGGCCGCTTCGTGCGGATCACCTCCGCCGGCCTCAAGGAGAGCCACCCGCACGACATCCAGATGACGGTCGAGGCACCGAACTACAGCCGCAAGTAGACGGCGGGCTTCCCGAGGGCGGCTCCGGAGCATCCGGGGCCGCCCTCGCCGTACAGTTCGGTGCGGTGGGCGCCGCGGCCGTGCGGGATACTGGAAGGCGCTCCAACGCAACAGGGAAAGGCCACAGACGTGACTGAGATCGAGATCGGGCGCGGCAAGCGCGGCCGCCGGGCGTACGCCTTCGACGACATCGCCGTCGTCCCCAGCCGCCGTACGCGGGACCCGAAGGAGGTCTCGATCGCCTGGCAGATTGACGCCTACCGCTTCGAGCTGCCGTTCCTGGCCGCTCCCATGGACTCGGTCGTCTCGCCGGCCACGGCGATCCGCATCGGTGAGCTCGGCGGCCTCGGCGTGCTGAACCTCGAGGGCCTGTGGACGCGGTACGAGGACCCGCAGCCGCTGCTGGACGAGATCGTCGGCCTGCCCGCAGAGACGGCCACCCGCCGCCTTCAGGAGATCTACGCCGCGCCTATCAAGGAGGAGCTGATCGGGCAGCGCATCAAGGAGGTGCGCGACTCGGGCGTGGTCACCGCCGCCGCGCTCTCCCCGCAGCGCACCGCCCAGTTCTCCAAGGCCGTCGTCGACGCGGGCGTGGACATCTTCGTCATCCGCGGCACCACGGTCTCTGCCGAGCACGTCTCCGGCTCGCACGAGCCGCTGAACCTGAAGCAGTTCATCTACGAGCTCGACGTCCCGGTGATCGTCGGCGGCTGCGCCACCTACACGGCCGCCCTGCACCTGATGCGCACCGGCGCGGCGGGCGTCCTGGT
Organism: Streptomyces sp. NPDC052079; assembly: GCF_040680275.1. Classification (NCBI taxonomy): domain Bacteria; kingdom Bacillati; phylum Actinomycetota; class Actinomycetes; order Kitasatosporales; family Streptomycetaceae; genus Streptomyces; species Streptomyces sp. NPDC052079. The sequence continues at coordinate 236,567 of NZ_JBFAWL010000001.1, forward strand.
CGGCTTCGGCGGCGGCGCCGCGCACACCACGCGCAACGTGCTGGGCATCCAGGTGCCCATGGCCACCGCGGTCGCCGACGTGGCCGCCGCCCGCCGTGACTACATGGACGAGTCCGGCGGCCGGTATGTGCACGTCATCGCGGACGGTGGGGTCGGCTGGTCCGGCGACCTGCCCAAGGCGATCGCCTGCGGCGCGGACTCCGTGATGATGGGCTCCCCGCTGGCCCGCGCGACGGACGGTCCGGGCCGGGGCAACCACTGGGGCATGGAGGCCGTCAACGAGGAGCTGCCGCGCGGCCAGAAGGTCGACCTCGGCACGGTGGGCACGCTGGAGGAGATCCTCACCGGCCCGTCCCACACCCCCGACGGCTCGATGAACCTCTTCGGCGCGCTGCGCCGCGCGATGGCCACGACCGGTTACAGCGAGCTGAAGGAGTTCCAGCGCGTCGAGGTGACGGTGGCGGACTCGCAGCACCGACGGTAACCGCTGCGCAAGCCTCTTACGGCACAGGCGCGAGCCTCTCATGGCACAGGGAAGGGGCCGACCACCCTTCCAGGTGACCGGCCCCTTCCCTGTGCCTGGAGGGGGCTTCATGGCCGCCCGGCGTGGTTCCGCTGTGCCCACCCGTTCCGCCCTGCGGAACGACTGCCGACAGCGGCGGGGGCAGCGGGAGGGCCCGTGGCGATGTCCATCCGATTCGTCCGCGCGCCCCCTCACAACCGGTGCGCCGCCCCCGTGGGTGTCGCCCCGCGTGTGTCCAGCATCAGCTGGGCCTTCACCGACAGCCCCTGAAGGTCGTACGTACGGTGCTGCTGGAGCAGGATCGTCAGGTCGGCCTCCGCGGCGGCCTCGTAGAGGGAGTCCGCGCGGGGGACGGGCCGGTCGAGGACGTTCCAGGACGGCACGTGGGGGTCGTGGTAGCTGACCGCGGCGCCCAGGTCCATCAGGCGGACCGCGATCTCCTGGGCCGGGCTGCCCTGCTGGTCGGCGAGGTCGGCCTTGTAGGTGACCCCCAGGAGCAGCACGCGTGCGCCGCGCGCGGACTTGCCGTGCTCGTTGAGGAGGGCGGCGGCGCGCTGCACGACGTAGCGCGGCATACGGCCGTTGACCTCCTGGGCGAGTTCCGCCATGCGCAGGGTGCGGCCCGCGTGGGCGGTCAGGTCCTGGGGGCAGGCGTGGCCGCCGACGCCGGGACCGGGGCGGAAGGCGTGGAAGCCGAACGGCTTGGTCTCCGCGCAGCGCAGGACGTCCCACAGGTCGATGCCCAGATCGTGGCAGAGAGTGGCCATCTCATTGACGAGGGCGATGTTGACGTGCCGGAAGTTGGTTTCCAGAAGCTGGACGGTCTCCGCTTCGCGTGTGCCCCGCGCGCGCACCACCTTGTCGGTGATGCGGCCGTAGAAGGCCGCGGCCGACTCCGTGCAGGCGGGGGTCAGGCCCCCGATCACCTTCGGGGTGTTGGCGGGGGTGAAGTCACGGTTACCGGGGTCGACGCGGCTGGGGGCGTGGGCGAGGTGGAAATCGCGCCCCGCGCGGAGACCCGATCCCGACTCGAGGAGGCGCAACAGCGGCCCCTCCGTCGTCCCGGGCGGCACGGGGGACTCGAGGATCACCGTGGTGTGCGGACGCAGCCGCGCGGCGAGTGTGCGCGCGGCCCTCTCGATCTGGCCGAGATCCAGCCCGCCGTCCGCCCCGCGCGGGGTCGGGGCGCAGATGACGGCGGTGCGCACCCGGCCCAGTTCGGTGGGGTTGGCCGTGACCCGGAAGCCCTGCGCCAGCATGCGGCGCTGTTCGGCGGCGCTGAGGGAACCCGCCTCGGGGCCCGTCCGGTAACCGATGGTGGAGATGCCGGCGGCGACGGCCGCCTGCGCCAGCGGCAGTCCGTACGGGCCGAGTCCGATGACGGCGAGATCTGCGGGCATGGCGTGGGCCGTCCTTCCCAATAACCGGAGTGCGACAGGTGCGCAAGCGCTGTGGACTGGACAGGCGAGCGCAATGTCAGACTAGGAGTAAATATGACCGATATGCGGGATTGATCGACTGGTTTTCGGTGAGTCGTTCCGCAGGGGTTGTCCACAGGCTCGGGGCGTGTGGTGGCTGAAGTCGGGCAGGCCAGTCAGAATTTGGGCATGAGGGTGGGAGACCGGGCTTCGCCGGACGGGTGCGGCCGACGCGACCGATGAGCGGGAGGCAGCGGTGAGGACAGCGACACTGGGGCCGGCGCAGCGCGCCGAATCACTCGCATCCATGGCCGAGCACGAACTGGACGTGCTCGTGGTGGGCGGTGGCGTGGTGGGCGCGGGGACGGCGCTCGACGCCGTGACGCGCGGCCTGTCCACGGGCCTGGTCGAGGCGCGTGACTGGGCTTCGGGCACCTCCAGCAGGTCCAGCAAACTGATACACGGTGGCCTGCGCTATCTGGAGATGCTCGACTTCGGCCTCGTGCGGGAGGCATTGAAGGAACGCGGCCTGCTGCTGGAGAAGCTGGCCCCGCACCTCGTGCGGCCGGTGCCCTTCCTGTACCCGTTGCAGCACAAGGGCTGGGAGCGGCTGTACGCGGGGACGGGCGTCGCGCTCTACGACGCCATGGCCATGACCCACGTGCACGGCAGGGGCCTGCCCACGCACCGCCACCTGACCCATCGGCGCGCCCTGCGGGTGGCGCCCTGCCTGAAGAAGGACGCTCTGGTCGGGGCCCTGCAGTACTACGACGCCCAAGTGGACGACGCCCGCTTCGTGGCGACTCTCGTTCGCACGGCCGCGGCATACGGCGCGAAGACCGCCAACCGCGCCCGGGTGACCGGTTTCCTGCGTGAGGGCGAGCGGGTGGTCGGCGCCCGGGTGCAGGACGTCGAGGGCGGCGGCGAGTACGAGGTCCGCGCCAAGCAGGTGGTCAACGCCACCGGAGTGTGGACCGACGACACCCAGGCGATGGTCGGCGAGCGGGGACAGATCCACGTCCGGGCCTCCAAGGGCATCCACCTGGTTGTCCCCAAGGACCGCATCCACTCCACGACCGGGCTCATCCTGCGCACCGAGAAGTCCGTGCTGTTCGTCATACCCTGGGGCCGGCACTGGATCATCGGCACCACGGACACCGAATGGAACCTCGACAAGGCCCACCCGGCCGCCTCGAGCGCCGACATCGACTATCTGCTCGATCATGTGAACTCGGTCCTCGCGGTGCCACTGACGAGGGATGACGTCGAGGGCGTGTACGCCGGTCTTCGGCCGCTGCTCGCCGGCGAGTCGGACGCCACGAGCAAGCTGTCCCGCGAGCACACGGTGGCCCACTCTGTGCCGGGGCTGGTCGTGGTGGCGGGCGGCAAGTACACGACGTACCGCGTGATGGCCAAGGACGCGGTGGACGCGGCGGTGCACGGGCTGGACATGCGCGTCGCCGACTGTGTCACCGAGGACACACCTCTGGTGGGCGCCGAAGGCTATCGCGCGCTGTGGAACTGGCGGGCCCGGACGGCCGCGCGCACCGGACTGCACCCGGTGCGGGTGGAGCACCTGCTGCAGCGGTACGGCGCGCTGTCGGAGGAGGTCCTGGACCTCATCACCTCCGATCCCTCGCTGGGCGAGCCGCTGGAGGCCGCCGACGACTATCTGCGCGCCGAGATCACCTATGCCGCCTCGCACGAAGGGGCGCGGCATCTTGACGACGTACTGACCCGGCGTACCCGCATATCGATCGAGACGTTCGACCGGGGCACGCGCAGCGCACGGGAGGCGGCCGAACTGATGGCGCCGGTGCTGGGCTGGGACCAGGGTCAGATCGAGCGCGAGGTGCAGCACTACGAGAAGCGGGTGGAGGCCGAGCGGGAGTCCCAGCGGCAGCCCGACGACCTGACGGCGGACGCGGCACGGCTGGGCGCGCCTGACATCGTGCCGCTGTAGTCGGCGAAGCCCTGCGGCCCTCTGCACGAGGGAGGCCGGTGTGGGCACCGCACGAGGGCAGTGGGTGAGGGCACGCACTAGGGAGGCCAGCGCGGAAACGGCGCGAGAGAAGCCGGCGGGGGCACGGCACGAGGGCAGTAGGTGCGGTCACCGCACGAAGCCGCGCCCCGAATCACTCGAACGGGTGACCGGGGCTGGGATCCTCGTTCGGAGCCCGCTCGTTCTACTCGGTGCCAGGGCAGAACTCGGCCGCGAGCACCGCGGACTCGAGACCGGGATCCGCCAACGCATCCGTGTTCACCCGGAAGGTGAGGACACGTCGGCCGTCGACCGTGGCTGCGGTGCGCACGTAGCTGCCGGAGATCCGACCGTTGTGCCCCCACACCGTGGTGCCGCACGGAAGCGTCACGGGAAGCAGGCCCATGCCGTACGAGCCGTGTGCGGTACGGGTGTCGAGCATCTCGCGCAGCCGGCGCGGGGGCAGCAGTTCACCGCCGAGCAGGGCCGAGTAGAAGCGGTCCAGATCGGCGAGCGTGGTCACCAGTTCGCCCGCGGCCCCGGCCACCCGCGGGTCGAGCCGGGTGACGTCGGTTCCGTCGGCGGCGTAGGAGCGGCCGTGCGGCGGGGGCAAGGAGGTGCGGGAACCGGGGAAGGAGGTGCCGGTCAGTCCCAGTGGAGTGATGACGCGGCGCTCGGTCTCGTCGGCGTACGAGCGGCCGGTGACCTGTTCGACGATCAGGCCGAGCAGGACGTAGTTGGTGTTCGAATAGGAGAAGCGGCCGCGGTCGGCCGGGGGGTGGGTGAGTGCGATGCGTACGGCTTGAAGAGGCGTCACCGGAAGGGCGCCCCGCGTGTCCGCGGTGAAGTCGGGGAGTCCGCTGGTGTGGGTGAGCAGGGACCGCAGGGTCAGCGCGCGGCCGTCGTTGCCGGCTCCCCGCACCAGGCCGGGCAGATGCTCCTCGACGGTGTCGGACAGCGACAGGCGGTCCTCCTCGGCCAGTTGCAGCACGACCGTGGCGATGAACGTCTTCGTGATGCTGCCCGCGCGGAAGTGGTCGGCACGCTCGATGCCCGGGCCGGCGTGGGCATAGCGCGGGCCGGTCCGCTCCAGGGCCAGCAGGGCCGCCGCGGGGGCGCCACCCCGCGTGACCAGCAGCGGAAGGAGCGCGTCCGCAGACGGGACGGCTGAGGCGGAGGAGGCGGCCGGGACCGGCGCGAGCAGGGCCAGGGACACAGCAACGGCCAGTAGAGTCCGAAGCGGCGGCATCCCGGTTCCTTTCTTGTCGGGGCCCATCATGCAGGGCGGCGGAAGGCGTCCTTCACCCGGGTTCCGCGGGCGCCGGCCCCGAGGTGCCGCCAGAGGCACCCTGGGCGTAGAGCACTTGTCGGGTGAGGGACAATGAAGGCTCTGTCAGGGCGGGTTGCATGAGGGGACGCATGTCGGAGGCGGATCGGGCGGGGACACCCCGTCAGGACAGGAGCGCACGTCTCCTCGCCGGGCGGTACCGGCTGGGAGATGTGCTCGGCCGCGGCGGCATGGGGACGGTCTGGCGTGCCCAGGACGAAACCCTGGGAAGAACCGTCGCCGTCAAGGAACTTCGCTTCCCGTCGAGCATCGACGAGGAGGAGAAGCGGCGGCTCATCACGCGCACGTTGCGTGAGGCCAAGGCCATCGCGCGGATCCGCAACAACAGCGCCGTGACCGTCTTCGACGTGGTGCAGGAGGACGACCGGCCCTGGATCGTGATGGAGCTCGTCGAGGGCAAGTCGCTCGCCGAGGCCATCCGGGAGGACGGTCTGCTGGAACCGCGGCGTGCCGCCGAGGTCGGGCTCGCGGTGCTCGACGTGCTGCGTTCCGCGCACCGGGAGGGCATTCTGCACCGCGACGTGAAGCCGTCGAACGTGCTGATCGCCGACGACGGCCGGGTCGTGCTCACCGACTTCGGCATCGCCCAGGTCGAGGGCGACCCGTCCATCACATCGACCGGCATGCTGGTCGGCGCCCCCTCCTACATCTCCCCGGAGCGGGCACGCGGGCACAAGCCGGGGCCGGCGGCCGACCTCTGGTCGCTGGGCGGCCTGCTGTACGCGGCGGTGGAGGGCACCCCGCCGTACGACAAGGGGTCCGCGATCGCGACGCTCACGGCGGTGATGACCGAGCCGCTCGAGGAGCCCAAGAACGCCGGACCGCTCAGGGACGTCATCCACGGGCTGCTCACCAAGGATCCCGCCCAGCGGCTCGACGACAGTGGCGCCCGGGCCATGCTGAACGCGGTCATCCACGCGCCCGGGCACCGGGAGGACGACCCGGAGCCGGCGGACGCGACGAAGGTCGTGCCCCTGCCCGAGCAGCCCGGCGAGCGCGGCACCCGGAGCAAGCGGAGCGAGGAGGCCGGGGAGAAGCTGCGGGGCGCGTTGCGTTCCGTGCGCAAGGCAGCGGTGGCGGCGGGGTCGGCCGGCGCCGCAGCGGCGGCCCGCGCCAAGTCACCGGGCGGCACCGCCGCTTCGGCGTCCAACGCCGACGCCGGGACCTCGGCCGCCGGGACGTCCGGAGCACCGGCCGGCGCGCCGGCCTCCGCCACCGCCTCCGGACCTGCCTCCGCGTCGGGGACCGGGCGGCAAGAGCTGTCGTCCGGCGGACGCAGCTCGGGGTGGCCGGTGATGACACCGCCGGATCTGCCGCCCAGACCCGTGCCGCGGGCGTCGCTCACCGATGTGGTGCCGCGGCGGACGCTGGTCGTCATCGCGGTGGTCGTGGCACTCGCCGTGCTCGGCGCCGTACTGACCGTCGTGCTCAGCGGCGGTGACGACGAGGGCGACAAGGGCGCCAAGGCGGGCGGGGGCGACCGCACCGCCACCAGTGAAACCTTCGGCGCCGACACCAAGGGCGACGAGAACGGCGGCACCCGCACCGACGGCAAGGAGTCCGGACCGGCGGAGAAGGAAACGGCACCGGGTGCCGGGGAGAACGGCGCGGGCGCCGGCGGAACGGCGGAACCGTCCGGGAACCGCGGTGGCACATCGGCCACGCAGACGCACCAGGGGAGCCAGGGGTACTCGATCGGACTGCCCGAAGGGTGGAAGTTCCAGTCGTCGGGGGCGGCCGGTGACCGGTTCACCGGGCCCGGCGGGCAGAAGCTGCTGATCGGCTGGACGACCGCGCCGAAGGACGACCCGGTGGCCGACTGGAAGAACCAGGAGCGCGCCATGGTGCGAGCTCAGTACAAGCGGATCCGTATCGAGTCGGTGGATTACCGGGGCTGGAACACGGCCGACTGGGAGTTCACCTATGTGGAGGGCGGGACCACGTACCGCTCCATCGACCGGGGAACCGTCGTCGGCGACCGTCTCGGATACGGGCTGATGTACACGGCCAAGGCCGCCAAGTGGGGCAGCGAGCAGCGCAAGGACACCTGGCGGACACTGACACGGACGTTCCGGCCGAAGTCCTGAGCATGAGCGGTTCCCGGAATGGGGAGTCAGATGTGACATCCCCTCTCTGCGGGCTGCCTCCGGCACGTATCGTGAATGCTTGCGGACCGTACGAAGCCGGAACGACCCGCAGGGCGAGCGGAACTGACCGACCGTAGTGCCGGGGGAGGCAATGTGGACGACTACGCGGGACGGGTTCTCGCCGACCGCTACCGCCTGCCGCTGCCGCCCTCCGACGAGTACGAACTGACCGAGACCCGCGCCTTCGACACCTACAGCGGGCAGGAGGTCCTGGTCAGGCAGGTTCCGCTGCCGGAGGTCGTCGAGGCCGAAGTGCTGGACGCCGAAGGGCTGCCCGACGGATTCACCGCACGTGACGGGACCGCACGGCATGGCGGGGCCGGGCCGGCGCGGACCGGGACGCGGCGCCCCACCGACCCGGTGGTACGGCGTGCCGTCGAGGCCGCGCAGGCGGCCGCCGCCCTTCCCGACCACCCGCGCCTGGACCAGGTCTTCGATGTCTTCGCCGAGGGCGGTTCGCTGTGGATCGTCAGTGAGCTCGTCCCCGCACGTCCGCTGGCCGCACTGCTCGCCGAGAAACCGCTGTCCCCCTACCGGGCGGCGGAGGTCGCCTCCGACGTGCTGACGGCCCTGCGCGTGCTGCACTCCCACGGCTGGGTGCACCGCAACATCACCGCGCGCACGGTCCTCGTCTGCGACGACGGCCGGGTCATGCTCACCGGTCTCGCCGTCGGGGCGGCCGAGGAGGCACTGTGCGGCTACGACCCGGTGCCGGAACGGGACGAGGACGACGAGGACACCGATCCGGGCCAGGGCACGGAAGCACCGGGGGCGCCGGGACCATCCGGACGGGGGCGTGGCCCCGCCTGGCCGCCCGGGTTCACCGCCGACACCGGCCCAGGCCCCGGCTTCGATCCGGACGCCGCGCGCAGGGCCGCCATCGAGGCACGGGCCGGCCGGTTGCCCGGCGGCGGGGCGGACGCCCCGGGCGGTCTCACGCCCGCCGCGGCCCCGAGGGCGCTTGACAGCGCGGGGGATGTGCGGGCGGCCCGTGCGGGGGCCATCGCCGCCTACCGGGCCGGTGCCCGTGCCGCCGCCCGGGTGCAGGAGGCCCAGCAGAGCAACCGCGCCGCCCTGCCCGGAGCCCGGTCCGCCCCCGAGAGCGAGGGAGCGGCGCCCGCCGCGGCCCTGCCCGGACAGATAGCCGACCCCTACGGCGTCGGCGCCACCGCATGGAACGGTGCCCCACCCAGCACCGCCCCCCGCGAAGCCACGGGACCCACCGGACCCGGCGCCCTGGAAGCAGCGGCTGTCCCCGGGGCGTCCGCCCCGCCCGCACGCTGGGACGACCTCGTGGCGCACGCCCCCGCGCGCCGGGGCCCGACCACCGCGCTGGCCGCCGAGCGGGCGCGGCAGGCGCGGATGGCCGTCGTCGGTCCCGTGACCGAGCGATGGGCGCCGGAGCAGGCCGGCCCCGTGCACGACAACTGGCAGCTGGCCGCGCCGATCGGGCCCGCCACCGACCTGTGGGCGCTGGGCTCACTGCTGTTCAGGGCCGTCCAGGGGCACGCCCCCTACCCGGAGGAGTCCACGGCCGAGCTGGTGCAGATGGTGTGCGCCGAGCCGCCCGCCTTCGCCGAGGAGTGTGGGCCGCTTCGCCCGGTCGTGGAGTCGCTGCTGCGTCAGGACCCCACCGAGCGCCCCGACTTCGAGGAACTGCGTGGCTGGCTGCGGTCGCTGGTGCGGTCGGCGCCCGAGCCCGAGGCCGGTGTACACGTGATAGCGGCACCCCCCGCCGCCGACACCAGCCGGCTGCCGATCATACGGCGCCGGGGCGAGCTGGTGCGCAGGCGACGGGCCGCGCTGCCCGCCCACCACGGGCGGCACAAGCGGGCCAAACCGGAGACCGGGTCCCCGCGCCGGCTCGGCCGCACCCTGCTTCTGCTGATACTCCTTGCCATGGCGGCGGCCATCGCCTACGCGATGCTGTTCATGCCCAAGGCCGGTGAGCAGGACGCGGGGACGGGATCCGCCGCCCGCACCGGCGCCGCGGACAGGGCGGCCGCCGCACCGAGCGAGCCGGGGACGGACAAGGAAGCGCCGAAGCCTGCGGACAGCCCCAAGAACAGCCCCGGAAACAGCCCCGAGGAGTCAACGGCCTCCAACGAGACCCAGACGACCGGCCCCGAAGTCCCCGAAGGCTTCACCCTGCGCAAGGACCCCGAAGGCTTCAGCGTCGCCGTCGCCGAGAACTGGCAGCGCACCGCGAAGAACGGCAGCGGCCAGGTCGTCTACTCCCGCGGCGACTTCGAGCTCATCGTCGTACCCGGCCGGGACAGCGCCGACCGGTACGGCAGCGACCCGATGGCCTACCAGCGGGACGACCAGCGCGAGCTCCAGCCCTACCGCGACTCCAGCTGGGCCACCTCCACCGGCCTCAAGACCATCGAGGTGGGCGGACGGACCATGGCCGAGGGCCAGTTCACCTGGACCGGCGACGCGGGCGAGCTGTACGTGCGCAATCTCGCGGCGCTGATCGACGGGCGCTACCACGTCGTCCAGGTGCGCGGACCGGAAGCACAACGGGACGAGGTGACACGGCTGTACGAGCAGGCGGCGACGACCTACCGGTACCCGGGCTGAACCGCGCACGGGTGCAGGCGTTTTGGTTGCTTTCCGGGCCCGGACAGCGACATCCATCACAGTGCGGTCTCCATGGCACGCCGTCGGTTCCCAGGAAGGGCGGGGCTACCTACTCTGACCCTGTCAAGACCATTGCGGGGCAACGTGAATCAGATGCAGGGCTCGCTCGTCGCGGGCCGCTACCGGCTCGGGAACTCCATCGGGAGCGGTGGCATGGGCCGGGTGTGGCGCGCCCACGATGAGGTGCTGCACCGTGCGGTCGCCATCAAGGAACTCACCGCGGCACTCTACGTCTCCGACAGCGAACGGGCCAGGCTGCTGGCGCGCACCCGCGCGGAGGCGCGGGCGGCCGCGCGGATCAACCACTCCGCCGTCGTCACGGTGCACGACGTACTGGAGCACGACGGCCGTCCGTGGATCGTGATGGAGCTGGTCGAGGGGCACTCCCTCGCCGACGCGGTGAACGAGCAGGAGCGCGTCGATCCCCGCGAGGCCGCCCGCATCGGCCTGTGGGTGCTGCGCGCGCTGCGCGCCGCGCACACCGCCGGCGTACTGCACCGCGACGTCAAGCCCGGCAACGTTCTCCTCGCCCGGGACGGCCGGGTGCTGCTCACCGACTTCGGCATAGCCCAGATAGACGGCGATACGGCCATCACCCGCACCGGCGAAGTCGTCGGCTCGGTCGACTACTTGGCGCCCGAGCGGATCCGCGGCCACGACCCCGGCCCATCCTCCGACCTCTGGGCGCTCGGCGCGACGCTCTACACGGCGGTGGAGGGCCGGTCGCCGTTCCGCCGCACCTCGCCGCTGACGACCATGCAGGCCGTCGTCGAGGAGGAGGCCGACGAACTGCGATACGCCGGCCCGCTCGCGCCCGTCATCAGCGCACTTCTGCGCAAGGATCCGGCCACCCGGCCCGACGCAGCCCAGGCCGAGCAGCTGCTCGCCGAGGCCGCCGAGGGGCGCAGACCACAAGCGGCGCAGGCATACGTGCCCACCCAGGTCGTCGACGCCCCGGTGCCGTCGCCGTACCGGACCGGGCCGCAGACGGCACCCACGGCGGCGCAGGCGCCGTACCCGCAGGCCGGCGGCGCCACGGCCGCCCAGCCACCGTACGGGCCGCCCGCCGGCGCGCCGCGCCGGAAGATGCGTATGCGGGCCGTCGCCCTGGTGGTCGCCCTGGCCGCCGTCATCGGCGGCGGTACGGCGGTGGTGGTCCAGCAGTGGGACCGCGACGGCGGCGGCACCACGGCCGACCCGTACGGGACCGACCGGACGCCCAGTCCCGTGAAGTCGGGCGAGACCGAGAAGACGGGCGGTCTGCCCGAGGGCTGGGTGCGCCGTACCGACCCCCTCGGCTTCACCGTCGTGCTGCCCGGCGAGGACTGGGAGCGCGTGGTGTTCGACGAGGAGACCGGGCAGGTCGACTACACGCCCGACGGCGGCGAGCACTTCCTGCGCATCGCGGTCGACGACTCCCCGGACTTCGACGACCCGTACCAGCACCTGAGCGACCTGGACCAGCAGATCGGCGGGCGTCTGGTCGGCTACGAGCGGCTGGGACTGGAACGCCTCACCTACCGCGACCACGAGAGCGCACGGCTGGAGTACAGCTGGACCGCGCTGGCCAAGGACACGGAGTTCCCGGGCCCGCGCCGGGCGATCGACCAGATGTACATCGCGCGCGACGGCGTCGAGTACGCGCTCTACATGTCCTCGCCGGCCGCCGACTGGGGCACGACCCGCGAGCAGTTCCGGACGGTCCTGAAGGGGTGGCGCGAGCCCTGACGCCCGTGGCGTGGGCGTATGCGCGCCGCTTGGCCGAATCGCCGTACCGGAGCGGACACATCCGGTGGGGCATGATGGGCCCATGGTGACCGAGGGGGAGCCGGAGAACGGGACCGACCGGCACAGAGCCCGTGTCGTCGCGGGCCGGTACCGTCTGGATGCGAGGATCGGACGCGGCGGTATGGGCGTGGTCTGGCGGGCCACCGACCAACTGCTCGGCCGAGGCGTGGCCGTCAAGGAACTCCCCTTCGACGAGACGCTGTCCGCGGCCGAGGCCCGCCGTCGGCGGGACCGCACCCTGCGCGAGGCGCGCGCTCTCGCCCAGCTGAGCCACCCGAACATCATCGTCGTCCACGATGTGGTCGAGGACGACGAACGCCCGTACATCGTGCTGGAGTTGATCGAGGGGCCGTCCCTGGCCGACCGCATCGCCGAACAGGGCCCGGTCGACGCGGCGGAGGCCGCGCGGATCGGCGTGGACCTGCTCGGCGCGCTGCGCGCCGCCCACACATCGGGTGTGCTGCACCGGGACCTGAAGCCCGCCAACGTCCTGCTGGAGGACGGCACCGACCGGGTCCTCCTCACCGACTTCGGCATCGCCCAGCTGTCCGGCTCCACCACGCTCACCGAGAGTGGCTCCTTCGTGGGCTCCCCCGAATACACCGCGCCCGAGCGGATGTCGGGCGCGCGGACGGGGCCGGAGGCCGACCTCTGGTCGCTGGGCGCGCTGCTGTGTGCGGCGCTCAGCGGCGAGTCGCCGTTCCGCCGCGACTCCCTGAGCGGGGTGCTGCACGCGGTCGTGGTCGACGAGATCCGGCCGCCCGCCGAGGCCGCGCCGATCCTCCCCGTGGTCCGCGGTCTGCTGGAACGCGACCCGGACCGCCGGCTGGACGCGGACCGGGCCGAACGGATGCTGCGCGTGTTCCTCGCGACGGGCCGTACACCGGAGGCGGCGCCTCCGGAGCTGCTGCCCGCGGTCCGGGACCGGCCCCGCCGGCGGTTCCCGGCACGGCGGACGGGGACGGCGAGAACGGCGCCGGGCCTCCCCGAGGAGCGTCCTGTCCGGCGGCAGCCCACCAAGGGCGTGCTGGTGGCCGCGGTGGCGGTCGCCGCGATGGCGGGAGCGGGCGTGTCCGCGGCGGCGCTGCTCCTGCAGGACCGCGACGGCGACGGGGGCGGTACGCCGACGAGTACGGCGCCGGAGACACCCGCCGACTCATCGCCCGCCCCCGGGCCCCGGCCACCCACGACCTCCGTCCCCACGACCACGAGCCCGCAGCGGACGCTGCCGTCGGAGTCCGGCTCCAGGACAGCAGCCCCGACGACGGCAGCCCCGACGACGGCAGCCCCAACTACGGCGACCGCGACGACGGCCACCCCCTCGGTGTCGTATTCCTCACCAAGGACCGGCGCCAAAGCGCCATAAAAGGTAGATAAGTTCCGCCGACGGTCACGGGTCTGTGACCGGTGGGCGTCCGCGGTGGATACGTGAGGGTCTCGCGCGATATGGATGGACCATGAGCAGCAACGGGGGAGCCCGCAACCGGGCCGACGAGCCAACCAGTTTCGGTCTGCAACCGCCGAGCCCGAATCCCCCGGCCGGGGTGCCGCACCCCGGCAACCCCTACGCGGCACCGACCCGGGTTGCGCAGCAGCCCCCGGCGCCCGACCCCGGAGCGGGGCGGCTGATCGCCGGACGGTACCGGCTGCTCGCCAAGCTCGGCCACGGCGGCATGGGCACGGTGTGGCGGGCCAAGGACGAGACGGTGGACCGCGAAGTCGCCGTCAAGGAGCCGCGCGTCCCGGACCACCTTCCCGACCGTGAACGTTCCAACGTCTTCGAGCGGATGCGCCGCGAAGCCCGCGCCGCCGCCCGGCTCGACCACCCGGCGGTCGTCAACGTCCATGATGTCGCGGTCGTCGACGACCGGCCGTGGATCGTGATGGAGCTGGTCCAGGGCCGTTCCCTGGGCGCCGTGCTGCAGGAGGAGGGCACCCTCTCCGCGCGCGAGGCGGCCCGGGTCGGCCTGGAGGTGCTCGGCGCGCTGGAGGCCGCCCACGCGGCGGGCGTCCTGCACCGGGACGTGAAGCCGGACAACGTGCTGCTCGGCCGGCACGACCGGGTCGTCCTCACCGACTTCGGCATCGCCCAGATCGAGGGCGAGACCAACCTGACCGACACCGGCGGCTTCGTCGGTTCACCCGAGTACATCGCTCCGGAAAGGGTGCTGGGCCAGCGCCCCGGCCCCGCCTCCGACCTGTGGTCGCTCGGTGTGGTGCTGTACACGGCGACGGAGGGCATCTCGCCGTTCCGCCGCAGCAACACCCCCGCCACCCTCCAGTCCGTCCTCAACGCCACCCCGGCACCGCCCGCCTCCGTCCAGGGGCCGCTGGCCGAGATGATCACCGCCCTGCTGCAGAAGGACCCGGCGCGCCGGCCGAACGCCGCACAGGTCCGCGCCGTACTGGAAGCGGCCGCGAACCCGCCGGCTCCGCAGCCCACGCAGGTGACCCCGACGGCGGTCCCCGGCGGGGACGGCAAGGGCATCCGGGTCGGCCGGAGGACGCTGGCCGGGCTGGGCGCCGCGGTGGTCGCGGCAGCGGTGGCGGTGTACCTCGTGGTGGCGAACCCGTTCGCGGGCCCGCTGCCCGACGGCTGGAAGAAGCACGATCTCCGAGACCGGGTGGGCGTGGCGGTCGCCGTGCCGGAGAACTTCGTGAAGGACAAGCCCGCCGACGACTCGGACGGGACGGTCGTCTCCTTCACCGACCCGAGCGGCATTGTGCGCGTCGAGACCGACCGCGACCTCAAGTCCGAGGACAAGGACGGCGAGCTCGAGGCCTCGGCGTCGGAGCGGGCCTTCGCGCACTGGAACGAACTCAAGGACGGCGAGTACGGCTGGGGCATCGCCGACTCACCGGCGCCCGAGGGGCAGCCGCGCGAGACCACGTACAAGGAGCATGACGCGGCTACCAACACGATCGTCTACACGACGACCACCACGCCGGCCCTGGTGCGCGAGGCGCAGGTCATGTACTACCGGAACAAGGACGGCGACATGTACCGGCTCTGGGTCGTCTACCCGGGCAAGGGCTACTTCGCGGAGGAGGGCCGGGAGATCGCCCGCACGGTCTTCAAGAGCTGGGAGGTCCACAAGCTCTGATCGCCAACGCCCTGATCAGGGGCTTTGTTGCCAGCGTTCACTGGCGATGTGTAAGGCCTGCGTGAATCTGTTACCGCCGGGTACACAAAGCGTTCGCCCGGGCATACCCTGCGCCTCATGACGGACGCGCAGACCCGGGAAACCACCGCTACCAACCCCCTCGCCCCCTCCCCTCCGGGGGCCCGTACCGCCGCCGACGTGGTCACGCCGGAGCTGGTCGCCCAGCTCACCAAGGGTGTGACCGGCTCCGGCCGGACCGCCAACCACACGCCGTTCACCGGCGAGAAGCTGGCCGACCTGCCCGAGTCGACCCCCGAGGACGTGGCCAAGGCCTTCGAGGCGGCCCGCGCCGCCCAGGCCGTCTGGGCACAGAGCCCGGTGCGGCAGCGCGCCGCCGTCCTGCTCCGCTTCCACGACCTGGTGCTGGAGCGCCAGGCCGAGGTGCTCGACCTGATCCAGCTGGAGACCGGCAAGGCCCGGCTGCACGCCCACGAGGAAGTCCAGGCCGTCGCGGTCGCGGCCCGCCACTACGGCCGCCGGGCCGCCGCCTACCTGCGGCCCAAGCGGCACACGGGCGCCATGCCGACCCTGACGAAGGTCACCGAACTGCGTCACCCGCGCGGTGTCGTGGGCCAGATCGCGCCCTGGAACTACCCCCTCGAACTCTCCGTCGGCGACGCACTCCCGGCGTTCGTCGCGGGCAACGCCGTCGTGATGAAGCCCGACACGGAGACCTGCCTGACCGCGCTGTGGGCCCGCGACCTGCTGATCGAGGCCGGACTGCCCGCCGACGTCTTCCAGGTCGTCCTCGGCGAGGGCCCGGTCGTCGGCCCCGAGGTCGTCCGGCACGCCGACTACGTCTCCTTCACCGGCTCCACCCGCACCGGCCGCGAGGTCGCCCAGAGCGCCGCCGCACGCCTGGTCGGCGTCTCCCTCGAACTCGGCGGCAAGAACGCCATGCTGGTCCTGGAGGACGCCGACCTCGACAAGGCCGCCGCGGGCGCCGTCCGCGCCTGCTTCTCCAGCGCCGGCCAGCTGTGCATCTCCATCGAGCGGCTGTACGTCCACGAGTCGGTCGCCGACGCCTTCCTGGAGCGCTTCGCCGCCCGTACCAAGGCGATACGCCTCGGCACGTCCCTCGCCTACGGCGCCGACATGGGTTCCCTGGTCGGACAGCGCCAGCTGGACGCCGTCACCCGGCATGTCGAGGACGCCGTCGCCAAGGGCGCCAAGGTCCTCGCGGGCGGCACGGCCCGCCCCGACATCGGCCCCTACTTCTACGAGCCGACCATCCTCGACGGGGTCGAAGCCCCCATGAGCGTCTGCTCCGAGGAAACCTTCGGCCCGGTCGTCTCCGTCTACCGCTTCTCCTCCGACGACGAGGCGGTCGAACGCGCCAACTCCACGCCGTACGGGCTGAACTCCTCCGTCTGGACGGGCAACGCCCGGCGCGGCCGCGAGGTCGCCGCCCGGCTGCGCACCGGCACCGTGAACATCAACGAGGGGTATGCGCCCGCGTACGGCAGCGTCCAGTCGCCGATGGGCGGCATGAAGGACTCCGGCCTCGGCCGCCGGCACGGCTCCGAGGGCATCCTCAAGTACACCGAGGCACAGACCGTCGCCCACCAGCGCCTGCTGCCGATGGCCCCCTCGCTGGGCATGGACGACGAGAAGTACGCGGCCTTCATGAGCCGCAGCCTGCGCCTGATGAAGGCGTTCCGGTTCCGGTGACCGGCTCAGGGGCGCGGGGAACCGCGCGCGACACCACGGACAACCCGCACGCGACACTCGAAGAGGAGACACCCGTGCCTCAGGAGGACTACGACTACGACGTCATCGTCGTGGGGTCCGGATTCGGCGGCTCCGTCTCGGCGCTCAGGCTCACGGAGAAGGGCTACCGCGTCGGCGTCCTCGAAGCCGGCCGCCGCTTCACCCGCGACAGCCTGCCGAAGAACTCCTGGGACCTGAAGAACTACCTCTGGGCCCCGAAGCTCGGCATGTACGGCATCCAGCGCATCCATCTGCTGGGCAACGTCATGGTCCTGGCCGGTGCGGGCGTCGGCGGCGGCTCCCTCAACTACGCCAACACCCTCTACGTACCGCCCAAGCCGTTCTTCGACGACCCGCAGTGGGGGCACATCACCGACTGGCAGGACGAGCTGAAGCCGTACTACGACCAGGCACGGCGCATGCTCGGCGTACGGCTCAACCCCACCATGACCCCGTCGGACGTGCATCTGAAGGCGGCGGCCGAGCGGATGGGCGTGGGCGACACCTTCCACATGGCGCCCGTCGGTGTCTTCTTCGGCGACGGCGAGGACGCCGACGGCACGGTGAAGGCGAAGCCGGGGCAGGAGGTGCCCGACCCCTACTTCGGCGGGGCCGGTCCCTCGCGCCGGGCCTGTGCCGAGTGCGGCGAGTGCATGACGGGCTGCCGGCACGGCGCGAAGAACACCCTCAACGAGAACTACCTCCACCTCGCCGAGAAGGCGGGCGCGGTCGTGCACCCCATGACCACAGTGGTGTCGGTGACGGAGGACTCGCAGGGCGGGTACGCGATCGCCACGCTCCCGACCGACAACCGCCGCAAGGGGCAAGGCCGTACCTTCCGTGCCCGCCGGGTGGTCCTGGCGGCCGGCACCTACGGCACCCAGACGCTGCTGCACCGGATGCGGGCCGGCGGACAGTTGCCGCACCTCTCGGACAAGTTGGGCGAACTGACCCGCACCAACTCCGAGGCGCTGGTGGGGGCGCAGACCGACAACCGCCGCTACCGCAAGGCCACCGGCGCGCCGAAGGTCGACTTCACCCGCGGTGTGGCCATCACGTCCTCGATCCACCCCGACGAGAACACCCATATCGAGCCGGTCCGTTACGGCAGGGGCTCCAACTCGATGGGCGGGCTGTCCATCCTCCAGGTGCCGTACGCGGGCGGCGGCTCGGGTGTGGCGCGGGTACTGGGCTGGCTGGGCAACGCGGCGCGGCACCCTGTGATGATGGCGCGGTCGCTGTCCAACCGGCGCTGGTCGGAACGGACCATCATCGGGCTGGTGATGCAGTCGCTGGACAACTCCCTGACGACGTACCTCAAGCCGTCCGGGATCGGCCGGGGGCTGCTGACGGCCCGGCAGGGCCACGGCGCCCCCAACCCCAAGCAGATCAAGGCGGCGACGGACGGTGCCTCCGCGCTGGCGGCGGAGATCAACGGCTTCGCCGGCTCCAACGTGGGCGAGTTGACGGGCATGCCGCTGACCGCGCACTTCCTGGGCGGCTGCCCGATCGGCGCCTCCCGCGAGACCGGTGTGATCGACCCGTACCACCGTCTGTACGGCCACCCCGGTATCTCGGTCGTGGACGGGGCGGCGGTCTCGGCGAACCTGGGCGTCAACCCGTCCCTGACGATCACCGCACAGGCCGAGCGGGCGATGTCGTACTGGCCCAACAAGGGCGACACCGATCCGCGCCCGCGGCAGGGCGAGCCGTACCGGCGTCTCCAGCCCGTCGAGCCGAAGTCCCCGGCGGTCCCGGCGGACGCGTTCGGCGCGCTGAAGCTGCCGTTCCTGGGGATGCCGGCGGTGCCGAAGAAGAAGAAGTAGCGGGCAGGGCCTGGAAGAAGAGGAAAGAAAAAGGGAAAAGGACCTGTGCCCCCCTCCGAGCTCAGGTCCTTTTCCCTTGTTCTGGGTGGTGCCGCGCGGGGCGCGGTCAGCCGGTGTTACGCCTCCGCACCGGCCTTGCGCCGGCGCACCACGAACACCGCACCCGCACCGGCCGCGACGGCGGCGCCGCCGACCAGTCCGATCATCGGCAGGGCGGAGTTCGAACCGGTCTGGGCAAGGCTGCCGGTCACCTCCGGAGTGTCGGAGGCGGGCTTCTTGTCCGTCACGGGCGCCTTGCCGCCTTCCTGCGGCTTGGTGCCGTCGGTGTCCGTGCCGGCGGACACGATCTGGAACCGGTACGACACGTCGCCGAAGCCGGTGCACTGGCCGTCCGCGTCGCCGTAGATCGTCGCGCCGAGCGAGAAGCCCGCACCGACCGGGGCGGAGGGCTGCACGTTGAGGCGCATCGGGATGTTGACCTCGTAGCCCGGCTCGAGTTCGTCGGTGTAGCCGACGTAGCCCACGGCGTAGCCGTCCTCGCTGAGGTCCTCCCACACCTTGGCGTCGGGGTTCCAGGCCTGCAGCCGGACGTGCTTGCTCGCGAACAGGTCCATGCCGTCCGCGTCGGAGGAGGCCCCGGCGAAGAAGTCCAGGTCCTGGAGCGTGGAGCCGGAGTCGTTCAGCACGTTCAGCGAGAACTTGTGCCAGCCGCTGCCCGCGGAGATCTTGCCGGGCAGGCCGGTGATGCTGACGTCGACCTTGGTGTCCTCGCACACGGACGGCTCGGGGTCCGGGGTCTCCTCCGGCGCCGACGTGCTCGGCGCGGGGGCACTCGTCGACGGCGACGTGGTCGCGGACGGCGAAGTGGACGTGGCGGGTTCGCTCGCCGAGGAGCTCGGGTTGGTCTTGTCCGCCGACTCGTCCGGCTTCTCTGAGTCGGTCGACTCGGTGGACTCGGTCGTGGACGGCGACGAAGACGTGGTCGTCGTGCCGCCGCCGGCCGCGGACTCGGTCGCGGACGGGGGCGGCGTGGGGTCGGTCGCGTACGCCGCCGGGGCGGCGAGGAGTGCGACCGGTGCTATCGCTGCCGTCGCGACCGCTGCGGCCATGGCACGGCGAAGCTTCATGAAGACCTCGGGAAGTCCGGTGTGCCGCGTGGCCGCGGCACGAAGCGAGTGACGGAAGGCCTCCGCGCCGGGGACGCGGGTGCCCTTGGTTCCAGTGGTTTGATCAATGAGGCCTGTGAATGGTTGTCCCGGATCTCACAGGATTTTTATGTGAGGTGGATCACTGGTGGGAGAAAGTGATCTCTGACGTACGCTCAGCCGCCGACAGCCGTCCCTGAGAGAAGGTCCGCCGTCCCGTGGCCGAGCAGCCGTCCGAAGAGAAGAGACCGGAGAACCGACCGGGGGACCGGGTGGAGTCCTCGTCCCCGTCCTCGTCCCTGCCGGACGACGTCTGGGAGAAGTTCGTCCAGGACAGTGAGGGCGACATTCGCGCGTCCGCTCCCAAGGAGCCGTCCGCGCGGGCCCGCATGGTGACCGAGCGGCTGCGGGCGATGGACGAGGCGCAGGCGGCCAGGACGGGCGGCGGCGGCCGGAAACGCCGCTGGGGCAGGAAGCGGGCGGCTCCGCAGCCCGCCCAGCCCGCGGGATGGCGTACGGGTCCGGCCTGGCAGGAGATGAACGGACGCGCCTCGCGCCGCCGCCGGGTGTGGAGCGTGGTGGGCGTGGTTTTTGTGGATCGGCCACCGGAGGGGGTCGGTGCGGTCGGACCCCGCCGGCCGGCTCCGGGCGTCCCCGGAGCCGGCCTTCTCTCGGGTGACCGGGCCGGCTGTCCCCTGCCGCCCGGTCACTTGTCCGGAACGAAGTCCCACGACGTACGACGCCAGCCGTACACCTCGACGCTCCGGTGAGCCACGCGTGGTTCTTTCGCGCCCGCCCCTGGCTGACACGGACACCGGTACCAACGAAGCGGCCGGACACCGGTCACGCGCCGGACGGGTGAGGGGCCATGCGTACGCCTGTACCGCGAACGCGGATTCAGATCCTGCCCCGGCACAGCTCCAGCAGCGTCATCGCGAGCGCGGTGCCGGGCTTGCCCAGGGCGTCCCGGTAGGTGGCGAGGATCTCCATCTCACGGGAGAGGTTCACGCGCCGGCCGCCGGAGGCGATCCGTTCCTTCTGGATGACGGCCGACACGGCCATCCGTTCCTGCACGAGGCCGATGATCCGGTCGTCGAGCACGTCGATCCGCTCGCGGGCACCGGTGATCAGTTCGGCCGCCTCGGCGGTGCGGGCGCCGGTCCTCTCGCCGGGCTGCGTGCCGGTCGGGGCGGTGGTGCTCGGCGCGGTGGTGGTGGCGGTCATGTCGGGGCTCCTCGGTGAGTGGTGGACGAGGCGCCCCCGAGCGGCGAGGTCCGGAGGGAAAACGTCAGGCGCCCCGGACCTTGTCGGCCCGGGGCGCCTGGGAAGTCGCTTGTCAGTTGCTCAAGCAGCACGACCATGGCAGCCGGCGGGCCGGGTGCCATAGGTAAAGACGAAGGTCTGGTGCGTGAGCATGGGGCCAGTATGCCCGGTCCGCCGCGGCTGTCCAACGCGGCCCGCATGGTGAGACGGGATCCGGCCGGTGCCCGCTCCCCGGTTCGGGGCGTGCTCCTCCGCCACCTCGGTAGAATCGGGAGGCACAAGACCCCCGACCCACCGCCGGAAGGCACCTCGTGTCCTCAGCGTCTCCCGCTGCCAACGCGCCCGACACCGTTCTGGTCGTCGACTTCGGCGCGCAGTACGCCCAGCTCATCGCCCGTCGCGTCCGCGAGGCGCGGGTCTACAGCGAGATCGTGCCGAGCACCATGCCGGTCACCGAGATGCTCGCCAAGAACCCGGCGGCGATCATCCTCTCCGGCGGCCCCTCGTCCGTGTACCAGGAGGGCGCCCCCCGCCTCGACCGCGAGCTCTTCGAGGCCGGCGTGCCCGTCTTCGGCATGTGCTACGGCTTCCAGCTCATGGCGCAGAGCCTGGGCGGCCAGGTGGACAACACCGGCGCCCGCGAGTACGGCCGTACCGAGCTGCACGTCTCCAGGAACTCCTCCACCCTCTTCGAGGGCACCCCGGGGGAGCAGTCCGTCTGGATGTCGCACGGCGACGCCTGCTCCGCGGCCCCCGAAGGATTCACGGTCACGGCGTCCACGGACGTCGTCCCGGTCGCCGCGTTCGAGAACGACGAGAAGAAGCTCTACGGCGTCCAGTACCACCCCGAGGTGATGCACTCCACGCACGGACAGCAGGTGCTGGAGCACTTCCTGTACCGGGGCGCGGGCCTGACCCCCAACTGGACGATGGGCAACGTGATCGAGGAGCAGGTCGCCGCCATCCGCGAGCAGGTCGGCGACAGGCGCGCCATCTGCGCTCTGTCCGGCGGTGTGGACTCCGCGGTCGCCGCCGCCCTCGTCCAGAAGGCCATCGGCTCCCAGCTGACCTGCGTCTACGTCGACCACGGCCTGATGCGCAAGGGCGAGACCGAGCAGGTCGAGAAGGACTTCGTCGCCGCGACCGGCGTGCAGCTGAAGGTCGTCGACGCCGAGGAGCGGTTCCTCACCGCGCTGAAGGGCGTGTCCGACCCGGAGGAGAAGCGGAAGATCATCGGCCGCGAGTTCATCCGGGTCTTCGAGCAGGCCCAGGCCGAGATCATCGCGGACCAGGGTCCGGCCGTGGAGTTCCTCGTTCAGGGGACCTTGTATCCCGACGTGGTCGAGTCCGGCGGAGGCACCGGTACCGCCAACATCAAGTCCCACCACAACGTGGGCGGCCTCCCCGAGGACCTCGAGTTCCAGCTGATCGAGCCGCTGCGCAAGCTGTTCAAGGACGAGGTCCGGATGGTCGGCCAGGAACTCGGCCTGCCGGACGAGATCGTCCATCGCCAGCCGTTCCCCGGACCCGGCCTGGGCATCCGTATCGTCGGCGACATCACCAAGGAGCGGCTCGACCTGCTCCGCGAGGCCGACGCCATCGCCCGTGAGGAGCTGACGGCGGCCGGTCTGGACCGGGACATCTGGCAGTGCCCGGTCGTGCTGCTGGCGGACGTGCGGTCGGTGGGCGTCCAGGGCGACGGGCGGACGTACGGTCACCCGATCGTGCTGCGGCCCGTCTCCAGCGAGGACGCCATGACCGCCGACTGGTCGCGGCTGCCGTACGACGTCCTCGCGAAGATCTCGACCCGCATCACCAACGAGGTGCGGGACGTCAACCGGGTCGTCCTCGACGTCACCTCCAAGCCGCCGGGGACCATCGAGTGGGAGTAGTCCCGGGTCGGGGGGTCCTGGTTTCGGGCGTCCCGGCTGCGGTGAGGCTCAGGTCCGTTTGAGGGTGCGTACCGGCTCTCCGGGCTTCCAGACCTGGACGACCAGGTACTTCTCGTCCTCGACGTAGGTCCGTACGACCTCCGTCAGCTCGGTGCGGAAGAGGTGGAACGGCTCCGGCGGTTCCACCTTTTCGGCGTACCGGGCCCGGGTCTCCGTGTCGTCGTCGGCGATCTCGACCGCCCGGCCGCTGATCCTGACGTCGCCGCCGCCCATGCCCGTGCCCTCACCGGGGTTCGCCTGGAGCGCGAAGCGCGGGTCGCGGCGCAGGTCGAGCGCCTTGAGCGAGTCCGGCATCATGCCGAACCAGAGCTCCCCGTTCAGGAAGCGGACCTCCAGACCGGTGGTCCGCGGTGAGCCGTCCTTGCGCAGGGTCGCGAGGACGTGGTGGGTGTATGCGGCGAAGCGCTCCTCGACGGTCTTCGCCAGTTCGGGTTCGGCCGCGGTGAAGGCCGCCCAGTTCGTGCCCGTGTCCGTACTCATGGAGTGAGTGTGGCGCGGATACCGGACATCCTGTGTCGGGTATCCGGGTCGTGTCGGCGTTACGGAACAGAGCTGTCGTCCGGCGCGCACCGCCGGTAACTTCCGCCCCGTACGCAAACCCCCCGCGGGAGGACTTATGCACGGGCCCACGCCGCCCATGCCGCTGCCCACCGACAAGCTGCGCTTCGCCATGCCGCCCATGCACGAATCGGTCGACGACGAACGCCGGCACCGCAAGGAACGGCTCGCGGGCGCGCTGCGGATCTTCGGGCGGCTCGGCTTCGAGGACGGCGTCTCGGGGCACATCACCGCACGCGACCCGGAGTTCAGCGACTGCTTCTGGGTCAATCCGTTCGGAATGCCCTTCCGGCACGTCACCGTCAGCGATCTGGTGCTCGCCAACCGGGACGGGCAGGTCGTCCAGGGCGGCCATCATGTCAACCAGGCCGCGTTCACCGTGCACGCCCAGGTGCATGCCGCCCGGCCCGATGTCGTCGCCGTCGCCCACTGCCACTCCATACACGGGCGGGCCCTCGCCGCCCTCGGCGACCTGCTGGATCCGCTCACCCAGGAGAGCTGCGCGTTCTACGAGGACCATGCCCTCTACGACGCGTACAGCGGCGTCACCGTCGACGCCGAGGAGGGGCGGCGGATCGCCGGTGTGCTCGGCTCCCACAAGGCGCTGGTGCTGCGCAACCACGGGCTGCTCACCGTGGGGGACTCGGTGGACGCGGCGGCCTGGTGGTTCGTCACGATGGAGCGGGCCTGCCAGGTGCAGCTCACGGCGAAGGCCGCGGGGCGGCCCGTCCTCATCGACCACCGGCAGGCGGTCGCTACGCGGGAGCAGCTCGGTGGGGACCTCGTGGCGTGGATCAACTACCAGCCGATGTGGCAGGAGATCAGCCGGAGCCAGCCGGATCTGCTGGACTGAGGGATCAGGGCGGTGGCTGAGGGGTCGGGGGCGGTGGCTGAGGCGGGGGTCAACCCTGTGCCGTGGGTTTCACTCGTACCGACCGGGGCTGCCGGACGGTGAGGGTGTGCGGTAGGGCACAATTCGCTTGCGTCACCGGGGACTTGTTTCGTGATCATCGATGGTGGGGAAGGCGGCTTCGGGCGTGGCGGTGCAGGAGGCGAGGCAGGGCGGCGTGGACGCGGGCCCGCACGAGGGCGGCTGCACCTGCGGCGACTGTCCGCACGGGGCACGTGAGGGGCATCGGCGGGCGGTTGCCGCGTTCCTCCTGAAGCGGGACGAGTTCGCGGCCGGGCAGGGGGTGCCGGCCGCGGTGGCCCACTCCGCGTCCGCGTCCCGGCAGTGGGTGTCGGAGGAACTGACACAGGCCGCGGAAGCCGTCGCCGAGCGGGGACGGGCCGAGGGAGCGGCGTGGCTGGAACGGCTGTGGCAGCGGACCGCCGTCGTGGTGTGGGCGGCCGTGGTGCTGCTGCTCCTGGGGCAGGCGCTCACGGCGGTCGGCGCGGACTGGACGGCGGCGCGCAGCGCCGGGTTGCTGGCCGCGGTGGTGGTGGCCGGCGCGCTGACCGCCGCTTCGTGGTTCCACCGGGCGCGTGGTGGCGCGCTGGCGCCGGTGATCGGTGAGGACAACCGGATCTCCACGTCCCGTGCGGTGGCTGCGTGCTGGGTGCTGTTCCTGGCGTTCGCGGTGCTCGTCCTGGTGGGGCAGCTGGCGGCCGCCTCCGGCAACCGGGAGCGGGACGCGTTGATCGACGGGCTCGAACTGGCGCGCGGTGCGGGTGTGGTGACCGTGCTCGCCGTGGTCTGCGGGATCGCCGTGCTGGTGCGGCGGGTCGTGGGGCTGCGGGTGCAGGGGCAGCGGCTGCAGAAGGTGCGTGCGCACCGGCCCAGGGCGGCGGATCTGCTGACCGACGACGCGGGGCGGGGGAGCTTCGCCGACATCCAGTACGTCGTGATCAGCGGGGTGGCGCTGGCGTTCGCGGCGGTGCGGCTGGCCCGGCGGCCGGATCAGCTGCCGGATCTGCCGTGGGGGCTGGCGGTGGTGGTCCTGGTGTCGGCCGGGACGTACCTCGCGGGGAAGTACGCGGAGGGTGGGCGTCCGGTGATTCTGTCGGTGGTGCGGGCGCGGGAGGCGGGCGATCTGGACGCGCCGATCCGTACCGGTGACGACATCGAGATCCGGGGGGCCGGGTTCGTGCCGGTGGGTGCGCAGGGGGCCGACCGGTTGTCGCGGATGGTGGTGCGGGTGGGAGCGGTGAACGTGCATGTGCCGCTGGTGCCGGTCACGGGCGGGTTCGACAACCCGACGGACACGCTGCTGACGGTGCCGGTGCCGGCGGAGGTGGAGCCGGGACGGGTAGACGTGCAGGTCGTCACGGCGGCAGGCGTGGAGACGAACCGCTACACGATCGACGTAACGGAGTAGCGGTCCCTCCGGGTGGGTGGGTGGTGCCCGTAGTCCGCGGGCAGTCGTGCCGCTGGGGCGGCACGGGTGGGCGCGACGGCACCCCGTCGGCGCCGGGCTGCGCAACCTCCCCCCGGCCCGCACCAGCGTGGGGCACCCCGCTTGCGCCGGGCTGCGCAACCCACCCCCGGCCCGCACCAACGTGGGGCACCCCGCCAACCGCCGGTTGCGAGGCTCCGTTCCGTGAAAAACCGTGCGCACAGGGTTGAGCCGGGCCAGATTGTCGTACGTATGGTCTTTGAAGGAGGCCCCGGCACGGCAGCGAAGGGCGGCACACAGCGATGACTCACGGTATGCGCGCGCACACGCATCCACCGCACCTCGACGGCGACAGAGACTGGCGGGATGTCGCCTCCCGCTACGCCCTGCTACCCCTACGCCTCTTCCTCGGCATCACCTTCATCTACGCCGGCCTGGACAAACTCACGGACAGCGCGTTCATGAAGGAATCCGGCGCCGGTTCCATCGGCGACATGATGCGCGGCGTCCGGGACTCCTCCGCCATCCCCGCGATGGTCGACATGGCGTTGGAGAACCCCGTCGCGTTCGGTTACGCCATCGCCTTCGGTGAGCTGGCCGTCGGGATCGGCACCCTGCTCGGTCTGCTCACCCGCCTGGCCGCACTCGGCGGTGCGCTGATCTCCCTCAGCCTGTGGCTGACCGTCAGCTGGTCCGCCGACCCGTACTACTACGGCAACGACCTCCCGTACCTCATGAGCTGGATCCCGCTGGTGCTGGGGGGCGCTCCGGTGTTGTCCATGGACGCCGCCCTCCGGGCGCGGCGACGGCATCGGACGGGGGACTACAGCTAGCTCCCCGTCAGACCGTGCGCCCTGCCACGGCGGCGGCGTATGAGGCCGGTCAGGAAGCCCACCGCGCCGGCCAGGCAGAGGCCGCCCGTGACGACGGGGATCACCACGAACCACGGGGTTTCCCAGGCGCCGCCCGCGTCGCCGGCGTAGATCACCGCGGCGAGGGTGAGGGACGCGCCGGCGATCAGCCTGCCGGGCTGGAACTCATGACGCAGCACGGCTGACCTCCGCCTGTCCCGCACCGACCTGGAGCTCGATGTCGAGCGTGCCCGCCTCCTCTGCGCCGGGGGGCGGCTCCAGGGTCACCTCCTTGTGCTTGCCCGGGGCCACGTCCACGTCCTTCTGGTCGTCGCCCGGCAACTGGATGTCGCCCACGCCCACATCGATGCTCAGCTTCACGGTCACGTCCCTCGGCACGATCACATGGATGCGGCCCAGACCGACCTCCGCCCGTGTGGCGACGGTGTCGTTCACGGGGACGCGTATCGCGGAGAGGTCCAGTTCGCCCTCGCCGGCCCCCAGGTCGTAGGTCGGGCGTATCTGCGCGACCGAGGTGGGCTCCCACGTGGTGCGTCTCCAGTCGGTGCCGATGTCCCCGGGGATCGCCGCCGAACCGGCGAGCAGGCCCGCCGTGATGACCGCCAGGATGATCGACCCCGCTCCGGTGCGGCCCAGGAACGCGCTCACGGCAACGCCGATGCCGAAGACGGCCAGCGCGCAGGCGAAGCCCGTCTGCAGGCTGGTGCCGAGAGGGTGCCCCTCCCAGGTCAGGCGGGTGCCGAGACCCGCGGCGAGCAGGGCGAGCAGGAAGATCCAGCCGCCGATGGCGCGGGGGCCGCGCGGCTTCGGCGGCCGCGGTGCGGGGGCCTTGTGGCGGGAGTCCAGGCTGATGTTGACGGCGGCGGCGATGTCCAGGTCCCGGGAGTCACCGGGCCCCCACAGATAGCCCGTACCGCCGACGTGTGTGCCGTCCTTGACGATGGGGTCGCGCCACCAGGAGGGGAACGCGGTGGGCACCGGCGGCGCCTGGGGCTCCGGCGGGGCGTCGGCGGCGGCCTGCGCGGCGATGTGATCGGGGCTGGGGGCGCCGCGCCGACGCGACCAGTACCCCGCTCCGGCGAGCAGCAGGGACAGTATGACGGCGAAGCTCAGCACGCCGTCGTTGCCCAGCATGGTGAGGAAGACGCCGCAGCCGACCAGCGCGAACAGCACGGCCGTCAGGGTGTGGCCGTCGACCCGGCCGGTCAGCAGCCGGCGGATCTCGTTCTCCTCCTCGTCGTCATAGGGGACGAAGAGCCAGGCGAAGCCGTAGAAGATCAGGCCGATGCCGCCGGTGGCGGAGAGGACCGCGAGCGTGATCCGGAAGATCACCGGGTCCATGTCGCACTGCCGGCCGAGCCCCGCGCATACCCCGCCGAGCATCTGGTGCCGGCGGTCGCGCCGGAACCGCTCGCCGGAGTCCGTCGGGCCGGTATCGCCCGGCGGCGCGGCGGTCGCCCACTCCTGCTCGGGCGGGCCCGCGGTGGGTCCGGCGCCCTTGCCGGGTCCCGGACCCGTCTGGTGATCGGTCATGGGTCCATGGTGACGGGCGAGTCGTCGTGGGGGCAGTCGGGATGACCCTGGCCGGACCCTGATATCGGTCCCTGAGGGCCGGCCGGGGAGTGTTCGACGGGGGAGGGACGCGGAGATCAGGGGTGTCTCCGGGGCCGACCCTGATGCTCCGGCACTGGGGGGCGTGTGACCATCAGTGGCATGTCGGAAGCCGCAGCAGCGCCACTCGCCGAGCCGCGGCCGCCGCGCAAGCTCTACCGCAGCAGTGACGGACGCTGGCTCGGGGGCGTGGCGCGGGGGCTCGCCGGGCATCTCGGGCTGCCCGTGATCTGGGTGCGCCTGGTCTTCGTCGGTCTGTTCATGGCCGACGGTCTCGGCGCCCTGCTGTATGCGGCCTTCTGGTTCTTCGTACCGCTCGGTGTCGGCGGCGTGGACGCGCAGAAGCCGCCCTCGCTGGTGACGACCGAGACCTCGCCGGACGGCCGGCGCAGACTCGTCACCCGCAGACCGGACAAGGGACAGATCGTCGCCCTGCTCCTCATGGTCGTCGTGGCCATGGTCTTCGTGGGCAGTGTGAACCTGAGCAGCGGCGCCAGGGCCTACCTCTGGCCGACCGTCCTGGTCGGCGCGGGCGTCGCCCTGGTGTGGCGGCAGGCGGACAACGCGCGCCGGGCCCGCTGGATGGAGGTCGGCCGGCGCCGCCGCACGGTCACACTGCTGCGGGCCGTCGCCGGTGTGCTGCTGGTGACGGCGGGCGCCTCGGGCATCTTCGTCCTGCGGGGCTCCGGCAGCCACCTTGGCTCGGTGCTCCAGGCCGCCCTCGCGGTGCTCGTGGGTATAACGCTGCTCGCCGGCCCCTACCTCGTGCGCATGACGCAGGACCTCTCCGAGGAGCGGCTGATGCGCATCCGGGCGCAGGAGCGCGCGGAGGTCGCCGCCCATGTCCACGACTCGGTGCTGCACACCCTGACCCTGATCCAGCGCAACGCCGAGAACGCGGGCGAGGTGCGCCGCCTGGCCCGCGCCCAGGAGCGCGACCTGCGCGCCTGGCTCTACAAGCCCGAGGGCAACGGCAAGGACGAGGACGACGAGCCCACCACCCTCGCCGAGGCCGTGAAGCGCAACGCCGCCGAGGTCGAGGACAAGCACGGCGTCCCCCTGGAGGTCGTGGTGGTCGGCGACTGCCCGCTCGACGACAGAATCGGCGCACAGATGCAGGCCGCGAGGGAAGCAATGGTCAACGCGGCCAAGTACGGTGGCCAGGGCGGCGCGGTTCAGGTCTTCGCCGAAGTCGAGGGGAGGACGGTGTTCGTGTCCGTCCGGGACCGGGGCCCGGGCTTCGACCTGGACTCGATACCCGCCGACCGCATGGGCGTCAGAGAATCGATCATCGGCCGTATGCAGCGCAACGGCGGCACGGCGCGGCTGCGCGCGGTGCCCGACGGCGGCACGGAGGTCGAACTGGAGATGGAGAGGGCGGAGAAGACGTCATGAGCGAGCCGACCGAGGCGAACGGGGCACAGGGGGCCGAGCCCGCGGAGAGCGCCGGGCGTCGTGTGCGCGTCGTCCTCGTCGACGACCACCGCATGTTCCGCACGGGGGTCCAGGCCGAGATCGGGCAGACCGCGCAGACGGGTGTCGAGGTGGTCGGCGAGGCCGCCGACGTCGACCAGGCGGTCACCGTCATCACCGCGACCCGGCCCGAGGTGGTCCTGCTCGATGTGCATCTGCCCGGCGGCGGCGGTGTTGAAGTGCTGCGCCGCTGCGCCCCGTTGATGGCGGACACGGAGCAGCCGGTCCGGTTTCTCGCCCTGTCCGTGTCGGACGCGGCGGAGGACGTGATCGGGGTGATCCGGGGCGGTGCCCGCGGTTACGTCACCAAGACGATCACCGGGACCGACCTGGTCGACTCGATCTTCCGGGTCCAGGAGGGAGACGCGGTCTTCTCGCCGCGTCTGGCCGGCTTCGTACTGGACGCCTTCGCCTCCACCGACGCCCCGCCGGTCGACGAGGACCTCGACCGCCTCACCCAGCGCGAGCGGGAGGTGCTGCGGCTGATCGCCCGCGGCTACGCGTACAAGGAGATCGCCAAGCAGCTGTTCATCTCGGTGAAGACGGTCGAGTCCCATGTCTCCGCGGTGCTGCGCAAGCTCCAGCTGTCCAACCGCCACGAACTGACCCGCTGGGCGACGGCACGGCGGCTGGTCTGAGCCGTCACCTCGTGGCAGCTCACGCGCGTCGCGCCCGCGAACGGCATCTCGTCGATCGGGGTCAGGCGTACGGGGGCCGAGGGGTTCGGGGCGTGGATCATCCGGCCGTCGCCGACGTAGATGCCGACGTGACTGATGCCGGAGTAGAAGAAGACCAGGTCGCCGGGGAGCAGTTCGGAGCGGGCGACACGACGGCCGGCGTTGATCTGGGCGTAGGTGGTGCGGGGCAGGGAGACGCCGGCGGAGCGGTACGCGGCCTGGATGAGGCCCGAGCAGTCGAAGGCGTCCGGGCCGGTGGCGCCCCAGA
Organism: Streptomyces sp. NPDC052079; assembly: GCF_040680275.1. Lineage (NCBI taxonomy): Bacteria > Bacillati > Actinomycetota > Actinomycetes > Kitasatosporales > Streptomycetaceae > Streptomyces > Streptomyces sp. NPDC052079. The sequence continues at coordinate 267,270 of NZ_JBFAWL010000001.1, forward strand.
CGTAGGGGCTGCCGAGCTTGCGGTAGGCGTAGTCGACGGCCTCCGCGGCGCGCGGGCCGGGGGCCCGGGCGGTAACGGAGCCGGGGGCCGCGGAGGAGCGGGAGGCGTGGTCGATGCCGCCGGTGAGGCCCGCGCGCTGTTCGGGTGACAGCCGGGCGAGCAGCCGGCGGGCGGCTGTCAGCTTGCCGGTGATCGTCTCCTTGTGCCGCTTCATCTCGGCGCGGCGGGACGTCAGCGACTTCGCCTCGATACGGGCCGCACCGCGCAACTGCTCGATCTCCCGGAGGTGTTTGCGTACGCGCCCGACCTGCGCCTTGTGGCGGGTGCCCGCGCGCTCGGCGAGGGCGGTGCCGTCCAGATAGCCGTCCGGGTCCTCGGAGAGGACGAGTTGCAGGGCGGGGTGCAGGCCCCCGCTGCGGTACTGCGCCGCCGCGACCGAACCCAGGGCGGACCGCGCGTCGTTGAGCCGGTCCTTCCTGCGGGCCGACTCGTCCTGCAGATCGCGCAGCCGCCGCTCGGCGGACTCCGCCTTCTCCTTCGCGCCGTTGTACTTCTCGGTGGTGGCCTCCGCCTGGCGGTAGAGCGTGTCGACATCGGCCCTGACCTGCTCCGGAGTCGGCCGGGGCGCGGCGTGCGCCGGCCCGTCGAGGCCCGTCGCGGTGGCCGCACCGGCGAGGGCGATTGTGGCGGCCGTGCGGGCCGTGTGACCGCCCGCCGAGCGCTGTCGGGACCTGCGGTGCGCTGCCACCTCGACTCCCGTCCTCGTCCACGACCGCCCCGGGCGGTCCGGCGGCGGGGTGCTCAGGGGGAGCCGTCCGCCGCCGGACCTCTTCGGCGGTGGTGTCCGGCTGCCGCCCCTGGTCCGGGCGGCGACGGAGAGCCGGTCACCTGGGGGAGGACGCTAGGCCTTGCCGCGCGGCCCGGGTAACGGGTTGTGCGGAAGTGGCGCGAGCAGACCGTCGGGTGACCGTACGTGACCGGGGTCCCGTTCCGGCTTCGTCGTCTTCACTCGGGGTGATGACCGATGTGGTGGACCGGGACGAGGCGAGGGCGCCGGAGTGCTATGGAACGCGTGTGGTTAGGCTCCGGCCCCATGGACGTACTCATCCACCTCTTCGTCGGTCTGCACATCATCGGCATCGCGGCGCTGCTCGGCGGCTTCCTCACCCAGATGAAGGCGATGGGCGAGGGCACCGCCCGCCTCAGCCCCCCGATGCTGCACGGTGCGCTGACGATGCTGGTCACCGGGGTGGCTCTGGTCGGCCTCAACCAGGCGCAGGACCACTCCGTCGACAACATCAAGATCGGCGTGAAGCTGGCCCTGCTGATCGTGATCCTCGGCCTGGTCTATGTGAAGCGGGACGACGAGAAGGTGGACAAGGGCCTGTTCGGGCTGGTCGGCCTGCTGACCGTGGCGAACGTCTTCATCGCCGTGCTGTGGACCTGACCGGTCAGGCGGGGCGCACCACGCTGTGGACCGAGGACTCGCCGTCGTAGAAGATCGACTCATCGCGGACGTAGGTGCCGGGCTTCGGGGCGTGGATCATCATGCCGTTGCCGATGTAGATCCCCACGTGGGTGATGTCGTCGTAGAAGAAGACCAGGTCACCCGGCTGTGCCTGGGAGACGGGGACCGTCGTTCCGGCGTCGACCTGGTCGTAGGTGGTGCGCGGGATGGTGACGCCGGCGGCCTTCCAAGCGGCCTGGGTGAGGCCGGAGCAGTCGTAGGAGCCCGGGCCGGTGGCGCCCCAGACGTACGGCTTGCCGATCTGCGCGCGGGCGAAGGCGAGGGCCTTCTCGGCCTTGGTGGAGTACGAGGAGTCCGTCGACGTGGACGGCGGCGTGGTTGAGCCGGAGGATTCCGAGGTGCCCGTGCCGCCGCTCTGCTGCTGAGCGGCCTCCTCCTGGGCCTGCTGCTGCTCCGCCTGCTGCCGGGCGAGCTCCGCGGCCTTGCGGGCGGCCTCCTCCTGCTTCTTCTTCTCGATCGCCGCGAGCCGCGCCTTCTCCTCGGCGGTCAGCTTCGACATCAGCTCACGCGCGTCGGTGAGCTTCTTCTGGACGGTGGCCTTGGCCTTCTTCAGATCGCCCTGCGACTCCGTGAGCGTCTCGAGGCTCTTGGTCGCCTCCTGGCGCTTCTTCATCGTCTCGGACTGCTGGGTGACGTAGTCGTCGACCGCCTCCTTCTGGCGGCCGGTCATCCGGTCCATCACCTGGCGCTGGTCGAAGATGTCCTGCGGTGTGTCCGCGAGCAGGAAGGTCGCGGTGTCGGGGACGCCCGCGCCGGTCCGGTACTGGGCGGCGGCGAAGGAACCCAGTTCCTCCCGCGCGTCGTTGAGCTTCTGGGTGCGCTTGGCCACGTCGTCGAGGAGGGTGTCGACGCGCTTGCGCTGCTTGGTGGTCTTCTCCTTGGCCGCGTTGTACTTCTCGGTCGCCGACTCGGCCTGGCGGTAGAGGTCGCCGACCTTCTTCTCGACCTCCTCCAGGCTCGGCTTGTCGTCGTCCGAAGGGGCGGCGTTGGCCGTCTGGGAGAGCAGGGCGACGGAGGTCAGGGCGGCCGTTGCCAGGGCCGGGGTCCGTATGCCTGCCACGCGGGTGCCGGGGGTGCGCGACTTGCGGTGCGACGCCAAGGGAGGCGACTCCTTCCAGTGCTCCGCCTACCGGGTTAGCGGTGGGGGTACCTCCCAGGCCGTTCAGGCACTGGGGGAGGGTTCGGGCGGGAAGGGTTGCCCTACGGCCGCTCCGCGAGGGAGTGGGCCGATTCACCCCATGGGTCTCGGTGGGTCCCCGGCTCCGGCTGCCACGGCGGACAGTGACGGACTCGGCGGGGGCCGCGCGGCCCGGCGAGGTTCGCCGGTGGGGGTCGTACGGCCCGCCCGCACGGTAGCCAACTGGTGTGGCGCCTGTGAAGGTTGATGGGCGATATGCCCGATACATTTTTGTGACCTTGTGCGGCGCGTCACTGAGGGTGAGGTGATCGTGCCGGCGGGTGTGCGGGCGGGCGGTGAACCGGGGCCGGCGCGTGTGCGGCCGGAAACCGGGGGATGTTCCCGGGGCGGGCCCGGGTTGTCGGTGGGGCACCCTAGACTCGGAGAGCGATGAGCAGCCTTTTTGACGACAGCTTCCTGGCGGACCTCCAGGCCCAGCGGGGCCCCGCGGACGAGCCCCCGCCGCCGCCCGAGGACGATCATGTGCCGGAGACCGTTCCGGACGATCTGTTCGGCGGGAAGTTCGACGTGCCCCCGGACCGGGACACCCACTACCGCGACGGCGCCCCGCGCCCGGTGTTCGACGCCGCCGCGCTGCTGGAGGGGCTGAACGACAACCAGCGCGCCGCCGTCGTGCACTCCGGCAGCCCGCTGCTCATCGTGGCCGGCGCCGGTTCCGGCAAGACCCGTGTGCTCACCCACCGCATCGCCCACCTGCTGGCCGAGCGCGGCGTCCACCCGGGCCAGATCCTCGCGATCACCTTCACCAACAAGGCCGCGGGCGAGATGAAGGAGCGCGTCGAGCAGCTCGTCGGCCCGCGTGCCAACGCCATGTGGGTCATGACCTTCCACAGCGCGTGCGTGCGCATCCTGCGCCGCGAGAGCAAGAAGCTCGGCTTCACGTCGTCGTTCTCGATCTACGACGCGGCCGACTCCAAGCGCCTGATGGCCCTGGTCTGCCGTGATCTGGACCTCGACCCCAAGCGCTTCCCGCCGAAGTCGTTCAGCGCCAAGATCAGCAATCTGAAGAACGAACTGATCGACGAGGAGGACTTCGCGGCCCAGGCGAGCGACGGCTTCGAGAAGACCCTCGCCCAGGCCTACGCGCTCTACCAGTCGCGGCTGCGTGAGGCGAACGCCCTCGACTTCGACGACCTGATCATGACGACGGTCAATCTGCTGCGCGCCTTCCCGGACGTCGCCGAGCACTACCGCCGCCGCTTCCGGCACGTCCTGGTCGACGAGTACCAGGACACCAACCACGCCCAGTACGCCCTGGTCCGCGAGCTGGTCGGGGGCCCCTCCGAGCACCCCGTCGACGTCCCGCCGGAGGCCGAGGTGCCGCCGGCCGAGCTGTGCGTGGTGGGTGACGCCGACCAGTCGATCTACGCCTTCCGCGGTGCGACGATCCGCAACATCCTCCAGTTCGAGGAGGACTACCCGGACGCGACGACCATCCTGCTGGAGCAGAACTACCGCTCCACCCAGACCATCCTGAGCGCGGCCAACGCGGTCATCGAGCGCAACGAGTCACGCCGCCCCAAGAACCTGTGGACCAACGCCGGCTCCGGCGCCCGGATCACCGGATACGTCGCCGACACCGAGCACGACGAGGCGCAGTTCGTCGCCGACGAGATAGACCGCCTCACGGACGCGGGCGAGGCCAAGGCGGGCGATGTCGCGGTCTTCTACCGCACCAACGCCCAGTCCCGTGTCTTCGAGGAGATCTTCATCCGCGTCGGCCTGCCCTACAAGGTCGTCGGCGGGGTCCGCTTCTACGAGCGCAAGGAGGTCCGGGACGTCCTGGCCTATCTGCGGGTGCTCGCCAACCCGGAGGACTCGGTACCGCTGCGCCGCATCCTCAACGTCCCCAAGCGGGGCATCGGCGACCGCGCGGAGGCCATGATCGACGCCCTCGCCCAGCGCGAGAAGATCAGCTTCCCGCAGGCGCTGAAGCGCGTCGACGAGGCGTACGGGATGGCCGCCCGGTCGTCGAACGCCGTGAAGCGGTTCAACACGCTGATGGAGGACCTCCGTACGGTCGTCGAGTCCGGCGCGGGGCCGGCGACGGTCCTGGAGGCGATCCTGGAACGCACCGGCTACCTCGCCGAGTTGCAGGCGTCCACCGACCCGCAGGACGAGACCCGCATCGAGAACCTCCAGGAACTCGCGGCCGTCGCCCTGGAGTTCGAGCAGGAGCGCGGCGAGGGCGAGCCGGCCGCGCTGTCCGACTTCCTCGAGCAGGTCGCCCTGGTCGCCGACTCCGACCAGATCCCCGACGAGGACGACGACGGCTCCGGTGTCATCACGCTGATGACCCTGCACACCGCCAAGGGCCTGGAGTTCCCGGTCGTCTTCCTGACCGGCATGGAGGACGGCGTCTTCCCGCACATGCGTGCCCTCGGCGAGACCAAGGAACTGGAGGAGGAGCGGCGACTGGCGTACGTCGGCATCACGCGCGCCCGGGAGCGGCTCTACCTCACCCGGTCGACCCTGCGCAGTGCGTGGGGCCAGCCGTCGTACAACCCGCCCTCACGGTTCCTGGAGGAGATCCCGGCCGCCCACCTGGAGTGGAAGCGGACGGGGCCGAGCGCGCCCGGGTCCTCCGGGCCGGCTGCGGGTGTGGCGGCCTCGCTGTCGTCGTCCCGCTCCCGCTCGTCGGCGTCGGGCGCCTCCGGCTTCGCCACCCGGCGGACGGCGGAGAAGCCCGTGGTGTCGCTGGCGGTCGGGGACCGGGTCACGCACGACCAGTTCGGCCTCGGCACCGTGGTCGCGGTGAAGGGCTCGGGGGCGAACGCGGAGGCGACGATCGACTTCGGGGACACCAAGCCCAAGCGTCTGCTGCTGCGGTACGCGCCGGTGGAGAAGCTGTAGCCGCAGGCGGCGGCCCGTCGCGGGGATGTCCCCTACGACGGGTCGAGGCCGTGGCTGCGCAGCCAGGAGAGCGGGTCGATCGCCGCGCCGCCGCCGGGCCGCACCTCGAAGTGCAGGTGCGGGCCGGTCGAGTTCCCCGAGTTTCCGGAGAACGCGATCTGGTCGCCGGCCTTCACGGTCGAACCGGAGGGGATCTGGTAGCTGGAGAGGTGGCAGTACCAGGTCTCCGTGCCGTCCTTCGCCGTGACGATCATCATGTTGCCGTAGGCGGAGTTGTACTGCGTGCGGACGGTGCCGTCGGTCGCGGCCAGCACCGGGGTGCCGTACGAGACGGGGAAGTCGATTCCGGTGTGCATGGACATCCAGTTGATGCCGGACTGGCCGTAGTAGGCGCTGAGGCCGTGCCGCGCGACCGGGAGCGCGAACTTCGGACGCAGCCGCTCCTTGCGGGCCGCCTCCTCCGCCGCCCGCTTGCGCTCGGCCTCCTGCTGTGCCTTGAGGTCGATGCGCTCCTGGGTGCGGCTGGCCCGGTCGGCGAAGTCGTCGGCGCCGGCGGCGAGGGTCTCCAGCTGGGTGTCCAGCTTGACGTTGGCGGCGGACGGTTTCACCGGCTGGGCGTCGGCCGCGGTGGTCCTCGTCTCCTGGCCGCCCTCCTCGGGCAGATCGCCGACCGAGGCCGCGGCGATGCCGGCGACGCCCATCACGCACGCCGAGGGCACGGCCACCGTCAGCAGCGCGGAGCGTTTGGGGGGCGTACGGCGGCGGGAACGGGACCCGGCGCGTGAGCCGGCGCGCGGCTGGGGGACGGGGAGGATCTCCTCCTGCTCGTCGAGCAGGGACACCGCGGGCAGTTCGCCGGTGTCACCCGGCTCGACGGGGGCGGGCTCGTCGGTGGTGGGGGACTCGTGGGTGTCCCGCTCGTGCGTGCCCTGCTCGTACGGGCTCTGCTCGTACCCGTCCTGGCCGCCGTAGGTGTCCTGGCCGCTGTCGGAGTTCCACTGCGTGGCGTCGTAGATGCCGCTGTCGAAGGTCTGTGAGCCCCAGTCCCAGTGCTGCGTCCCGTCCGCGGGGTTCTCGGTCTGGTCCGGCTGGAGCCAGGCACCGGCGTCCCACTGGCCGCTCGTCTCGGGCGAGGTGCCCTGCGCCGGGATGACCGTCATCGGCTGATGGCCGGTGGTCCAGGCGGTGGCGTCGTAGCCGCCGCTGTCGTACGCGCCGGTGTGCTGGGCCGCGTACGCGTCGTAGTGCCCGGTCTCCTGGCCGGCCGCGGGCCACTGCCCGGAGTCGTACGCGCCGGTGTCCTGGCCGCTGCCCGGGAGGTCTCCGAAGAGGGGGTCGGTGGCGAAGCTGCCGGTCGTATGGGCGCCGGTGCCGTAGTGCGTGGCGCCGAAACCGGTCTCGTCGTAGCCGCCGTAGCCGGTGAAGTCACCGTACGGGGCTTCCTGGGTGCCATACGACGCGTAGGGCGCCGAGGCGGCATCGGAAGCCGGAGCCGGGGTCATGGTCCCCGACGGGTGACGGTCGTTCACCAACTTCTCTTTCGCCTCGACAACAGGGGCTGCCAGAGCAGTGCGGCGACTGTACCCGGCGGTACGCGGGCACGACAATCTTCCCCAGGTTTCGGGCGCGCAGGAAACGGGCATTCGGTCGTGTTTTGGGGGACGGCGGGCGCGGTCTTGGCTCTTTGTTCGAAACCTGTTCGAGATTGTGGGTGTGTCGCGGCCGTAAGTAGGCGGTGGCGGACCGTTGTTGTTCGGATGTGGACGCTCGCGATGCTGCTGTCACGGCGGACGGGTGCCGGGCGTGTCGCGCCGCGCCCCCCTCACGCCACCGTAAGGCCGTTCGCGCGGCCGGTGGACGGCTCGCCGGGATGCGCCGTGTCCAGCGCCTGCCGTATGCCGGTCGCCACGGTGGGGTGCACGGGCAGGGCGAGGTGGCCGACGCCGCTCACCCGGACATTCACCGCGGTGAGGTCCGGGTGCTCGAGGCAGGCCGCGTCCAGCGGGTCCATGATGTGGTCGAGGTCGCTCCAGAAGGCGACGAAGTGTGTACGGCAGCCGGGTGAGGGCAGCGACAGCTCCTCGAGTACCGGTGAGCCGGGACGCATCTGGCGCACGATGGGGTGGGCATTGGCCAGCGGGGCGACGCGCGTGCCGGAGTGCGGGGTGCCCAGCGTGACGAGCGTCCGTACCCGGGTGTCACCGCCCAGCCGCTGCACGTAGTACCGCGCGATCAGGCCACCGAGGCTGTGCCCCACCACGTCCACCTGATCCCTGCCCGTGCGCTCGCATACCTGTTCTATGTGTCGTCCGAGCAGTTCGGCGGCGATGCGGATGTCGCAGGTCAGCGGGGAGTAGTTGAGCGACTCGATCTGCTGCCTGCCGTGCTGGGACAGGCTGCGGCGCAGCAGGAGAAAGACCGAGCGGTTGTCGATGAAGCCGTGCAGCAGCACGACCGGGGGTTTGGCCTCCGTCGGCAGCTGTGCGGCGCCGTCCGGTGCCGGCAGCGTGGGGCGGCCCTGAGCCCGTCGCTCCTGGATGATCCCGGCGGGATAGAGCAGGAGGTGGCCCGCGAGGATCGCCAGCTCCAGGGCGGTCGCCTTCAGCAGGGCCAGGGAGAGATCCGCCAGCCGGGCCGGCAGAAGACGCCGGCAGAGCGGCAGAAACGGAAGTGCTGCCTCGGTGACCTTCATGGCCGACCTCCTGTCGACACGCGGAAGGACAGCCCCGTCCCCCGTATGCCCTCATGGGATGTCGCTACGAGAGGGGTCGACGGCGCGCATGCTTGTGTAGAGGGGGCGCAGTGGTACGTCGACCTCGGTGCGAATCCCTTATGCGCATGTTCCCACCGATGCCCATGAGTCGCACGAGCACGCGGTGTGCGGACCTCCGGCCCCGGGAACGCTGCGCTATGAACGTGTCCCACTGTGTGATTTCCCCCTCCCTGTACCCCGCGAAACTGCCGGTTGCGGGATGCTGGAGATAACGTTCGTTCACTTCTCGGGCCGGTTCGGGTCGGGGTGTCCGCGCGATGTGTGCGGTACTTGTCGGTACTTGTCGGTACGGATGGATGTAGTCGCTTCATGGAGGCAGTGATGGGTGTGGCAGCCGGACCGATCCGCGTGGTGGTGGCCAAGCCGGGGCTCGACGGCCACGATCGCGGGGCCAAGGTGATCGCGCGGGCGCTGCGCGACGCCGGTATGGAGGTGATCTACACCGGGCTTCACCAGACCCCCGAGCAGATCGTCGACACCGCGATCCAGGAGGACGCCGACGCTATCGGTCTGTCCATCCTCTCCGGGGCGCACAACACGCTCTTCGCGGCGGTCATCGAGCTGCTCGAGCAGCGGGACGCGGCGGACATCCTGGTCTTCGGCGGCGGCATCATTCCCGAGGCGGACATCGCTCCGCTCAAGGAGAAGGGCGTCGCGGAGATCTTCACGCCGGGTGCCACCACGGCGTCGATCGTGGACTGGGTCCGCGCCCACGCCCGCCAGCCTGCGGAGGCGTAGTGTAGGGCCTGTCGGCCGGATCATGCCGGGACGCGGGGTCTGGCACGCCCATTTGCGGCGTTGTCGTCGGCCGCTGACTCCCCCACTCTCGGCTTCTCCCCCACTCTCGGCTTCGCTCGAGCGGGGGGACCCCCATGAGCGGGGGGACCCCCATGAGCGGGGGCCCCCATCGCGTCGACTCCCTCCTCCGCCTTGCAGCTGGACGCACCAGACCCGGCTCACCTGGGTTGCACGGCGCCGTACCTTTCCCCCGACTTGACCCGCCGGGCAGGCCCGAGCGGACGCGTTCGACGAGCAGCCGCCTGCCATGAACGGTCAACCGGGCATCACGGTGGGACACGGAGGCCTCCGTACGGTGAAGATTCGACACCTTCACCACACACGGAGGCCTTCGCCATGATCAAGCCCGGCCAGCGTGGACAACGCTCGTGATCAATACACCCAGCACCGTCCCGCCGCCCTGGCGCCGGTACAGGCCAGGGGCGGGTCGCGCGGCCCGCACCGACGGGTGCTGGCGCGCGCGCCCGTGCGTTTCCGTCGGCCCGGCTGCCCGCGGCCGGCGTGGCCCGGCCGGGGGTGGTCACGGGCCGGGTGGGGTCAGTTCCGCCAGCATGGCTGCGCGCAGGCGCAAGGTGGTGACCAGGCGCTGGAAGGCCTCCGACCAGTAGCCCCCGGCCCCCGGTGACGCGTTCTCCGGCTCGTCCGGAACCGCCAGGAGCGCGTCGAGGCGGCCGGCCTCGGACGGGTCCAGGCAGCGTTCGGCCAGGCCCATGACTCCGCTGAAGCTCCAGGGATAACTCCCTGCGTCACGCGCGATGTTGAGCGCGTCGACCACCGCCCGTCCGACCGGCGCCGCCCAGGGCACGGCACATACCCCGAGCAGCTGGAACGCCTCGGACAGGCCGTGCGTCTCGATGAACCCGGCCACCCACTCCGCCCGTTCGCCGGCGTTCAGAGTGCCGAGCAGCTTGGCCCGTTCGGCCAGGGACACCGCCCCGGGTCCGCCCGCCTCCGGCGCCGAAGGGTCTCCGAGCAGCGCACGGGACCATGCCATATCCCGCTGCCGGACCGCCGCCCGGCACCAGGCCGCGTGCAGCTCGCCCTGCCAGTCGTCCGCCACCGGCAGGGCCACGATCTCCTGGGGGGTGCGCCCGCCGAGCCGCCGCGACCAGGTGCCCAGCGGGGCCGCTTCCACCAACTGGCCAAGCCACCAGGACCGTTCGCCCCGGCCCGCCGGGGCCTTGGCCACCACACCGTCGCACTCCATGCTCGCGTCGCACTCGTGCGGCGCCTCGACGGCGATCGTCGGTACGTCCCGCGTGTGGTCGACGGTCACACACGCACCGGCTCTGACCGCCATGCGTTGCGCCAGTGCCGAGCCGGGCAGCGCCGACAGCAACTCCGCCGCCGTCGCCCGCACATTGCGGCTGCGGTCGCCCAGGGCCTGCTCCAGGAAGGGTTCGTCGTCCGGACCCAGACCGGTGCGCAGCGAGTCCAGGAACATCAGCCGGTCCTCGGCCCGCTCCGTGGCCCAGGTCGACTCGAGCAGCCCGCGTGCGACGTCGGGCTCGCGGGAGCGCAGGGCGGCGAGGAGCGCGACCCGCTCGGCGAAGAGGCCCTCCTCCCAGAGGTCCCATATCCCGTCCGTGTCGTGCAGGCCGGGTACGGACCTGCCGCCGCCCGGTGTGGAGCGCAGGGCGAACCGCCAGGCCGGGTTGAGCCGGGCGAGCCAGAGTGCGCGCGGGCCGGCGAACCGCAGCGCCGCCGGACGCAGGTCCGTGCGTCCCCGGGCCGCGTCGAGCAGGGCGGGCAGCACCTCGGGGGGCGGCGCGAAACCGTGGGCGTTCGCCGCGGCCAGCCACTGCGGGAGCAGCTCCATCAGATCCGGTGCGGTGCCCCGGCGTCCGCCACCGGAGGAGCCGGGACGGTCGGCGAGCAGCATCGTCAGCCTGCGCGCCGCGGCGGACGGCAGCGGAGGGCGCGGGTCCGCGGGGGCGGGCGGGGGACGCTCCGCGGCCCGCGCGGGCAGCAGCCCCGCCCGTCGCCGCACGGTCGCCGCGGCCGCCGCGTCCAGCAGGGCCGACGGCGCCCCGGGACCGGGTGCGACACCTGCCGGGGTGCGCCGGTCCGTCCCCAGCAGGGCCGTGGTGACCAGCTCCTCCCAGCCGTCCGGGAGGGGCGCCTCCATAGCGGCGGTCGTCCTGCTCATGAGCTTCCCTTCCGACGAAAGATTCCTGGGGTGGGTGGTGGGCTCAGCACAGCGGCACCGGCTCCCCGGGCCCCTCGGGCCATGCCGCCAAAGGGGTGATTCCCTGGTGGCCGCACTCGCCGAAGACCCTGACCGGGGCGCCGCCCGACAGGGCCACGAGGCGCCACAGACCGGGGCGGGACCGCGCGGCCGGGGTGAGCGGCAGGGCCGCGTCCTCGTCGGCGTCGGCCAGCTGCCAGCCGTTAGGTGTTCGGGTACGGCCGACGACGTGGGTGGTGCGCAGGGGAGTGCGGGGCTCAGCACAGCGGCACCGGCTCCCCCGGCCCCTCGGGCCATGCCGCCAAAGGGGTGAATCCCTGGTGGCCGCATTCGCCGAAGACCCTGACCGGGGCGCCGCCCGACAGGGCCACGAGGCGCCACAGACCGGGGCGGGACCGCGCGGCCGGGGTGAGCGGTAGGGCCGCGTCCACGTCGGCGTCCGCCAGCTGCCAGCCTTCACCGTCCGGGACGGGTATCACCCGGTCGAGCGTCACCGGTACCGAGTCCAGCCAGGGGTCGTCGCGCAGTGCCTCGCCGTAGCGGGCGACCGCCCGGCCGGTCGTCGTGCCCGGCGGCCGCGCCGCCGTCGGCCCGGGCGGCGCGAACTGCTCCCGCAGGGCCACCCGCACCTGTCCCGCGCCCGGATACGCGGACACCTCCGCGTCCAGGGCCAGCCCGACCGGCAGCGCGAGCTCCGGGGAGCGGCCCGCCGCACCGTAGGAGAGGAGCACCGCCGTACGCCCCGAGTCGGTGCCGTACAGCCAGATGCGGCGGGTCGTGAGACGGCTGTCCGCCGTGTCGTACTGGGCGAGGACCAGCCAGTGGTCCCGCACCGGCGGGCCGTCCGCCGCAGCGGACAGGCCGATACGGGAACGGACCGTCGCGGCGAGCCCTTCCGGCAGTTCCTCCCGGTGCAGCCAGCCCCGGGCCAGGAGATGGAGCAGCGCGCACTCCTCCAGCAGCCGCACCGGCCGTCCCGGTCCGGTGTCCGGGAGCGCCCCCAGCTCCCGCACCCGGGTGGCCAGCCCCTGCGCCTGTGCGTCCACCATGCGGGCTGCGGTCTCCTCCCAGAGTGCGTACCCGGACTGCTCGGCCGATGCCAGACCGCCGCGGAGCAGATCGGCCAGGCGCTGCTCCAGTTCCGCCGCGCCCGCGGCGATCCGCTCGGCCCGCCGCTCCGCCCTGCGCCGCGCCGCCTCCGGATCCGCCGGCCCCGGTGCGGCACCCCTGGCGCCCCCGGCTGGCCCGTCCTCCGCCCGTGCGCGCCGGGCCGCGATCCACTGCCCGGCCCACTCCGGCTCCTCCGCCCGCGGCAGCGCCTCCTCCCCGCCCGCCCAGAGCAGCAGCAGACCGAGCGCGTGCTTGCACGGGAACGTGCGGCTCGGACAACTGCACGTGTACGCGGGCCCGGAGGCGTCCGCGATGTCGACGACCGTCCGGTACGGCGTGCTGCCGCTGCCCCTGCACAGCCCCCACACCGTCCCCTCGCCGGAACGGCCGGTCTCCGACCACGGCCCGGGCACGCCGAGTTCGCTTCCCGCCTTGCGTGACGCGGGGTCAGGCGCCAGTGCCAGCACCCGGTCCGCGGTCCAGCCCACCCCCTGCTGAGTCATGCCACCGAAACTAGATCCCGGCACTGACAATCGGCCCGCAGACCATCATTCATGCAGGTCAGAGCGATTGTCAGTGGCGTGGTGCACGGTTGGTGACAGATCCGAACCGGCCGAGCTGGAGGGGGACTCAGCCATGACTGTGTCTGTTGAACCGACGTCCGTCGACCCGGGCCGGAACGACTCCGCACCCGCGCTCACCTCCGGCACCGCACCGGCGGACACGGAGAAGCTGCGACCGCACGCCGAGGACGCCTTCGCCGCCGAACTTGCCGCGCTGGCGGCCCAGGACGACCGACCGCGGCCCGCCCGCTGGCGGCTCTCGCCGTGGGCGGTCGCCACCTACCTGCTCGGCGGCACGCTGCCGGACGGCACGGTGATCACGCCCAAGTACGTCGGTCCGCGCCGGATCGTAGAGGTGGCGGTGACCACCCTCGCCACCGACCGGGCCCTGCTGCTGCTCGGGGTGCCGGGCACGGCGAAGACCTGGGTCTCCGAGCATCTGGCCGCCGCGGTCAGCGGCGACTCGACGCTGCTGGTGCAGGGCACGGCCGGCACACCCGAGGAGGCCATCCGCTACGGCTGGAACTACGCCCGGCTGCTCGCCCACGGCCCCAGCCGGGACGCCCTGGTGCCCAGCCCGGTGATGCGGGCCATGGCGGAGGGCATGACGGCGCGCGTCGAGGAGCTGACCCGTATCCCGGCCGACGTCCAGGACACGCTGATCACGATCCTGTCGGAGAAGACGCTGCCGATACCGGAACTGGGCCAGGAGGTACAAGCGGTCCGCGGGTTCAACCTGATCGCCACGGCCAACGACCGCGACCGCGGGGTCAACGAGCTGTCCAGCGCCCTGCGCCGCAGGTTCAACACCGTGGTGCTGCCGCTTCCGGAAACCGCTGAGGCGGAGGTCGACATCGTCTCCCGCCGGGTCGGCCAGATCGGCCGCTCCCTCGACCTGCCGGCCGTGCCCGACGGCATCGACGAGATCCGCCGTGTCGTCACCGTCTTCCGCGAACTGCGCGACGGGATCACGGCCGACGGGCGGACGAAGCTCAAGTCGCCCAGCGGCACGCTGTCGACCGCCGAGGCGATCTCCGTCGTCACGGGCGGGCTGGCGCTGGCCGCCCACTTCGGCGACGGCGTGCTGCGGGCCGGGGACGTCGCCGCGGGCATCCTCGGCGCGGTCGTCCGCGACCCGGCGGCGGACCGCGTCGTCTGGCAGGAGTACCTGGAGACCGTCGTCCGCGAGCGGGACGGCTGGAAGGACTTCTACCGGGCCTGCCGGGAGGCCGGCGCATGAGCCGGGAGCAGGAGAGCGCCGGTGGACCGCTGCTGCTCGGGGTGCGGCACCACGGTCCCGGGTCGGCGCGGGCGGTGCGGGCCGTGCTGGACGACGTCCGGCCGGGCGTCGTGCTGATCGAGGGCCCGCCTGAGGCGGACGCGCTGGTCCCGCTCGCCGCCGAGGAGGACATGCGGCCTCCGGTCGCCCTGCTAGCCCACGCGGTGGACGAGCCCGGCCGTTCGGCCTTCTGGCCGCTGGCCGGGTTCTCCCCGGAGTGGGCCGCGATCCGCTGGGCGGTGGAGCACGGGGTCCCGGCCCGCTTCATCGACCTGCCCGCCGCGCACACACTGGCCTGGGAGAGGGACGAGGAGCCCGACGGTGAGAACGGTGGGACCGGGCCCGCGGCCGGTGAGGGCGGCCCGGCGGGCTCCGACGTGCGGGTCGATCCGCTGGGGGTGCTGGCCGCGGCCGCCGGCTATGACGACGCCGAGCGGTGGTGGGAGGACGTCGTGGAGCACCGGGGCGTCGGGAAGGGGGACCCGGTCGCGCCCTTCACCGCGCTCGAGGAGGCCATGACCGCGCTCCGGGAGGAGTACGGCAGCGGGGGACACGAGCGGGACGCGGTCCGCGAAGCCCATATGCGGCTGCGGATCCGCGCGGCGCAACGCGAGTGCGACAACGGCGTGGCGGTGGTGTGCGGGGCCTGGCATGTGCCCGCGCTCCGGCTCAGGACCACCGTCGCAGCCGACCGGGCCCTGCTGAAGGGGCTGCCCAAGGTGAAGACGGACATGACCTGGGTGCCCTGGACCCACCGCAGGCTCTCCCGGGCGAGCGGCTACGGCGCGGGCATCGACTCCCCCGGTTGGTACGGGCATCTGTTCGACGCCCCGGACCGGCCGGTGGAACGGTGGCTGACCAAGGTGGCGCGGCTGCTGCGGGCCGAGGACATCGGCGTGTCGTCCGCGCATGTCATCGAGGCCGTGCGGCTGGCGGAGACCCTTGCGGCGATGCGCGGACGGCCGCTGCCCGGGCTGAGCGAGACGACCGACGCGGTGCGTGCGGTGATGTGCGAGGGCTCCGACATGCCGCTGGCCCTGGTGCACGACCGGCTGGTCGTCGGCTACGTCCTCGGAGAGGTGCCGGCCGGCGCGCCCGCCGTGCCGTTGCAACGGGACCTCACGCGGATCCAGCGCCGGCTGCGGCTGAGACCGGAGGCGGCCGAGCGGGAGCTGGAGCTCGACCTGCGCAAGGAGACCGACGCGGAGCGCAGCAGACTGCTGCACCGGCTGCGGCTGCTCGGTGTCGGCTGGGGCGAGCCCGCCCTCTCGCGTGGCAGCACGGGGACGTTCCGTGAGACGTGGCGGCTGCGCTGGGAACCGGAGCTGTCCCTGCGGGTCGCCGAGGCCGGGGTGTGGGGGACGACCGTCCTCGCCGCCGCGACCGCCAAGGCAGGGACGGACGCCGTCTCCGCGCGGGGCCTCGCCGACGTCACCGGCCTCGCCGAGCACTGCCTGCTGGCCGGGCTGTCCGAGGCGCTGCCCACGGTGATGCGGGTCCTGGCCGACCGTGCGGCCCTCGACACCGACGTCGCCCACCTCGCCCAGGCGCTGCCCGCCCTGCTCCGCTCCTTGCGCTACGGCGACGTCCGGGGCACGGACACCGCATCGCTGGCCGGGGTCGCCGCCGGTCTCGCCGAGCGGGTCTTCGTCGGACTCCCCCCGGCCTGCGCCGCACTGGATGCCGACGCGGCCGAGGATATGCGGGGCCACGTCGACGCGGTGCACGGGGCGGTGGGCCTCCTCGGCGACGACCCCGCGCCGGGCCACGGGAGACTGCGCGCCCGCTGGCAGTCGGTGCTGCGGACGCTGTCCGCCCGGGACACCGTGCCGGGCGTCGTACGGGGCCGCTCCGTGCGGCTGCTGCTGGACGACGGGGGGCTGGCGCGGGACGAGGCGGCGCGGCTGATGGGGCTCGTGCTGTCGCCGGGCACACCGCCGGCGGACGCGGCCGCGTGGATCGAGGGGTTCGTCGGAGGCGGCTCCGGCGGCGGGCTGCTGCTGGTCCACGACGAGCGGCTGCTCGGGCTGGTCGACGCGTGGCTGACGGGCGTACCGGCGGAGGCGTTCACCGATGTACTGCCGCTGCTGCGGCGGACGTTCTCGGCCTACGAGCCCGGAGTGCGCCGCACCCTCGGCGAGCTGGTCCGGCGCGGACCGGAGGCCCGCGGCAGCGCGGTCGCGATGTCCCGCCCGCCCGGCTTCGGGCCCGGCCTCGACACCAGACGTGCGGACGCCGTACTGCCGGTCGTACGGCTGCTGCTCGGCCCGCACGGGAACGAGGAGACGACGGACGCCGGACGGGCGGAGGTGACGGCATGACGGGCACACGGACACCGGGGGAGACGCCCTCGGAGGACAAGGCGACCGACCCGGCGCAGGAGCGGCTGCGCAGATGGCGGCTCGTACTCGGCGGGGGCGCGGCCGACGGGACCGGCCGCACCCTGTCCGGGCAGGACGCCGCGATGGACGGGGCGCTCGCCGCGCTGTACGGAAAGGGGGACAGCAGACCACAGTCGGGGCGGGACCGCTCGGCGGGGCTCGGGGCATCGGCGCCGTCGGTGGCCCGCTGGCTCGGGGACATCCGCACCTACTTCCCCTCCTCCGTCGTCCAGGTCATGCAGCGCGACGCCATCGACCGGCTCGGGCTCGCCACGCTCCTGCTCGAACCCGAGATGCTGGAGGCGGTCGAGGCCGACGTCCACCTCGTCGGCACCCTGCTGTCGCTCCACAGGGCCATGCCGGAAACGACGAAGGAGACGGCGCGGACCGTCGTGCGCAAGGTCGTCGAGGACCTGGAGAAGCGGCTCGCCACCCGCACCCGGACCACCCTCACCGGCGCCCTGGACCGCAGCGCCCGCGTCAGCCGGCCCCGTCACCACGACATCGACTGGAACCGCACGATCGCGGCCAACCTCAAGCACTACCTCCCCGAGCACCGGACGGTCGTGCCCGAGCGGCTCATCGGCTACGGGCATGCCTCGCGGTCGGTGAAGAAGGAGGTGGTCCTCTGCGTCGACCAGTCCGGGTCGATGGCGGCGTCCGTGGTGTACGCGTCGGTGTTCGGGGCGGTCCTGGCGTCGATGCGGTCGATCGACACGCGGCTGGTCGTGTTCGACACGACGGTCGTCGACCTCACCGACCGGCTCGACGACCCCGTCGACGTGCTCTTCGGCACCCGGCTCGGCGGCGGTACGGACATCAACCGGGCGCTCGCGTACTGCCAGTCGCTGATCACCCGCCCGGCGGAGACGGTGGTCGTGCTGATCAGCGACCTCTACGAAGGGGGGATACGCGACGAGATGCTCAAGCGGGTGGGGGCGATGAAGGCGTCGGGCGTCCGGTTCGTGACGCTGCTCGCGCTGTCCGACGAGGGGGCGCCCGCATACGACGGGCAGCATGCGGCGGCGCTGGCGGCGCTGGGCACACCGGCGTTCGCCTGCACGCCCGATCTGTTCCCGGAGGTAATGGCTGCGGCGATCGAGAAGCGGCCGCTGCCGATACCGGACGCGGGATGACGAGGGCGGACTCACGCCGGTAAACAGGGACATGACGACCCATCGCTAACGGAGGGCTTGCGCAACCGCGGGAGGTGCGTGCGAGGATCGGCGCTGTTCGATTTGGGCCGCTGCCGCGCCCTCACTCGTCCCGCCGTCCAGGAGGAATCCCGCCTTGTCCTGGTCCCCCGCCGTGTCCGATGCCGCCTTGCGCGCGATGCGCCTGACGGCCGGACGGCGCCTGGTCCAGTTGGCGCTGCTGGTGGGTGCAGTGTTCATGCTCGGCGTGCTGTGCGGGGAGCGGGCGCAGGCGGCGGACGGTGCGCCGCAGCGCGAGAACTCCCCCGTCGCGGCCACGGTGTTGGCCGACCCGCGCACGCCCGATTCGAACGCCGTCCGCTCCCTCGTCGACACCCTCACCGTGCCGCGCCCGGAGGCCGCCGACCCGATCCGTCCGCTGACGGAGACGGTGGTCCGGTCCGTGGGCGAGCGCGTCGTACGGCCGGCCGGGGAACTGGTGGGCACGGTGACCGAAGGGCTCGGCCAGGTACCGGGAGCGCTTCCCGGCCTGCCCCTGCTGCCCGGCCCGGAGCAGTCCGCGCCGCTGCCGGAGCTCCCGGCGCTGCCCGGCGCCCCGGCGGATACCCTTCCCGAGCCGACCACGCCCGGGCGGCCGTCCTCCCCGTCCGCCGAAGCACCGGAAGCACCGGAAGCACCCCAAGCACCCGACGCGCCCACTCCGGACGCCCCTGACGCCCCCGACACCCCCGACGCCCCGGACAGACCGGCCCGTACCGCCGCCCCCGCCCACCATGGCCCGGCGCTCACCGGCGTCGACGGGGTGACGCACGCCGGCCATGGGGAGCGGGGTGGTCATGGACGCGGCGCCCCGGATGGTGAGGGCATGATGGCCGGTCAGGTGCTCGCCCCCCATGCCCCCGTCGGGGGTGGATCGGACGGCGCCGTGGGCAGCCGCTCGGCCGCGGACCACGGCACGCAGCGTCACGGTGACGCGTGCGCCGTCCCCGCGTTCCGCCGGCCCGCGCCCGGGCTCGTACCCGGCCTCGCCGAGCGCGCCGAGGCGTCCGGCACGCGGGACCAGTGCCGGGACGTGCCGGTCTCACCCGCCTAGGGCGCGCCTCCCGCGCGGCGGACGCGTGTGCGTGAGGGCGTGACCAGGCATGCCCGGCCCGCGGAAGCCTCACGCCCCGGCAGGCAGGGCAGGCACGGCGGCACGGCGGGAACCCGGCGCGCGAGCCGACGAGAACAGGCACGAGTCGGGGCACGAGCCGACGCCGGCCGACCGTCAGAAATCGGCCGGAACCCGCAGAAACCCTCGCGGGCCGCCCCGCCCTCGAGCGCCGCTCCGCACCCCGCCCCCCACCCGCTACTGACTCGCGGGTAATAAAGGACTCCGTGGGGCATCACGACCCGGGCAGCCGAAAACCGTCGGCTCGTCCGGCCGCAACCTCGCGGAGGGGCGGCCGGCCCCCATTGGGGTGGGGGCCGGCCGCCCCGCAACCCCGGGAAACAGGGCGTCCACCGCCCTTCCGGGTTGTTCGAAAGGGCCTCACCGGGTCAACCCCAGCCCGGTGAGGCCCCTCGCGTCAGGCACGCCGTGTCAGAGAGGCGGCATCATGTGACAGGTATCACCGCTCACGTGTGACCCGCGATTTAGAGAGGTCACCCAAGCGGCGATAACCTGCGAGACGGACATGCCGCGCGCTCGGACACCGTGTGCGCCTCCCTTGTGACAGAGCGGACGTCACGTTGCCCTTCGCGGCACGCCCACGCATCCAACGAACCGCGAGATCACTGATAGGGACGGAAGCGCGTGGACCTGTTCGAGTACCAGGCGAGGGACCTCTTCGCCAAGCACGATGTACCGGTGCTGGCCGGTGAAGTCATCGACACGCCTGAGGCGGCCCGCGCAGCCACTGAGCGTCTCGGTGGCAAGTCCGTCGTCAAGGCCCAGGTGAAGGTCGGGGGCCGTGGCAAGGCCGGCGGCGTCAAGCTCGCCGCCACCCCTGACGAGGCGGTGGAGCACGCGACCAACATCCTCGGCATGGACATCAAGGGCCACACGGTCCACAAGGTGATGATCGCCGAGACCGCCCCGGAGATCGTGGAGGAGTACTACGTCTCCTTCCTCCTCGACCGTGCCAACCGCACCTTCCTCTCCATCGCCTCCGTCGAGGGCGGCATGGAGATCGAGGAGGTGGCGGCCACCCGTCCGGAGGCCGTCGCCAAGACGCCGATCGACGCCAATGAGGGGGTGACCCCCGCCAAGGCCCGCGAGATCGTCGAGGCCGCGAACTTCCCTGCTGACGTCGCCGACAAGGTCGCCGACATCCTGATCACCCTGTGGAAGACCTTCGTCGACGAGGACGCCCTCCTCGTCGAGGTCAACCCGCTGGCCAAGGTCGCCTCCGGTGACGTGATCGCCCTGGACGGCAAGGTCTCCCTGGACGAGAACGCCGACTTCCGCCAGCCGGACCACGAGGCCCTGCAGGACAAGGCCTCGGCCAACCCGCTCGAGGCGGCCGCCAAGGAGAAGAACCTCAACTACGTCAAGCTCGACGGCGAGGTCGGCATCATCGGCAACGGCGCGGGTCTCGTCATGAGCACCCTGGACGTCGTCGCCTACGCCGGTGAGGCCCACGGCGGCGTCAAGCCTGCCAACTTCCTCGACATCGGCGGCGGCGCCTCCGCCGCGGTCATGGCGAACGGCCTGGAGATCATCCTCGGCGACCCGGACGTCAAGTCCGTCTTCGTCAACGTCTTCGGCGGCATCACCGCCTGCGACGAGGTCGCCAACGGCATCGTGCAGGCGCTGCAGCTGCTGAAGGACAAGGGCGAGGAAGTCACCAAGCCCCTCGTCGTCCGTCTCGACGGCAACAACGCCGAGCTGGGTCGCAAGATCCTCTCCGACGCCAACCACCCGCTGGTGCAGCGCGTGGACACCATGGACGGCGCGGCCGACAAGGCCGCCGAGCTCGCGGCTGCGAAGTAAGGAAGAGGGACTCAGACAGCCATGGCTATCTTCCTCAACAAGGACTCCAAGGTCATCGTCCAGGGCATGACCGGTGCCACGGGCATGAAGCACACCAAGCTCATGCTGGCCGACGGCACGAACATCGTCGGTGGCGTGAACCCGCGCAAGGCCGGCACCTCCGTCGACATCGACGGCAACGAGATCCCGGTCTTCGGCACGGTCGCCGAGGCGATGGAGAAGACGGGCGCCAACGTGTCCGTCCTCTTCGTGCCGCCGCCGTTCGCCAAGGCCGCCGTCGTCGAGGCCATCGACGCCGAGATCCCGCTCGCGGTCGTCATCACCGAGGGCATCGCGGTGCACGACTCCGCCGCCTTCTACGCGTACGCCGTGGAGAAGGGCAACAAGACCCGGATCATCGGCCCCAACTGCCCGGGCCTGATCACCCCCGGTCAGTCCAACGCCGGCATCATCCCGGGCGACATCACCAAGCCCGGCCGCATCGGCCTGGTGTCGAAGTCCGGCACGCTGACGTACCAGATGATGTACGAGCTGCGTGACATCGGCTTCTCCTCCGCCGTCGGCATCGGTGGCGACCCGGTCATCGGCACCACGCACATCGACGCGCTGGCCGCGTTCGAGGCCGACCCCGACACCGACCTGATCGTGATGATCGGTGAGATCGGCGGCGACGCCGAGGAGCGGGCCGCGGCCTTCATCAAGGAGAACGTGACGAAGCCGGTCGTCGGCTACGTCGCGGGCTTCACCGCGCCCGAGGGCAAGACCATGGGCCACGCCGGCGCCATCGTCTCCGGCTCCTCCGGTACGGCCGCCGCCAAGAAGGAGGCCCTCGAGGCCGCCGGCGTCAAGGTCGGCAAGACGCCGACCGAGACGGCGAAGCTGGCGCGCGCGATCCTCGCCGGCTGAGCCGGGTCACTCGCGCAGAACACCGCACGGTCGGGCCCGTTCCCCGCAAGGGGGGACGGGCCCGCCGTCGTTGCGGCGGGGGTCATCGTGCCTGCGGCAGCAGCCGTTCCGGTCCTCCCGGCAGCTGCTTCCGCAGCTTGGCGCGCAGCTTCCGCTGGTCCTCCGACAGGGGGCCGGGTGCCATACGCGGCGGCACACCCTGGACCGTCTCGCCCGGCGGCACCGGTGGCTCGTACCGGGTGGGGGACGTGTGCAGGGTGAGAGCCGTGGTGCCGATCAGGGCGGCGGTGAAGGCGATGGCCGACCGGGTCCAGAAGCGCGCCCGGCGCTCGCTGCCGCGCCGCACCGCGGGTGGTTCGGCGGCCCGCAGCCGCCCGGTGGATGCGAGTTCGGCGAGCCGCTGGTGCAGTTCGCGCGGGTCCGACAGCTCCGGCAGCCGGGCGGCGACGGTGTCCCGCGCGTGCATCAGCCGGCCGGCCGCCGCCCGGGTGGTGGCCTCCGTCTCCGCGGCCGTCTCCGGCAGGCCGAGGCCGACCCCGTCGTACAGCAGAAGCGTGCGGCGGTACGGCGGCGGCAGGCGCAGCAGGGCGTCGAGAAGTGTGCGGTCGTCTTGCCGGGGCGGCGGCGGCTCGGGCTGCCGGTAGCGGCGGCGGAACCGGTGCCACGGGGACAGCGCACACTCGTGGGCCGCCGCGCGCACCCAGCCAGCCGGGTCCGGGTCGCGGGCCACCTCGGGCCAGCGGTCCCAGGCCAGCTGGAAGGCGCGCTCCACGGACTCGCGGGCGCGGTCGCGGCGGCCGCTGAGCAGGTACGTCTGCCGGAGGAGCGCGGGAGCGCAGAAGGAGTACAGGGCGTCGAAGGCCTCAGCGGGCGTCAGCCAGGCACCGTCGTCGCGCGGCGCCCGGGCCAGACCGGCCAGCAGTTGGGCATACGCCTCCCGCTTCCGCCCGCGCGGTGTCCTGCGGCCGGACTCCCACGCACGCACCCTGCCGGGCCGTACGCCGACCCGCTCGGCGAGCCGAGCACGCGTCAGCGCGTGCGCCTCGCGCAGACGTCGTCGTTCCTTGGGCGAGGGGAGCGGGGTGGCGGGGCTCCGTGTCACTGGGCGCCCCTCCGTACGGAAAAGTACATAAACGTATATTGAGCGACACAGCCGGGCTCCGCCCGTTACACCGGGAAAGCGCGTGTCGTTGGGAGCATGGCGGGCGTGATCCAGCTGACTGCTCGCCGCGCGACACCGGCCGCCCTGCTCACCCGGATGCGTGACCGCTCGCCGGGCCTGGCCTCCGGCCTCTTCGGCGGTGCCCTCGCGGCGGGGCTCGGGCTCGCGGCGTTCACCGTGCTGGTGATGCTGCTGTGGATGAGCTCGCTCTACCCCGACAGCGGACCCGGCGGCGCCCTGCACATCGCGGCGGCCCTGTGGCTGCTGGCGCACGGCGCGGAACTGGTCCGCACCGACACCCTCTCGGGCGTCCCCGCTCCCATGGGCCTCGCCCCGCTGCTGCTGCTCGTGCTGCCGGTATGGCTGCTCCACCGCGCGGCACGGGACGCCGCGGACGGCAACGCGGGCGACGAGGCGCCACTGGTTCCCGGCCGTACGGCACTGGTGGGCGTCGTCGCCGGCTACCTCGCCGTCGCCGCGCCCACCGCGCTCTACGCCGCCGGCGGTGCGCTGCGTCCCGCGTGGGCGGGGACGGGTGTGTGCGTGCCCCTGGTCGCCGTGCTGGCGGCGGGGAGCGGGGTGTGGACGGCGTACGGCCGCCCCAGCGGGCCCCTGGAACGG
Source organism: Streptomyces sp. NPDC052079 (assembly GCF_040680275.1). Lineage (NCBI taxonomy): Bacteria > Bacillati > Actinomycetota > Actinomycetes > Kitasatosporales > Streptomycetaceae > Streptomyces > Streptomyces sp. NPDC052079. The sequence goes on from NZ_JBFAWL010000001.1 coordinate 290,758, forward strand.
GTGCTGGGCCGGGTGCTGCCCAGGCGCGTACGCCATCTGGTCCTCGGGCCGGACGGCCGCCCCGGTGTCGCCGCGCGCGCCGCGGCGGCCGGGACGACGGTGCTGGTCGGCGGTGGGGCGTTGCTCCTCCTAGTGTCCCTGGGATGGCACGGAGGGGAGACCCGGAAGGCGTTCCTGCGGCTGACCGAGGGCTGGTCGGGATGGCTGGCCGTGCTGCTGCTCTGCGTCGCCCTGGCGCCTAACGCTGCCGTGTGGGCGGCCGCCTACGCCCTCGGCCCCGGCTTCCTCCTCGGCAGCGGCACCTCGGTGACCCCGCTCGCCTCCGCACCGGCCCCGCTGCTGCCCCCGTTCCCGCTGCTCACGGCGGTGCCGGACGCCGGGGCGGGGACGCCGGTGAACTGGGCCGCCGGGGCGGTGCCGATGGCGGCCGGGGTGGTGGCCGGGTGGTTCGTGGGCCGGGGCGCCACGATCAGCGGACGGGCGTCGGCCCCCGTGTGGACGGGCGGCCGGACAGCGGGGGCGGCGGTCCTGGCGGCGGCGCTGTGCGCGGCCCTGCTGTCGGTGCTCGCCGCGCTCGCGGGCGGCCCGCTGGGGGTGGCGGCGCTCTCCCGGTTCGGCCCGGTGTGGTGGCAGGTGGGGGTCGCGACACTGGTGTGGCTCGGCCCGGCGGCGGCCGCGACGTCGCTGGCGGTACGGGCCTGGCGGGCACGCCCGCTCACCGACCTCCCGGCGGGCCGGATCCCGGGGCCCGGCAGCCTCCGCCGACTGCCCCCGCGCCCGAGCCCCGCCGACGGCCGACGGTCGGGCTCCCGGTTCGGAACGCAAGGCAAGAAGTCCACTACGGCCGCACGACGCCACCCGGCGCCGGCCATCCCGGACGACGACCCGGACGAGCCGTACCTGCTCCCCGACCAGCCCTGAACACCCACGAGCACATACCGCCCCGCGACGACTGGAACCTGGGCGCCGTTTGGGAAGCGCCGCACCAGAGCCCCGTGTCGTCGGCGCCCCCTGGGTCACCGGAGGCGGGTGGCAGGTACGCAGCCCGGCGTTGGCGGGGTGCCGCTGCGCCCACCCTCCCCCACTCTCGACTTCGCTCGAGCGGGGGGACCCCCATCGCCCCAGCGGCACGACTGCCCGCAGCTGCGCGGGCGCAACCTCGCATGCTTCGGTTGGTGGTCAGTGAAGCGGTGTGCGTGGTCGCGCTTCGGGTCCGGGGGTTACTCGCCGTCGCCGAGTAGGCCGCGGAGTTGCTCCGGCAGGTGGTCGCTGCAGCTCTGGCGCGCCTCCTGGGTGAGGGCGTCGTTGGTACAGGTGTAGTAGTCGCTGTACACCAGCTGCGCGGCGAAGGACGCGGCGACCAGCGCGAGCGCCAGGGAGGCCGTGACCAGACCGCTCACCGCGGCCGTGGTCTGCGGGCGGCCCTTCTGCTCGGGCGCCGGCGTGTCCGGGTCCTGTCCGCGGGGCTTGGCGCGCAGGGCGCTGATGGCCCAGTACATGGCCAGGGCACCCAGCAGCAACGCCACGTACGGCCAGCTGAACAGGGCGAAGAAGAAGGCCCACATGCCGGACAGCAGGGCGTACCGCGCCCTGCGCTGGGCCGGGTCCGTGGGGTCCCAGCGGGGTGCCGGGCTCTGGGGACCGCCGCCCTGTCCCTCGGGGCCTCGCGGGCGCTCGCCGAAACCGCCGGGGGAGCGGCCGGGCTGGCGGTCGCTCCAGTTGCGGCCCCACGGGGAGCGGCCGCCGCCCTCCCCGCCCGAGGGGTGCCTCGGCTGCCAGGGCCGGTCGGGAGTCCCCTCCGGCGGCGGTGCGAACGGGTTGTCGTCCTGGGTGCCCTGCGTCTCCTCGGAGTCCTGGGGGTCCTGGGAGTCACGGCGCCGGTCGTCGCCGCTGCCCTGGGGGGCGTCCGGCGGGGAGGAGGGGCGCTCCCGGAGCAGCACGGCGCCACGCTCCCCTCCCTGGGCCGACTGCTGGGGGAACGTGAGGAGTCGCAGGCTGCGGTACGGCGTCAAGTGAGCGTCTTCCCCTTAATGAAGCACGGCGTGGTCCGGCGGCAGCCGCCTCGCACGACGTATCGACTACGACTGAGCTGTGAGCCGGTGCGTTCCCTTCGGCTCTCCGCGGCCCGGGTCCGTCATTCTGTGAACGCCCGGTGCGCGGTTCGCGTTCCCCCGCGCACGGGCTGTTTCCCGTCCGGCTTCCCGGACCGGCTCTTCCCAGACGCTACCTTCCGGCCACGCCCCCGTCCCCTGGGGGCCGCCGGGTGTGCCGGTATCGTTGCTGACGGTCGGCCGCTTCGTAGGCTTCCCCGTATGAGGGACCCCGAAGCATTCGTGTGAATGTACAAAGCGCTGTGCCGCCGACCGCGCAGACGCTCCCCGAGAAAGGGCCCCACCGTGGCCGCCAAGCCCGTGGCCGAGCGCGCGAGGCGTCTCGTCGTACTGGTTTCCGGATCCGGCACCAATCTGCAGGCGCTCCTCGACGAGATCGCCGCCACCGGCGCGGAGGCGTACGGGGCCGAGGTCGTGGCCGTCGGCGCCGACCGCGAGGGCATCGAGGGGCTGGCCCGCGCCGAGCGCGCCGGGCTGCCGACCTTCGTCCGCAAGGTCAGGGACTACCCGACCCGCGAGGAGTGGGACGCGGCGCTCGCCGAGGCCGTCGCCGCCCACGAGCCCGACCTCGTGGTGTCCGCCGGGTTCATGAAGATCGTGGGCAAGGAGTTCCTCGCACGCTTCGGCGGGCGGTTCGTCAACACCCACCCCGCCCTGCTGCCCAGTTTCCCCGGGGCCCACGGCGTCCGGGACGCGCTCGCGTACGGCGCCAGGGTCACCGGCTGCACCGTCCACTTCGTCGACGACGGCGTCGACACCGGGCCGATCATCGCGCAGGGCGTGGTGGAGATCCGGGACGAGGACGACGAGAGCGCTCTGCACGAGCGCATCAAGGAAGTCGAGCGAAGGCTGCTCGTCGAGGTCGTGGGGCGGCTCGCCCGCAACGGCTATCGCATTGAGGGACGAAAGGTAGTTATCCAGTGACCGCCGAGAGCAACAAGCGGGCCATCCGACGGGCGCTCGTCAGCGTCTACGACAAGACCGGCCTCGAGGACCTCGCGCGCGGCCTGCACGAGGCCGGCGTGGAGCTCGTCTCCACCGGATCCACCGCCGCGAAGATCGCCGCCGCGGGCGTCCCCGTCACCAAGGTCGAGGAGCTCACCGGCTTCCCCGAGTGCCTGGACGGCCGCGTCAAGACCCTGCACCCGAAGGTCCACGCCGGCATCCTCGCCGACCTGCGTCTGGACGACCACCAGCGACAGCTCACCGAGCTGGGCGTGGAGCCGTTCGACCTGGTGGTCGTCAACCTCTACCCGTTCCGTGAGACCGTGGCCTTCGGCGCCACGCCCGACGAGTGCGTGGAGCAGATCGACATCGGCGGCCCGTCGATGGTGCGCGCCGCCGCCAAGAACCACCCCTCGGTCGCGGTGGTCACCAGCCCCGCTCGGTACGCCGACGTCCTCGCGGCCGTCCGCGACGGCGGCTTCGACCTCACCACCCGCAAGCGGCTCGCCGCCGAGGCCTTCCAGCACACGGCGGCCTACGACGTGGCCGTGGCGAGCTGGTTCGCGTCCGAGTACGCGCCCGTCGACGATTCCCGGTTCCCCGACTTCCTCGGGGCCACCTGGGAGCGCAAGAACACCCTCCGCTATGGCGAGAACCCGCACCAGCCGGCGGCCCTGTACGTGTCCGGCACGGGCGGCCTCGCCGAGGCCGAGCAGTTGCACGGCAAGGAGATGTCCTACAACAACTACACGGACACCGACGCCGCGCTGCGTGCCGCGTACGACCACGACGCCCCGGCCGTCGCGATCATCAAGCACGCCAACCCGTGCGGCATCGCGGTCGGTGCGGACGTCGCCGAGGCGCACCGCAAGGCGCACGCCTGCGACCCGCTGTCGGCGTTCGGCGGTGTGATCGCGGTCAACCGCCCGGTGTCCAGGGAGATGGCCGAGCAGGTCGCGGAGATCTTCACCGAGGTGATCGTCGCGCCGGACTACGAGGAGGGCGCCCTCGACGCCCTCACCAGGAAGAAGAACATCCGCGTCCTGCGCGCCCCCGAGGCCCCGAGCGCCCCGGTCGAGATGAAGCCGATCGACGGCGGCGCCCTCCTGCAGGTCACCGACCGCCTCCAGGCCGAGGGCGACGATCCGGCCACCTGGACACTGGCCACCGGCGAGGCCCTGTCCGAGGCCGAGCTGGCCGACCTGGCCTTCGCCTGGAAGGCCTGCCGCGCGGTGAAGTCCAACGCTATCCTGCTCGCCAAGGACGGCGCCTCCGTCGGCGTCGGCATGGGCCAGGTCAACCGCGTCGACTCCGCGAAGCTGGCGGTGGAGCGGGCGGGTGCCGAGCGCGCGGCCGGTTCGTACGCGGCCTCGGACGCGTTCTTCCCGTTCCCGGACGGCCTGGAGATCCTCACCGGGGCCGGAGTGAAGGCCGTGGTCCAGCCCGGCGGCTCGGTCCGTGACGAACTGGTCGTCGAGGCCGCCAAGAAGGCCGGCGTGACCATGTACTTCACGGGCACGCGGCACTTCTTCCACTGATTCCACTGACGGATCCGTGTGCCCGGCCGCCGACGAGTCGGCCGGGCACACGGGAGTCCTACCGGTCCACCTCGTACTGGCCGGACTCCAGGAAGTACCGCAGTTCCTCGGGCGTACCGTCGATGACGTCCTGCGCGGCCGCGCGGAGAGCATCGCTGATGTCCGGATCGGCCAGCATCCGGGCGACGGTGACCCGGTCGTCCTCGGCCTGCGCGAGGCGGTAGCCGGTCTCCAGGAAGGCGCGGGCGGCCTCCGGGGTGCCGGCGTCCAGGGCTTCGCCGGCCTCGCGCCTGACGGCCCTGCCGGAGTCGGGATCGGCCAGGATGCGGGTGATGGCGACCCGGTCGTCCTCGAACCGCGCGAGGCGGAGCCCGGTCTCCAGGAAGGCGCGTACGACTTCGGGGCTGCCGTCGTCGAGGGCCCTGGTCGCCTCCCGGACGACGGCGCGTCCGGAAGCGGGGTCGCCGAGGAGACGGACGATGGCCACGCGGTCGTCGTCGGCCTGCGCGAGGCGGTAGCCGGTCCTCAGGAACTCCCTCATGTCCTCCACGGTGCCGTCGAGGGCCTCGTTGGCCGCCTCGGTGACGCCGCGACCGGAGTCCGGGTCGGCCAGGATGCGGACGATGGTGACACGGAGCTCCTCCTCCGACATCTCGTCCACCGGCGTGCCGGGGTCGACGACGCTCGGCGCGGCCGTCACGGCGACGGACACCGGTGCCGTGTCCGCGGCAACGGCGGGGGTGGTGAGGAGGAGCGCCGGCGCCAGTGCCGTACCGGCCACCAGCAGAGCACCGCGGGTCAGTCTCATACGCGAACCTTCCTTGTGCACAAGGGCGTTGACGGAGGACGGCGGAGCGAGCCGTCTCGAACACCCTTTCACTTTCCGGCTCGGAGATCACTGCCGGATCCGGGCAGTCCTGACGTCCCGTCATTGCCGGGCGCGGGCCGCCCTGTGGAGCCGCCCCCGGGACGCACAAGGGCCGTGTCCCCCGGTACGGGTGGGACACGGCCCTTGCGGTGGTGAACGGCGGGCATCCGCCCGGGGGTTCAGTACCTCGGTCGCCTGAACCAGTCCGCGCTGGTCCGCTTGGCCGCGAAGACGATCACCAGGATCGAGACGATCATGATGAGCAGGCCGAGGCCGTACAGGGCCAGCGAGAAGATGCCGCTGACGATCGCGAACGAGGCGTACACGATGGAGCAGACACGGACGCCGTTGCCGCCCTTGGCGTACTGCAGCAGCAGCACCAGGCCGAGGATCGCGAAGACGGCGGCCAGGCCCAGGAAGAAGACGACGACACCCTTGCCCAGGTCGGCGTAACGCTCGGCCTCGGCGTCACCGGTGACGCCGGCCTCGAGCATCCTCTCGTCCCACTCGCCCAGATACTTGCCGTACACGGCCGCGATGATGACGTGCGCCACGGCGATCACGGCGAGCAGGATCTGCGCGGCGCGCGTGATGCCGGGCATCTGGGCGGGGGCGTAACCGCCGCCGTACGGCTGGGACACCGGCGGGGCGGAGGGGTAGCCGTAGCCCTGCTGCGGGGCGCCGGGCTGCTGGGGGTAGCCGTAGCCGGGGCCCGCCGGGGGCTGCTGGGGCGGCTGCCCGTAAGGGTTGTTCGGGTCGCCGAAACTCATGGCGGTTCTTCCTCCGTTTGTGCTCCAGGTGCGGGGACGACGCGAGGGCCGGCTCGGAGGAAGTTCTACAGGTGCGGTCCGTCCCCCCGGTTCTGCCCGCGGCACCGTGCCACTCATCGTTCTTGACCGTTCCTTTCCTTGTCCAGCCGTACGCCATATGTGTTGTGCAAGTGCAACATCACTGATCTTGGGCGGATTCGGACGGAAGGGAGCGGAGAGGGGCCCGCGTGCGCCGCCGTGGCCCGGAATGCGGGCTGATTGGAACCCGGGCCCGGTCATCCGCGAGGATGGGGCCATGACCGCCCAGATTCTCGATGGCAAGGCCACCGCAGCCGAGATCAAGTCCGATCTGTCCGCCCGCGTGGCGGCGCTGAAGGAGAAAGGCGTCACGCCCGGCCTCGGCACGATCCTCGTCGGGGAGGACCCCGGCAGCCAGAAGTACGTCGCAGGCAAGCACCGTGACTGTGCCCAGGTGGGCATCGCCTCCATCCAGCGCGAACTGCCGGGAACGGCCACGCAGGAGGAGATCGAGGCGGTCGTCCGGGAGTTGAACGAGGACCCAGCCTGCACCGGTTACATCGTCCAGCTGCCGCTGCCCAAGGGCGTCGACGAGAACCGCATCCTCGAACTGATGGACCCGGAGAAGGACGCCGACGGCCTCCACCCGATGAACCTCGGCCGTCTCGTTCTCAACGAGCCGGCCCCCCTGCCCTGCACCCCCAACGGCATCATCACCCTGCTGCGCCGCCACGGCGTGGAGATCAAGGGCGCCGAGGTCGTGGTCGTCGGGCGCGGGGTGACCATCGGCCGCCCAATGCCGCTGCTGCTCACCCGGCGCAGCGAGAACGCCACCGTGACCCAGTGCCACACCGGCACGCGTGACCTCGGGGCCCATCTCCGTCGCGCGGACATCATCGTGGCCGCGGCCGGCAGTGCCCACCTGGTCCGTCCCGAGGACGTCAAGCCGGGCGCCGCCGTCCTCGACGTGGGTGTCTCCCGCAGTGCCGAGGGCAAGATCGTGGGCGACGTCCACCCGGGTGTCGCCGAGGTGGCCGGCTGGGTCGCTCCGAACCCCGGCGGTGTGGGCCCCATGACCCGGGCCCAGCTGCTGGTCAACGTGGTCGAGGCGGCGGAGCGCAGTGTCGGCTGAGCGGAACACCCCCGGCGCCCCGGACGCCCCCAGCGACCCGGACGCCCCCAGCGACCCGGACGTCCGCGACGCCCCGGACGTCCCCGACGCCGCCGGGGCGGCGCCGGAGCGGCCCGAGGACGTCACGGTCCGGGACCCCGTCAGCGCGCCCGACGCGGAGGGCCGGCCGCGCCGCACCACCCGCCGGTTCCCGCTGTTCACCCGGGACACCGCGCGTCCCGAGGGCGGCGGCAGGGCGGCGCCGGGTGACGCCCCCGCGCCCGCCCGCCAGTGGCCGATCCTCGCCGTGCTGCTCACGGTCGGACTGGGGCTGCTGGTGACCGCGCTGGACCAGTTCCGGCTCGGCACCTTGCTGGTGGGCGTGGCCCTGGTGGCCGGGGCCCTGCTGCGCTGGCTGGTGCCGGACGTCGGCATGCTCGCGGTGCGCTCCCGCTTCACGGACATCGTCACGTACGGCGGGCTGGGTCTGGGCATCGTGCTGCTGGCGCTGATGGTCCAGCCGGAGCCGAAGGTGAGGATTCCGTTCCTGGCGGATCTGCTGCACTTCACGATCAGCGGTTGAGCCGGCGAGGAACACGGGCGGCCGGCCGGAAACGACACCGAACCGCCGCGGACGGCGGCCCGTCCACACCCCCGTGAGAGGACGGGCCGCCGTCGCGCACCACACTCCTGCACGGCGAAGTGCCTGTTCAACGGCTGCCCGGCCGCTGTGGCACGGAAGTGACCATTCCGCTACGTCTCCCGGAATCCCCGGACAGGTCCGCGATGCGACCGCGACACCTTCGCGACAGATTGGGTGTCGGTCCGTGTTCATGTATTGACAAGTTCGAAGATGTACGACGAAGTAGGGGAGGGTGGGGTCAGCCTGAACAATGGGGACGGTTCAGGACGTCCCGCTCGCCAGTTACGGGTTCTGTTCGGTCGAGGGGGTGACCGATGGGACACTGGAGCGCAACAAGCAGGCAGGCGTGCGACGTTGCACGTCTGCGGCCCTGATGCTCCCGTGCGCCCCCACCCCGGGAACTGAGACCCTGCCTGGTGGCATCCCTGTGGGTAGCCGGACGGGGACTCGGCAGAGGGCACCATGCGCGAGGGAAGAACCAGCACGAACCGGGGGGAAGAGGGGGGAAGCAATGCCTCGTTGGAAGGCCTTGCCGGATGAGCTCGATCCGCAGATCAGGGAGTTCACGAGCCAGCTCAGGCGGGTCGTGGACCGCAGTGGCCTGAGCGTCGCGTCGGTCTCCGACCGCACGGGCTACAGCAAGACGTCCTGGGAGCGTTATCTGAACGGCCGGCTGCTCGCGCCCAAGGGCGCGATCGTGGCCCTGGCCGAGGTCACCGGGACCAACCCGTTGCACCTCACCACGATGTGGGAGCTGGCCGAGCGTGCCTGGAGCCGCTCGGAGATGCGGCACGACATGACCATGGAGGCGATCCGGATCTCGCAGGCGCGTGCCGCGCTGAGCGAGCTGTCCGGGCCGTCGTCGGGCGGCAGATCCCGCAAGGGCGGGGCCGCGGTCCGTCCGGGTGTGGCGGGACCCGCCGGTGTCGCGCCCACCGTGCCGGCGCAGCCGACCGCCTCGGACGTACGCGACGCCGTCGGGGGCGTGCGGGCGGACGGCGCGTCCGGCAACTCCTGGGGTGTCTCCGGGCCCGCCGGGTCGCCGCAGCCGGGCCGTCGCGGCCCCGGTGCCGCGACCGCACCGCCCGCCGGTGGCGGGCGTACGCCGGGAGCGCACGGCGCGCCGCCCCGCGGCACGTCCGGCCACGGCCGTTCGGGCGGCTCCAGCCGCTCCGGCGGCAAGAACCGGACGTCGACGTTCATCGCGGGTGCGCTGGGCGCCCTGGTGGTGGTCGCCGCGGGGTTCTACGTCGTCGGGACCGAGGGTGACAAGAAGAAGGACGAGACGCAGAAGTCCCCGTCGCCCACCGTGACCACCGACGCGAACCTGCCCCCGGGTGTGGAGTGCAGCGGGACGAGCTGCGACGGCAAGGACGCGGAGGTCATGGGGTGCAGCGGTGACCTCGTCACCACGGCGCAGACCGGGACCGTCGGCACCACCACGGTGGAGGTCCGCTACAGCAAGACGTGCGGCGCGGCGTGGGGGCGGATCACCCAGGCGACGCAGGGCGACACGGTCGAGATCACCGCGGGTACGTCGAAGCAGAGCGACACCATCTCCGCGGCCGGCGACACGGTCGCCTACACGATGATGGTGCCGGCGAAGAGCGCGACCGAGGCGAAGGCCTGCGTGACCCTGGCCGCGTCCGGCGAGAAGGGCTGCGCCGAGTAGCCCCGCGCCCCGACGCGGGGTCCTCCCGCGTCGGGTGCCGCACGTCTGACCCGGGCGGGGCGCTCGTACGGCCCGGGCGGGGCGCCGGTATGGGCCGGGCGGGGCTCCTACGGGCTGGGTGGTGCGCTTGTACAGGCCGCGCGGGGCGCACGTGTGGGCCAGGCGGGGCTCGTACCGGCCGGGTGGTGTGCTCCTACGGCGGCGGGTGGTGCGCTCCTACGGGCCGGGTGGTGCGCTCCTAGGGCCCGGGCGGGGCTCATACCGGCCGGGTGGTGTGCTCCTACGGCTCGGGCGGGGCGCCCGTACGGCCCGGATGGTGTGCTCGTACGGTCCGGTGGTGTGCTCGTACGGTCCGGGTGGTGCGCTCGTACGGTCCGGTGGTGTGCTCGTACCGCCCGGGTGGTCGGCCCGGGTGGTGCGATCGTACGGTCCGGTGGTGCGCTCGTACGGCCCGGGTGGTGTGTGTAGGCCATACGGGCACATAAGTGTGCGGAATTCGTGGGGACGTGCATGAGGGCGCGAAAGACGGGCACGCGGAAAGTACCCCCACGGGAGTCCGGCACGGTCGGTCCCCGACGGCGGCCGCCCCGCCCCCACCTCTCCCGGACGGAGCGGCCGCCCCCTTCTGTGCCCTCCCGGACGCCCGAGTACGCGTACGGTCACTCTGTGGGACGGGCCACAGGGAGCCCGGCCGTCCGCGGTCACGGATGCGCGATAGCCTGACCGCTGGATCTCTCTTGACGCCAAGAGATCGATCATGCGAACCGGTGATCGATCATCGTGGCGGACGCCGGTCACGAGCCGGAGCGGGATCCCGCACCCCGGGGCAGGGACCGCCCCACCGCCAGCTGTCATACGGAGAACGCCATGACCCGCACTCCCGTGAATGTCACCGTCACCGGCGCGGCCGGCCAGATCGGTTACGCCCTGCTCTTCCGCATCGCCTCCGGCCAGCTGCTCGGCGCGGACGTGCCGGTCAAGCTGCGCCTGCTGGAGATCACCCCGGCGCTGAAGGCCGCCGAGGGCACGGCCATGGAGCTGGACGACTGCGCGTTCCCGCTCCTGCAGGGCATCGACATCACGGACGACCCGAACGTGGCCTTCGACGGCGCCAACGTCGCACTCCTCGTGGGTGCCCGTCCGCGCACCAAGGGCATGGAGCGCGGTGACCTCCTGGAGGCCAACGGCGGCATCTTCAAGCCGCAGGGCCAGGCCATCAACGCCCACGCCGCGGACGACGTCCGCGTCCTGGTCGTCGGCAACCCGGCCAACACCAACGCCCTGATCGCCCAGGCCGCCGCCCCGGACGTGCCCGCCGAGCGGTTCACCGCCATGACCCGCCTGGACCACAACCGCGCGCTGACCCAGCTGTCGAAGAAGACCGGCGTCCCGGTCACCGAGATCAAGAAGCTGACGATCTGGGGCAACCACTCCGCCACCCAGTACCCGGACATCTTCCACGCCACCGTCGCCGGCAAGAACGCCGCCGAGGTCGTGGGCGACGAGAAGTGGCTGGCCGAGGACTTCATCCCGACCGTCGCCAAGCGCGGGGCCGCGATCATTGAGGCCCGCGGCGCCTCGTCGGCCGCCTCCGCCGCCAACGCCGCCATCGACCACGTGTACAACTGGGTCAACGGCACCGACGAGGGGGACTGGGTCTCCATGGGCATCCCGTCGGACGGCTCCTACGGCGTTCCGGAGGGCCTCATCTCCTCCTTCCCGGTCACCGTCAAGGACGGGAAGTACGAGATCGTCCAGGGCCTGGAGATCAACGACTTCTCCCGCGCCCGCATCGACGCCTCCGTCAAGGAGCTCGAGGAGGAGCGCGAGGCGGTCCGCGGCCTCGGCCTCATCTGATCCCGCCCGCCCAGGGTCTCGGGCCCCGCACCGGTTCCGCCGGTGCGGGGCCCGCCGCGTTCAGTAGCCGCCCGAGTGATTGCCGACTGTTGTCAGGCGACCACAAACTGGGGGATTTGTGTCGTTTTCTCCTTTGATTCAGTGACTCGGCGCACTTCCGGCCTTGAATTCGGCATGCATTCGGGGCCCCAGGGCAGGAGCACCCGGTCCCGTGGATGACACGTGTGTGATGCACGGACGCTGAACAGGAACGGAAGGCAGTAACCGATCATGGCGGACAGTACAGAACTTCGGGTGCGCGGCACCATCCACGCGGGAGGCGAGTGGCGGACCGCCGTCTCCGGGGCCACCCGCGAGATCCTCGACCCCGCGGACGCCCGGCCCTTCGCCGTGGTCGCGGAGGGCGACGAGAAGGACACCGACCTCGCGGTGGCCGCCGCGCGCCGCGCCTTCGACGAGGGGCCGTGGCCGCACACGCCCGTCGCCGAACGGGCCGCGCTGCTGCGCCGCGTGGCCGATCTGCTGGTGCGCGACCGCGAGGAACTGGGGCTGCTGGAGAGCCGGGACGCCGGGAAGACCGTCGAGGAGGGCCGCGTCGACATCGACTGCGTCGCCGACGCCTTCCGCTACTTCGCCGACCTCGTCGCCGGGGAGGCCCCCGGACGGGTCGTCGACGCCGGCTCGCCCGACATCCACAGCGTGGTCGTGCACGAGCCGGTCGGCGTCTGCGCGCTGATCACGCCCTGGAACTACCCGCTGCTGCAGGCCAGTTGGAAGATCGCCCCGGCCCTTGCGGCCGGCAACACCTTCGTGGTCAAGCCCAGCGAGATCACCCCGCTCACCACCGTCGCCCTCATCGAGCTGCTGATCGAGGCCGGACTGCCCGCCGGCGTCGCCAACATCGTCACCGGCCCCGGTCACACCGTCGGCGCCCGGATGGCCGAGCACCCCGACGTCGACCTGGTCTCCTTCACCGGTGGTCTGGTCAGCGGCACGAAGGTCGCCCAGGCCGCCGCCCCGGGCGTGAAGAAGGTTGCCCTCGAACTGGGCGGCAAGAACCCCAACGTGGTCTTCGCCGACGCCTGCGCCACCGAGGAGGGCTTCGACACCGCCGTGGACCAGGCCCTCAACGCGGCCTTCATCCACAGCGGCCAGGTGTGCTCCGCGGGTGCGCGGCTCATCGTCGAGGAGTCGGTCCGCGACCGCTTCGTCGCCGAACTCGCCCGCCGTGCCGGACGGATCAGGCTCGGCCGGGGCACCGAGGACGGCGTCGAGTGCGGGCCGCTGGTCTCCGCCCAGCAGCGCGCGAAGGTCGAGGCATACGTCGAGTCCGCGCTCCAGGAAGGCGCGGTGCTGCGCTGCGGCGGCAAGCGGCCCGAGCCGTCCGCCGAACGCCCCGAGACCGGCTACTTCTACGAGCCGACCGTCCTCGACCGCTGCCACCGTGAGATGCGCGTCGTGCGCGAGGAGGTCTTCGGACCGGTCCTCACCGTCGAGACCTTCCGCACCGAGGACGAGGCCGTCGCCCTCGCCAACGACACCGAGTACGGACTGGCCGGCGCCGTATGGACCGCCGACGCGGGCCGCGCCCGGCGCGTGGCCGGACGGCTGCGCCACGGCACCGTCTGGATCAACGACTTCCACCCCTACCTCCCCCAGGCGGAGTGGGGCGGCTTCGGCAAGAGCGGAGTCGGCCGCGAACTCGGCCCGGCCGGACTCGCCGAGTACCGCGAGACCAAGCACGTCTACCAGAACCTGGCGCCCAGGCCGGTGCGCTGGTTCACGGGCTGAGCCCGCAGGCCCGCCGGGCGGTGTCCCCGCACCGCCCCTTCTCCCCGCACCGGCCCTCTCCTGCGGCACCGCCGCCCTCCGGCGGTACCGCCCCCCTCCACGTACCGCTCGTCGCGCCGCGACCGGCCCACCTGTCCCGAGTCCCCGGAGGAGTACCACCCAGATGACCGCTCACACCCCCGAACGCGCACATGAATACGACTACGTCGTCATAGGCGGCGGCACCGCCGGTTCCGTCATCGCCTCCCGGCTGACGGAGAACCCGGACGTGACCGTCGCCGTCATCGAGGGCGGCCCCAGCGACGTCGGCCGCGACGACGTGCTGACCCTGCGCCGCTGGATGGGCCTGCTCGGCGGAGAACTGGACTACGACTACCCCACCACCGAGCAGCCGCGGGGCAATTCGCACATCCGGCACAGCCGCGCCCGCGTCCTCGGCGGCTGCTCCTCGCACAACACGCTCATCGCCTTCAAGCCGCTGCCGTCCGACTGGGACGAGTGGGAGGCGGCCGGCGCCAAGGGCTGGGGCGCGGTGCCGATGGAGGCGTACTACGCCCGCCTCAAGAACAACATCGTGCCGGTCGACGAGAAGGACCGGAACGCCATCGCCCGTGACTTCGTCGACGCGGCACAGACGGCCCTCCAGGTCCCCCGCGTCGAGGGCTTCAACAAGAAGCCGTTCTCCGAGGGCGTCGGCTTCTTCGACCTGGCCTACCACCCGGAGAACAACAAGCGCTCGTCGGCGTCGGTGGCCTACCTCCACCCGGTCATGGACGAGCGTCCCAACCTCACGATCCTGCTGGAGACCTGGGCCTACCGGCTGGAGCTGAACGGCACACGCGCCGAAGGCGTCCACGTCCGCACCAAGGACGGCGAAGAGATCCTCGTCAGGGCGCGCAACGAGGTCGTCCTGTGCGCCGGCGCCGTCGACTCGCCCCGGCTGCTGCTGCACTCCGGCATCGGCCCCAGAGCCGACCTCGAGGCCCTCGGCATACCCATGACGCTCGACCTGCCCGGCGTCGGCGAGAACCTGCTCGACCACCCCGAGTCGGTGATCGTCTGGGAGACGAACGGACCCATTCCGGAGAACTCCGCGATGGACTCCGACGCCGGACTGTTCGTGCGCCGCGATCCCGGACACGCGGGCCCCGACCTGATGTTCCACTTCTACCAGATCCCGTTCACGGACAACCCTGAGCGACTGGGCTACCAGCGGCCCGAGTTCGGCGTCTCCATGACCCCGAACATCCCCAAGCCGAAGAGCCGCGGTCGGCTCTACCTCACCAGCGCCGACCCGGACGTCAAACCCGCCCTCGACTTCCGCTACTTCACCGACGAGGACGACTACGACGGCCGCACCCTCGTCGACGGCATCCGCATCGCCCGCGAGATCGCGAAGACCGAACCGCTCGCCCAGTGGCTCAAGCGCGAGGTGGCTCCCGGACCGGACATCACCGGCGACGAGGAACTCGGCGAGTACGCCCGCAAGGTCGCCCACACCGTCTACCACCCGGCGGGCACCTGCAAGATGGGCGCGGTCCACGACGAACAGGCCGTCGTCGACCCCGAGCTGCGGATCCGCGGCCTGGAGGGCATCCGCATCGCGGACGCCTCCGTCTTCCCGACCATGCCCGCCGTCAACCCGATGATCGGCGTCCTCATGGTCGGCGAGCGCGCCGCCGACCTGATCGGGGGTGCCGCGTGACCACCACCGACACCATCACCGACACCATCACCGACACCACGACCGACACCACCCCCGTCTTCTCCGTCGACGGACTCTGGAAGGTCTTCGGCCCCAAGGCGGACCGTGTCCCCGGCGACCCGGACCTCGCCGCCCTCGACCCGGCCGAACTGCGCTCCCGCACCGGCTGCACGGCGGCGGTGCGCGATGTGAGCTTCGACGTCCGCAAGGGCGAGGTCTTCGTCGTCATGGGCCTGTCCGGCTCCGGCAAGTCCACGCTGGTGCGCTGTCTGACCCGGCTGATCGAGCCGACCGCGGGCACCATCGCCATCGACGGCGAGGACGTCCGCGCCATGGACAGGGCACGGCTGCGCGAACTGCGCCGGCACCGCGCCGCGATGGTCTTCCAGCACTTCGGTCTGCTGCCGCACCGCACCGTCCTCGACAACGTCGCCTACGGCCTGGAGATCCAGGGCATGGGCAAGGCGGAACGCCGCGAGAAGGCCGCAGCGGTCGTCGCCAAGGTCGGCCTCGAGGGCATGGAACAGCGCAGGCCCGCCCAGCTCTCCGGCGGCCAGCGCCAGCGCGTCGGCCTCGCCCGCGCACTCGCCGTCGACCCCCAGGTCCTCCTCTTCGACGAGCCGTTCAGCGCGCTCGACCCGCTGATCCGGCGCGACATGCAGGAGGAGGTGATCCGGCTGCACCGCGAGGAGGGCCGCACGACGGTCTTCATCACCCACGACCTCCAGGAGGCCCTGAAACTCGGCGACCGGATCGCCCTGATGCGCGACGGCCGCGTGGTCCAGCTGGGCACGCCGGAGGAGATCGTGGGCTCGCCCGCCGACGACTACGTCCGCGCGTTCGTCCGTGACGTCCCGCGCGAGCAGGTCCTGACCGTCCGCACCGCCATGCGCCCCGCCACCTCGGCGGACGAAGCCGGCACGGGCCCGGCGGTACGCCCCGACGCCACGGTCTCGGAGGCCATCGAGGCGGTCTCCCGCGCCGGCACCTCCGCCCGGGTACTGAACGACGGCAAATGCGTAGGCGTAGTCGACGCCCCGGCCCTACTGAACGTAGTCGCCGGCGAAGTAGCCACAGGCAGCCCCACCGACCCAGCTGCGGGCAATCGTGCCGCTGGGGCGGCACGGGTGGGCGATGGGGGTCCCCCCGCTCGAGCGAAGCCGAGAGTGGGGGAGGCACCGGCCGAGCGCCGCAAGCCGAAACCCACCCCCGCCACCACCACCGAGGGGGAGCCGGTGTGATGGCAACGCTCACGGCAACGGCCGAAAAGACATCCCCGCCGGGCATCCGCACCAACCCCACCGCCCGCAAACTCGCCGCGCTAGCCCTCCTCGCGGCCGTCCTCGTCCCCCTAGCCGCCGCCCGCTGGGCAAGCGGCACCTGGCCCGAGGCCCTGACCATCAACGTCTCCGAACCCCTGGGCAAGGCCAGCGACTGGATCATCGACAACCGCGACTCCCACCCCCTCTTCCTCTACTTCTTCGGCCACGTCAGCAACGCCGTCGTCATCGCCGTACGCGCCGTCTACCTCGCCCTCCTCGCCGTCGGCTGGGCGGGAGTAACCGCCGCGTCAGCACTGATCGCCTGGCGGGTCGCCGGCGTCCGCCTCGCGCTGGGAACCGCCACCGCGTTCCTCGCCTGCGGCCTGCTCGGCATGTGGGTGCCGACCATGCAGACCCTCGCGCTCATGGTCGTGGCGGTCATCGCATCCGTCGTCATCGGCGCGCTCCTCGGGCTCGCCGCCGGCCTCTCCGACCGCATGGACCGCGTGCTGCGCCCGGTGCTCGACACCATGCAGGTCCTTCCGGCCTTCGCCTACCTCCTGCCCGTCGTCCTGGTCTTCGGCATCGGGGTCCCGGCGGCCGTCCTGGCCACGGTCGTCTACGCCGCCCCGCCCATGGCCCGCCTCACCGCGCTCGGGCTGCGCGGCGCCGACAAGGAGGTGCTGGAGGCGGTCGAGTCGCTCGGCACGACCGCCCGCCAGCGCCTGCTGACCGCCCGCATCCCGCTCGCCCGCAAGGAACTGCTCCTCGGCCTCAACCAGACGATCATGATGGCGCTCTCCATGGCCGTCATCGCCTCCGTGATCGGCGCCGGCGGTCTCGGTGACCGCGTCTACCAGGCGCTGGCCTCGGTCGACGTCGGCGCCGCGCTCGCGGCCGGCATCCCGATCGTGCTGCTCGCCGTCGTGCTCGACCGGGTGACCGGCGCGGCCGGCGCGCGACTCGGACAGGCGCCCGCCCCGAACGCCCGCGCGCTGTCGGCGTACGCCCTGGTCGCCGCCGTGGCCATCGCGGTCGCCGGACGTCTCGCGGACCGTCTGGAGTGGCCCGACGGATGGGTCGTCGGCATCGCCGAGCCGGTCAACCGGGCGGTCGACTGGATGACCGACCACCTGTACTCGGGCGTGCCCGTCATCGGCGGCACCGCCGACTGGGCGGGCCACTTCACCACCTGGGTCCTCGACCCGCTCCGCGACGGCCTGCAGTGGCTGCCCTGGTGGGCGGTGCTGCTGATCGTCGCCGCCCTCGCCCTGGTGATCGGCACCTGGCGCACCGCGCTCACCGCCGTGCTCGCCATGGCCGCGATCGGGGTGCTCGGCGTGTGGAAGCCGTCCCTGGACACGCTCTCGCAGGTCCTGGCGGCCGTCGCCGTGACCCTCGTCATCGGCTTCGCGACCGGTATCGCCGCCGCCCGCAGCGACCGCGTCGAGCGTCTGCTGCGCCCCGTCCTGGACGTGTTCCAGACGATGCCGCAGTTCGTCTACCTGATCCCCGTCGTCGCCCTGTTCGGGGTCGGCCG
This sequence comes from Streptomyces sp. NPDC052079, assembly GCF_040680275.1. Lineage (NCBI taxonomy): Bacteria > Bacillati > Actinomycetota > Actinomycetes > Kitasatosporales > Streptomycetaceae > Streptomyces > Streptomyces sp. NPDC052079. The sequence continues at coordinate 308,589 of NZ_JBFAWL010000001.1, forward strand.
CGCCCCGGCCGTCGCCGCCGCGATCGTCTACGCGCTGCCGGCCGTCGTCCGCATCACCACCCAGGGCCTGCGCCGGGTCGACCCGGCCGCCCTGGAATCCGCCCGCTCACTCGGCGCATCCAGCGGCCAGCAGCTGCGCCAGGTCCAGCTCCCGCTGGCCCGCCCGGCCCTGCTGCTCGCGGTCAACCAGGGCGTCGTCCTGGTCCTCGCCGTCGTCATCATCGGCGGCCTGGTGGGTGGTGGCGCGCTCGGCTACGACGTCGTCTTCGGCCTCGCCCAGGGCGACCTGGCGACCGGACTGGTGGCCGGGGCCGCGATCGTCTGCCTGGGCGTGATGCTGGACCGGGTGACCCAGCCGACCGAACGCCGCGCGAAGAAGGGAGCGTGACATGCGATTCCGTACGATCCCGGCGGTGGCCGCCGGCTCCGCGCTCCTGCTGCTGACCGGCTGCGGTGCCGCCGACATGACCCGGCAGGCCTCGCCCTTCGCGAACGCCCAGGGCGCCCGGACGGTCACCCTGTCCGTGCAGTCCTGGGTGGGCGCCCAGGCCAACGCGGCCGTCGCCCAGTACCTGCTGGAGCACAAGCTCGGCTACCGCGTCGACACCGTCCAGGTCGACGAGGTGCCCGCCTGGGACGCCCTCAGCCAGGGCAGGGTCGACGCGATCCTGGAGGACTGGGGGCACCCCGAGCAGGAGCAGCGGTACGTCAAGGACAAGAAGACGATCGTCAACGGCGGCGACCTCGGCGTCACCGGGCACATCGGCTGGTTCGTGCCGACGTACTTCGCCAAGCAGCACCCGGACGTCACAAACTGGAAGAACCTGAACAAGTACGCCGAGCAGTTCCGCACCCCGGAGAGCGGCGGCAAGGGCCAGCTGCTGGACGGATCGCCGTCCTACGTCACCAACGACAAGGCGCTGGTGAAGAACCTGAAGCTGGACTACCGGGTGGTGTTCGCCGGCTCCGAGGCCGCGCAGATCACCCAGATCAAGCAGTTCGCCAAGGAGAAGAAGCCCTTCCTCACCTACTGGTACACGCCCCAGTGGCTGTTCGAGCAGGTGCCGATGACCGAGGTGAAGCTGCCCGCCTACGAGGAGGGCTGCGACGCCGACCCGGCGAAGGTCGCCTGCGCCTATCCGGTCACCCCGCTGCAGAAGTACCTCAACGCCGACTTCGCGAAGAACGGCGGCGAGGCGGCGGAGCTGCTCAGGAACTTCACCTGGACGACGGAGGACCAGAACGAGGTCTCCCTGATGATCGCCGACCAGAAGCTGTCGCCGCAGGAGGCGGCCAAGAAGTGGGTGGACAGCCACGAGTCCGTCTGGAAGAAGTGGCTGCCCTGATCCTCACCTCGGTGCCGGAACGGCCGTAGCGGCCGTCATCGGTGCTGTCCCGGCTGGTAGTGACCCGGCGTCAGACGACACGTCACACCGAACCGGTTCCACGCGTTGATCACCGTGATCGCCGCAACCAGCCGGGACAGCTCCGCCTCGTCGAACCACTTGGCCGCCCGCTCGTACACCTCATCGGGCACGAAGCCGTCGGTCAGCACGGTGACGGCCTCCGTCAGCTCGATCGCCGCGAGCTCCTTGTCCGTGTAGAAGTGCCGCGACTCCCCCCATGCGGCGAGCTGGACGATCCGCTCCACGCTCTCGCCCGCCGCGAGCGCGTCCTTGGTGTGCATGTCGAGGCAGTAGGCACAGCGGTTGATCTGGGAGGCACGGATCTTCACCAGCTCGTAGAGCTGGGGATCCAGGCCCTTCCTGGCGGCGGAGTCCAGCCGGATCATCGCCTGGTACACCTCGGGGGCGTGCCGGGCCCACTCCAGCCGGACGGGCGGCTCGGCGGCATACGTCGTGGTCGTCGCGTTGTCGGTCATGCCTCGACCCTAGGAGCGGGGCAGCCCAGGAGTATGGTGCACTTTCATGGCGGAACGCCGGGCCACTTCACGAGACGATCTGCAGGGCATCGACCTCCACCTCGACCCGGCAGGACCCGGCCTGCGCCGCGGCCTGACCGACGCCCTGCGCGAGGCCGTCCGCAACGGCCGGCTCTCCCCGGGCACCCGGCTGCCCTCCTCCCGCTCCCTCGCCGGCGACCTGGGCATCGCCCGCAACACCGTCGCCGACGCCTACGCCGACCTGGTCGCCGAGGGCTGGCTCACCGCCCGGCAGGGCTCCGGCACCCGCGTCGCCGACCGCGCGGTACCCGCCCCGCCCGCCCGTCCGGTCTCCCCGGCGCGCCCCCCCGGCCGGCTCCCATACAGCCTCATCCCCGGCACCCCAGACCTCGCCTCCTTCCCCCGGGCGGAATGGCTCAAGGCCACCCGTCGCGCCCTCGCCGCCGCCCCCCATGACGCCTTCGGCTACGGCGACCCGCGCGGCCGCCCCGAACTGCGCACCGCCCTCGCGGACTACCTCGCCCGCGTCCGGGGCGTGCGCGCCGACCCCGAACGCCTCGTCGTCTGCGCCGGCTTCGCCCACGGCCTCCAGCTCCTCTGCGCCGTCCTGCGGGCCCGCGGCGCTCGCACCCTTGCCGTGCAGTCCTACGGCCTGGACGCCCACTGGGATCTCGTGGCCCGCGCCGGTCTGCTCACCGTCCCGCTGCCCTTCGATGCCTCCGGCACCCACACCGAGGACCCGGGCGACGCGGGCGCGCTGCTCCTCAGCCCCGCCCACCAGTTCCCGCTGGGCGGGGCCCTGCCTCCGGAGCGCCGCGCCGCCGTGGTCGACTGGGCGCGCCGCACCGGCGGCCTGATCCTGGAGGACGACTACGACGGCGAGTTCCGCTACGACCGCCAGCCCGTCGGGGCGCTGCAGGACCTCGACCCCGGCCACGTGGTCTACCTCGGCACCGCCAGCAAGTCCCTCGCGCCGGGCCTGCGCCTGGGCTGGATGGTCCTGCCCCCGTCCCTGGTCCCGGAGGTCGCCGCCCACGGCGCCGGGCGGTCCGTCGGCGTCGTGGAACAGCTCGCCCTCGCCGAGTTCCTCACCTCCGGCGCCTACGACCGCCACGTCCGTGCCGCCCGCCTGCGCTACCGCCGCCGCCGCGACGCCCTCGTCGAAGCCCTCGCGGAACGGGCGCCCGACGTCCACGTCACCGGCATCGCGGCGGGCCTGCACGCGGTGCTGCGGCTCCCGCCCGGCACCGAACGGTCCGTCGTCCAGGCGGCCACCTGTCAGGGCCTCGCCGTCGTCGGCCTCTCCCGCTTCCGCCACCCCGCCGCCGACGCCACCCCGGGCGACGGCCTGGTCGTCGGCTACGGAACCCCGCCGGACCACGCCTGGACCGGCACCCTCGAGGCCCTGTGCAGGGCGCTCCCGTAGGACGCCGCGCAGAAACATCCCGGGCGCGTGTCGATCCGGCCCCGTCCCGTTCGACGTCCGTATATGGAGCGCGGCGCCATACGGGGCGTGCGCGAGAACCGACCGGGAGCACAGATGAACCAGCTACTGAGGGTCATGAACTTCAGCGTCTCCAGTGACGGCATCGGCGCCGGTGAGCACCAGAGCCTGGAGAACCCGTTCGGCCTCCCCGGCGCCGAGAGGCTGTTCGCCTGGGCGGGCGCCACGGCCAGCTGGCCCAACCGCACCGACCCCGGAGGAAGCCGCGGCCTCGACGACTACTTCACCCGCGACTTCCCCCGCAACATCGGCGCCGAGATCATGGGCCGCAACAAGTTCGGCCCCCAGCGCGGACCCTGGCAGGACCATAACTGGCGCGGCTGGTGGGGGGACGAACCCCCGTTCCGCACCCCGGTGTTCGTCATGACCCACCACGAGCGCCCGTCGTTCACGCTCTCCGACACCACCTTCCACTTCGTCGCCGGCAGTCCGCACGCCGTACTCGAGCGGGCGCGGGAGGCGGCGCAGGGCAAGGACGTCCGGCTCGGCGGCGGGGTCACCACCGTCCGGCAGTTCCTCGACGCCGACCTCGTCGACACCCTGCATGTGGCGGTCGCGCCGGTGAAGCTCGGCTCCGGTCTCCGCCTCTGGGAGTCGCCCGACGAACTGCTCGACCGCTTCCACCTGGAGGTCGTCCCCAGCCCGAGCGGTGTGACACACCACCTGTTCTGGCGAAAATGACATGAAATGACCTGAAAACGCATTCCGCTCGGCAGACACCGTCGCCCGCATCGTGGACGCCCACCGTTGGCCCTCCATGCCGGCCGGTACCCTGGCGGCGGGCCGTGACTGGCGCGCTGGGATGGAGCAACCATCAGGGAGCGGTCCCCGCCCCCGTTACTCCGGGGACCGGACATGTGCCGTGCGCCTGGGCCGTACCGTGAACGCTGAACGCCACGTCCGGAGGTCCCTCATGTCTGCCGAGCCCGTCTCCACCGCTTCCACAGCCTTCCGCTCCGCCCTCGACGTGATCCGCTCCGTCGAGCCGCGCGTCGCCGACGCCATCGGACAGGAGCTCGCCGACCAGCGCGAGATGCTCAAGCTGATCGCCTCTGAGAACTACGCCTCCCCGGCCACCCTCCTGGCGATGGGCAACTGGTTCAGCGACAAGTACGCCGAGGGCACCGTCGGCCGCCGCTTCTACGCCGGCTGCCGCAACGTCGACACCGTCGAGTCGCTCGCCGCCGAGCACGCCAAGGAGCTCTTCGGCGCCCGCCACGCCTATGTCCAGCCGCACTCCGGCATCGACGCCAACCTCGTCGCCTTCTGGTCCGTCCTCGCCCAGCGGGTCGAGCTGCCCGCGCTGGAGAAGGCCGGAGTCCGCCAGGTCAACGACCTCTCCGACGCCGACTGGGCCGAACTGCGCCGTGCCTTCGGCAACCAGCGCATGCTCGGCATGTCCCTGGACGCCGGCGGCCACCTCACCCACGGCTTCCGCCCGAACATCTCCGGCAAGATGTTCGACCAGCGTTCCTACGGCACCGACCCGGCCACCGGCCTGATCGACTACGAGGCCCTGCGCGTCTCCGCACGCGAGTTCAAGCCGCTGATCATCGTCGCCGGCTACTCCGCCTACCCCCGTTTGGTGAACTTCCGGATCATGCGCGAGATCGCCGACGAGGTCGGCGCCACGCTCATGGTCGACATGGCGCACTTCGCCGGCCTCGTCGCCGGCAAGGTCCTCACCGGCGACTTCGACCCGGTGCCGCACGCCCAGATCGTCACCACCACCACCCACAAGTCGCTGCGCGGCCCGCGCGGTGGCATGGTGCTGTGCGACGACTCCCTGAAGGACCAGGTCGACCGCGGCTGCCCGATGGTCCTGGGCGGTCCGTTGCCGCACGTCATGGCCGCCAAGGCCGTCGCCCTCGCCGAGGCCCGGCAGCCCGCCTTCCAGGACTACGCCCAGCGCATCGTCGACAACTCCCGCGCCCTCGCCGAGGGCCTGATGCGCCGCGGCGCCACCCTGGTCACCGGCGGCACCGACAACCACCTCAACCTGATCGACGTCGCCACCTCCTACGGCCTCACCGGCCGCCAGGCCGAGGCCGCCCTGCTCGACTCCGGCATCGTCACCAACCGCAACTCCATTCCCGCCGACCCCAACGGCGCCTGGTACACCTCCGGCATCCGCATCGGCACCCCCGCGCTGACCACCCGCGGCCTGGGAACCGCCGAGATGGACGAGGTCGCCGGCCTCATCGACCGCGTCCTCACCACCACGGAGCCCGGCACCACCAAGTCCGGCGCTCCATCCAAGGCGGCCCACGTCCTCGACGCCAAGGTCGCCGACGAGATCTCCCGCCGCGCCACCGACCTGGTCGCCGGCTTCCCGCTCTACCCGGAGATCGACCTCGGCTGAGCACCCCTGCCGCACGCGGCCCACGGCGGTCCGGTCACCCACCGGGCCGCCGCGCGCCGACCTCAGACGTCCAGCAGCTCCTGCCTCGGTCCCGGGTCGTCCTTCCGTCGGCTGAGCCACCCCGTCACATACGGGCGCAGCACCAGGGCCGCTGCCGCTCCGGCCACCAGGCCCGGTATCGCCCACCACCAGTCGGTGCCGCCGCCCGTCGCCGCTGCGGCGCGGGGCTCGGGTGCCGTCGTAGCCGCACCCTGGTCCGCCCCCGTCGCGGCCCGTTCCGTCTCCCACGGTGCCGGATAGATCCCAGAGCTCGCCGGCGAGCCCGTCGTCTTGCCCATCACGCCCAGCTCGTACAGGAACTTGTGCACGTTCGACGCGTCCTTGGCGCGGTGCCAGAGCCCGTTCGGCGATTCATGGAACCGCGACGCCGTGTGTATCCAAACGTCCTGGCCCATCTCCCCCAGGAAGACCCGGTCCACGCGCCACGGCGTCACGTCGTGCACCAGCCAGGTCACATTGATCATCCGGGCCGACGCCGAGACCGCCTCCAGCGGCCGCTCACGGGTGCCCTCGCCGACCGGGCCGAGCAGCCGCTCCAGCGTGGCGTACCCCTTGTCGGCGTAGTACAGCGAGGCGGTCTCCTCGCTCTCCGGCGACACCACCAGCACGCTCGTCGGGCCCCCGGCGAGGGCCGGCGACGCCCCCCATATCGTCAGGGCCAGCGCGGCCGCCAACGCACCCACACCCGCCGTCAGCCGTCGAACCCTGCCCTTCCAGCCACGCATCCGGACCCCCACTCTGCCGGTCGATCCCCGTGCGGCCCGCCCTCGGGCCGCCTTGTCATTTCTGGTACACCGCCCGGCCCGCCGGGGTTCCCACCCGGCCACCACCGATTCCGCGACCCGGGCCCCCGGTTACGGGTCGCCGGCTACCGGGGCGCCTCCTCGACCGACCCCGCGATCTCCAGCGCCCGCGCCTTCGACGCCACCCCCTCCAGCCGCAGCGTCACACCGTCCCCCGCCGCCCCCTCACCGTCGGCCGCGCCCCTGTGGCCCCACAGCAGCGTCGGCCCCGCCGTGCGCTCCGCCCGGGTGAACCGGTGACCGTCCGTGTCGACCATCCAGAAGCTCAGCACATGGGGCCGCGCGAACCACAGGACCAGCTCCAGGACCCCGGCCTCCGTGCCCTCCCCGCCGAGTGACAGCCACTCCGGCTGCTCGCGCACGCTCTTGGTGAAGGTGATGTCCAGGCGGCCCGGGAACTCGTCGAGCCGGATCGTCCGCCCCTGCTCCCGCCAGCACAGGCTCACCAGGAACCGCCCCCGCGGCAGCCCGCTCACCGTCACCGCGTCCGGAGCGCCCAGCGCCTCGGGCACGCGCGGCGCGAACCCGGCCCGCCGCTCCGCCTCGCCGAGCGACAGCGACCGCCCGCAGCCCGGCACCCGCGCGCCCGGCGAGGGGACCGCCGACGGGTCGTACCGCACCTCGACGCCGCCGAAGCCGAACCAGTCGGTCACCGCCGCCCGCACCGGAGGGGTCAGCGCCAGCACCGTCAGCAGCCCGCACAGCGCCGCCACGAGCGACCGCCACCGCGCCCGCGTCCAGCGGCGCACCGCCCGCAGCCGGGCCCGGGCGCCCGCCGGCCCGGCGACGGGCACCGGCAGCTCCTCGGCGAGTATCTGCCCCAGCACCCGCTCGACCATTGACTCGGACCCCGCGGTCCCGTCCGGCCCGTCCAGGGACCGGCCGAAGGCCCGCAACTCCTCCCGCAGCCGCTCCGCGTCGCCGTCGTACCGCTCACTCACGCCTCTCACCCCCTTCCCGGGGCCGGAAGTCCGGCAGCAGGCACTCCAGCTTGCGCAGGGCGCGGTTCAGGCGGGACTTCACCGTCCCCCGGGGCCACCCCAGGGCCTGGGCGGTCTCCCGCTCGTCCATCTCCAGCAGATAGCGGTAGGTGACGACCAGCCGGTGCTCCTCGCTCAGCTTCTCCAGGGCGGCCACCAGGGCCCCGCGGCGCTCGGTCTCCAGCGTCGCCACCGCCGGGTCGGCCGATTCCGGTATCACCGGCTCCGCCTCCACGAACGCCGCCTCGCGGCCCGCGAGGGTGTTCCGCCGCACCGCGGCGCGCACGGTGTTCCTCGTCTCATTGGCCACGATCGACAGCAGCCACGGCCGGAACGCCATGCCGTCCCGGAACCGGCCCAGCGCGCAGTACGCCTTCACAAAGGCCTGCTGCACCACATCCTCCGCGTCCGCACCGGCCCCGAGCGCGGCGGCCGCCCTGAGCGCGATGCCCGTATGAGCCCGCACCAGCTCCGCGTACGCCTCCGGCTCCCCGGCGCGTACGCGTGCGATCACCGCGGCCTCATCGACGATGCGGCCCCCCTCCCGCGTTCTCACACTCTTGTTACACCCCCGGGCACGGTTCGGTTCCCACCTGTTTCCGGTCGGTTCCCGTCCGCCCCGCCGGACCTGAGAGAATGGTGGGCATGGCGACTGACCGACCCCGCGTGCTCTCCGGAATCCAGCCCACCGCAGGCTCGTTCCACCTCGGCAACTACCTCGGTGCCGTCCGTCAGTGGGTGGCCCTGCAGGAGACCCACGACGCGTTCTACATGGTCGTCGACCTGCACGCGATCACGCTTCCGCAGGACCCGCAGCAGCTGCGCGCCAACACCCGGCTGGCCGCCGCCCAGCTGCTGGCCGCCGGACTGGACCCGGACCGCTGCACGCTCTTCGTCCAGAGCCATGTGCCCGAGCACACCCAGCTCGCCTGGGTCATGAACTGCCTCACCGGCTTCGGCGAGGCCTCCCGCATGACCCAGTTCAAGGACAAGTCCGCCAGGCAGGGCGCCGACCGGGCCTCCGTCGGACTGTTCACGTACCCGATCCTGCAGGTCGCGGACATCCTGCTCTACCAGGCCAACGAGGTGCCGGTGGGCGAGGACCAGCGCCAGCACATCGAGCTCACCCGCGACCTCGCCGAGCGTTTCAACGGCCGGTTCGGCGCGACCTTCACCGTCCCGAAGCCGTACATCCTCAAGGAGACGGCGAAGATCTACGACCTGCAGGACCCGGCGGTCAAGATGAGCAAGTCGGCCTCCACGCCGAAGGGCCTCATCAACCTCCTCGACGAGCCGAAGGCCACCGCCAAGAAGGTGAAGAGCGCCGTCACCGACACCGACACCGTGGTCCGCTACGACGTCGTGGAGAAGCCCGGGGTGAGCAACCTCCTCACGATCTACTCCACCCTCACCGGGACGGACATCCCCGAACTGGAGGAGAAGTACGCCGGCAAGGGCTACGGTGCGCTCAAGACGGACCTCGCCGAGGTCATGGTCGACTTCGTCACCCCGTTCAAGGAGCGCACCCAGCAGTACCTGGACGACCCCGAGACGCTCGACTCGATCCTGGCCAAGGGCGCGGAGAAGGCGCGTGCCGTCGCCGCGGAGACCCTCGCCCAGGCGTACGAACGAGTGGGTTTCCTGCCCGCCAAGCACTGAACCGGCGCTGAACCGGACCGCGGGGGCGATCCGTACCACCCCGCAGCGCCGCACATCACTCCGGTTGCACCTGCCCGCATCCGAGCCGTGGCCGTACAGTCGATAACCGGGTGACCGTGGCGACGGTCACCCGGCGCGCACCGCAGCTTCACCACAGCGCTTCACCAACACAACGAGACAGGAGACGACGTGGGGACCGTAACGATCGGCGTGTCGATCGCGGTCCCGGAGCCTTACGGCAGCCGGCTTCAGCAGCTGCGCGCGGGCTTCGGCGACGCCGCGGCTCACGGCATCCCCACGCACGTCACCCTGCTGCCGCCGACGGAGGTCGGCGACACCGACCTGGCGGCCGTCGAGGCGCATCTGAGCGAGATCGCCGAGGCGGCCCGCCCGTTCCCCATGCGGCTGTCCGGCACGGGCACCTTCCGGCCGCTGACGCCGGTGGTGTACGTCCAGGTCGTCGAGGGCGGCGCGGCGTGCACCTGGCTGCAGAAGCAGGTCCGCGACGCCTCCGGGCCCGTCGCCCGCGAGCTGCAGTTCCCGTACCACCCGCATGTCACCGTGGCGCACGGGATCGACGAGGCCGCCATGGACCGGGCCTACGAGGACCTCGCGGACTACGAGGCGCAGTGGGCCTGCACCGGCTTCGCCCTCTACGAGCAGGGCGCCGACGGGGTGTGGCGCAAGCTGCGCGAATTCCCGTTCGGCTCCGTGGTGGTGCCCCCGCAGGGCGGGAGCGTGGACCGGGGATCCGTCTCCGCGCGCTGACCGCTCGGCCCGTCTCAGACCGGCAGCCGCCGGAACAGCCCGCGCGGCAGATGCCGCAGCGCCGACATCACCACCCGCAGGGTCCCCGGCACCCACACCGTCTCCGCGCGGCGCCGCAGCCCCAGCTCCACGGCCGTCGCGACCGCCTCCGGCGTGGTGGCCAGCGGCGCCTCGGGCAGCCCCGCCGTCATCCGCGTCCGCACGAACCCGGGGCGTACGACCATGACGTGCACGCCCGTGCCGTACAGCGCGTCGCCGAGGCCCTGGGCGAAGGCGTCCAGGCCGGCCTTGCTGGAACCGTAGATGAAGTTCGCACGGCGGGCCCGCTCGCCCGCGACGGAGGACAGCACCACCAGCGAGCCGTGCCCCTGCGTCTGGAGCGCGCTCGCGCACACCAGGCTCGCCGAGACGGCGCCGGTGTAGTTGGTCTGCGCGACCCGTACCGCGGCCTCCGGGTCCCGCTCGTCGTGCACCTGGTCGCCCAGGGTGCCGAAGGCGAGCAGCACCATGTCGACGTCGCCCTCGGCGAACACCTTGCCGAGCGCGTCCTCGTGGGCCGCGGGATCGAGCGCGTCGAAGGCGACCGTGCGCACCACGGCGCCGAGGCCGCGCAGGTGCTCCGCGGCCTCTTCCAGGCCGGGGGAGGGCCGGCCGGCCAGCCACACCGTGCGGGTGCGGCGGGCGATGAGTCGCCGCGCGGTGGCCAGCGCGATCTCGGACGTACCACCGAGGACGAGCAGGGACTGGGGGAGGCCGAAGGCGTCCTTCACGACAGCTCCTAGAGGTGCCTAGAGATGGAGGCGGCGGGACAGGTCGGAGGTGAAGACCCCGCGCGGGTCCAGGTCGGCGCGCAGCGCGCGGAAGTCGTCCAGGCGGGGGTACATGGACGCGAGCAGCTCCGGGCGCAGCCGGGCGTCCTTGGCGAGGTAGACGCGCCCGCCCGCGCCGGCCACCTCCTCGTCGAGCTCGTCGAGGAAGCCGCCGAGACCGGGCAGTGACGCCGGCACGTCCAGGGCCAGGGTCCAGCCGGGGACGGGGAAGGACAGCCAGCCCGGGTCGGCCTCGCCGAAGCGTTTGAGGACGGCGAGGAAGGACGGGCAGCGCCGCTGGGAGATCCGGCGCACGATCCTGCGCAGGGAGTCCTCCCGCCCGTGCCCGACGACGAACTGGTACTGCACGAATCCGCCCCGCCCGTAGACCCGGTTCCAGTGCGGCACGCCGTCCAGGGGGTGGAAGAAGGCGGGGATGCGCTGGAGCTGCCCGATCCGGGCGCGGGGCGCCTTGCGGTACCAGAGCTCGTTGAACAGCCCCACGGTGGTCCTGCTGAGCAGCCCGTCGGGGACGAAGGAGGGGGCGGCCGGGAGGTGGGAGGTGCGGAAGGACAGCGGCTCCCGGCGCACGCGGGAGCCACGGGGCAGCGCGTCCAGGGGCGCGTGGTCGCCGCGCGTGAGCACCGCGCGGCCGGTGGCGCGGCCCCGGGCCAGCAGATCGATCCAGGCGACCGAGTAGCGGTAGCGGTGGTCGGTGTCGGCCAGGCGGGCCATCAGATCGTCGAGGTCGTCGGCCCGTTCGGTGTCGACCGACATCAGGGAGGTCTCCACGGGCTGCAGCCGGACCGTCGCGGTGAGGATCACCCCGGTCAGACCCATGCCGCCCGCGGTCGCCTCGAACAGCGGTGTGCCCGGCACGACCGTGGCCACCTGCCCGTCCGCGGTGAGCAGTTCGAAGGAGAGCACATGGCGGGAGAAGGAGCCGGAGACATGATGGTTCTTGCCGTGGATGTCGGCGCCGATCGCCCCGCCGACCGTCACATAGCGCGTCCCCGGGGTCACCGGCACGAACCAGCCGAGCGGCAGCAGCACCTCCATCAGCCGGTGCAGGGAGACGCCCGCGTCGCACAGCACGGTGCCGCCGTCGGCGTCGACCGCGTGGATCCGGTCCAGGCCCGTCATGTCGAGCACCGCGCCGCCGGCGTTCTGCGCCGCGTCCCCGTACGCCCGTCCCAGACCCCGCGCGATCCCGCCGCGGGCGCCGCACTCCCGGACGGCCAGGGCGGCCTCCTCGTACGTCCGGGGGCGGATCAGCCGGGCTGCGGTGGGAGCGGTGCGGCCCCACCCCGTGACGGAAACGGTGTCGGCAGGCATGACGGCGACCGTATCGCCCCTCTGTGACTCATTCGATTTGAAACGTCACCCCCGTCCCCGGAACGGGTGATTAATGGGATGTCGCCCCATAGTGACGGAAATACGGCCCGCCGGGGGTGAACAGTAGGTCCACATGGACGACCACCACGACCTTGCGCGCCCCCGGGGTCTCCACGGACTGGACCACCGGATCGTCGCCGTGCTCAGAGCGTGCGGCAGGGACCCGCGGGTGGCCGGTGCCGTGCGCTCCCTGTCCTGGGCGGGGGAGCACGGGGCGGTGTGGCTGGCGGCGGGCCTCGCCGGTGCCGTCGTGGACCGCGCGCGGCGCGGCGCCTGGCTGCGCGGCACCGCCCTCACCGTGGGCGCCCACGCGGTCAGTGTGGGAGTGAAACGCGTCGTGCGCCGCCCCCGACCCGCCCACGTCGAGCCGTTGGTGGGCACGGTCGGCCGGCACTCCTTCCCCAGCTCGCACGCCACCTCCGCCGCGGCCGCCGCCGTCGCGTTCGGCGCGCTGGGCGCCCGCGCGGTGCCGCCGCTGGCCGCCGCCGTGTGCGTGTCCCGTCTGGTGGCCGGCGTCCACTACCCCTCGGACGTGGCGGCGGGCGCCGCCCTCGGCGCGCTGACGGCCCGGATCGGCGCCCGCTGGATGACCGGAGGCCCCGCGTGACCCTCCTGCGCGAGCGTTCCGACCGGCGCCAGAGCGCACCGTCCGGCAGGCGCCGCCTCCTCGGGGGCCTGATCAGGACCGCGCGGCCCAAGCAGTGGGTCAAGAACGTCCTGGTGATCGCCGCCCCGGCCGCCGCGGGCGAACTGTTCTCCGCCCATGCCCTGGCCCGACTCGCCCTGGTCTTCGTCCTGTTCACCGCCTGCGCCGCCGCCGTCTACCTGGTCAACGACGCGCGCGACGCCGAGGCCGACCGCGCCCACCCCACCAAGTGCCGCCGTCCGGTCGCCGCCGGGCAGGTCCCCGTACCGGTCGCCTACGCCGTCGGGATCACCCTCGGTGTCCTCGCCCCGGTATTCGCGGCCCGGCTGTGCCCCCCGGAGGTCGCCGCGCTGCTGGCCGCCTACCTCGTCATGCAACTGGCCTACTGCCTCAGCCTCAAGCACGTCCTCGTGGTGGACCTCGTCGTCGTCACCACCGGCTTCGTGATGCGCGCGGTGATCGGCGGACTGGCCCTCGGCATCCCGCTGTCCCGCTGGTTCCTGATCACCACCGGGTTCGGCGCGCTGTTCATGGTGGCCGCCAAGCGCTACTCCGAGGCCGTGCAGCTGGCCGGCACGGAGGGCGTTACGCGCGCGTTGCTCACCGAGTACACCACCGGCTACCTCCGCTTCGTCTGGCAGCTCGCCGCCGGTGTGGCCGTCCTCGGCTACTGCCTGTGGGCCCTGGAGGAGGGCGGGGTCCCGCACACCAGCGTGCTGCCCTGGCGGCAGCTGTCCGTGGTCGCCTTCGTCCTCGCCGTCCTGCGCTACGCCGTCTTCGCCGACCGCGGCACCGCCGGCGAACCCGAGGACGTGGTGCTGGGCGACCGCGCGCTCGCCCTCATCGGGGTGGTGTGGACGGTGATGTACGCCCTGGCGGTGGCGGACTGGTGAGACACCGTCTGCTCCGGCGGGAACTCCTCGGCTTCGCCGCCGCCGGTCTGCTCGCCTACGCGGTGGACCTCGCCCTCTTCCTGTATCTGCGCGGTCCCGCCGGACTCGGCCCGCTCACCGCCAAGGCCCTCTCCTTCGTCGCCGGCTGCACGGTCGCCTACGCCGGCAACGCGCACGGCACCTACCGCGACACGCGCGTGCGTGGGCCCCGCCCCTACGCGATGTTCTTCGCCGTCAACCTGGCCGGCGCCGCCGTACAACTGCTCTGCCTGGCCGTCAGCCACTACGGGCTCGGCCTCACCTCGCAACGCGCGGACATCGTCTCCGGGGCGGTCGTCGGCATGGCGCTGGCCACCGGTGTCCGGTTCTGGGGCACCAGGACATTGGTCTTCCGCGATGCGGGCAGAGTCCGCTCATGGACTGGCTGAAGAAGCTCCCGGGCGTCGGGCCGCGGCTGACCCGACTGATGCTCACGCACGCGTGGCGGTCGTACGAGCGTCTGGACCGCGTGCACTGGACACGTCTGGCCGCCGCGATGACCTTCAGGAGCTTCGTCGCCCTGTTCCCGCTGCTCACCGTGGCCGCCGCGATCGGAGCCGCCACCCTCGGCCAGGACCAGCAGACCACCCTCCAGCACAGGATCACCGACCAGGTGCCCGGCATCTCCGACCAGTTGAACGTCGAGGACCTGGTGCAGAACGCCGGCACCGTCGGCCTCATCGCCGGCGCCGTCCTGCTGTTCACCGGCATCAGCTGGGCCGGAGCGATGCGCGACTGTCTGCGCGCGGTGTGGGAGCTGCCCGACGAGGAGGAGAACCCCGTCCTGCGCAAGGGCAAGGACGCGGGCATCCTCATCGGACTCGGCGGCGCGCTGCTGATCACCCTTGTCGCCTCCACCGTCGCCTCCGCGCTGGTCGGCCGTATCAGCGACGCCATCGGGCTGGAGCACGGCGGCTGGGGCGGGCTCGTCCTGCAGGTCGCGGCGTTCGCCGTCGCCGTCGGCGCCGACTTCCTGCTCCTGCTGTACGTCCTCACCCTGCTGCCCGGCGTCGAACCCGCCCGGCACCGGCTGACCGTTGCCGCGCTCACCGGCGCGATCGGCTTCGAAATGCTGAAGCTGCTGCTCAGCGGCTATATGCAGGGCATCGCCGCGAAAAGCATGTACGGCGCGTTCGGCGTCCCGATGGCCCTGCTGCTGTGGATCAACTTCACCTCGAAGCTGGTCCTGTTCTGCGCCGCCTGGACGGCCACGCCGAGCAAGCAGGACGAGCCGGCCGGCGTCATGGACGCGAACGGCGGCGCACCAGGTCCGGCAGCGGCCAGCGCCGGTTGATCAGGAACGCGCCGCCCGCGAGCAGCACCAGCACCCCGCCGATGATGCCCAGCGCGACCCCGACGCCGTCGGTGCCGCTGCTCGCCGAGGCGCTCGCCACCGGCTTCGACCCGGCCCCGGCGCCCCCGGCCTCACCGGGAGAGGCGGACGGACCCGGGCGGGCACTGGCCTGTTCGGCGCTCTTCGGCGGCACCAGTTCACCGACCGGCTCGACCTTGCCGGCCGCCTTGAAACCCCAGTCGAACAGCCGCGCGGTCTCCTTGTAGACCTCGTTGGACCCGTTCTTGCGCGGGTTCATGACAGTGACGAGCAGCACCTTGCCGTCCCGCTCGGCGACACCGGTGAAGGTGGCGCCGGCGTTGGTGGTGTTGCCGTTCTTCACGCCTGCTATGCCCTGGTAGACGGGCACGTCAAAGTCGCCGCTCAGCAACCGGTTGGTGTTCTGTATCTCGAAGGACTTGCGGACCTTCTTGCCCTTCTTGTTCTTCTTCGTCTCGCCGGGGAACTGCGCCCTGACCGTCGAGCAGTACTCCCGGAAGTCCCTCTTCTGCAGCCCGGAGCGGGCTATCAGGGTCAGGTCGTACGCCGAGGACACCTGGCCCTCGGCGTCGTAGCCGTCCGGGCTGACGACCTGTGTATCGAGGGCCTGGAGCTCCTCGGCGTGCGCGTTCATCTCCTTGACGGTGTCCTTCACACCGCCGTTCATCGCCGACAGCACATGCACCGCGTCGTTGCCGGAGCGAAGGAACACGCCCAGCCACAGGTCGTGGACCGTATAGGTCTCGTCCTCCTTGATCCCGACCATGCTGGACCCGGCCCCTACCCCGGCCAGGTCGGAGACCTCCACCTTGTGCTTCGTGGTCCTGGGCCACTTGGGCAGCAGCGTGTCGGCGAACAGCATCTTCAGGGTGCTCGCCGGGGCCAGCCGCCAGTGCGCGTTGTGGGCGGCGAGCACCTCACCGGACTCGGCGTCGGCGACGATCCAGGACCGGGACGACAGCTCCTTCGGGAGCACCGGCACCCCGCTCGCCAGATTGACCTGCGTCCCCGGCCGGCCGAGCCGGGCACCGCCCACGACCGACATCTGCGCCGGGGGAGTGGCCGACGGCGTCGTCGACGGCTTGGGGGCCGCCGAAGCGGCGGGCGCGGTCAGCGCGGTGGACATCAGGACGGCGGAGGCGACCAGCAGCGAGCGCCGGACGGTGTTCTTGGGTGCGGGCACGGTCGGAAACGTACATGCCACACCCGAGGAAGTCCCGACCCGGGTTCCACCCCGGGCAAGGAACCGGTCAGGGGCCGGTGATACTGGACGCATGAAGCTCAGCCGCCCTGTCTCCTGGTTCCTGCTCGCCTTCGGGGTGTGGAGCTGGATCATCTGGATCACTTTCGTCAACAACCTGGTCAAGGACAGCAGCGGACTCGCGTTCGAGGACGGGAATCCCACGGCCTACTTCTTCGTTCATCTGACGCTCGCCGTCGTCTCCTTCGTCTTGGGGACGGTCATCGGGGGCATCGGGTTGCGCGGGCTGCGCGCACTGAGCCGGACGTCACGCACGACGTCGTAGACGTCACGCACGACGTCGTAACGGAAAGCAGGGGAACTCCGCACCGTGGCCATCGCCTTCGTACTCATCGCGCTGCTGGTCCTGGCCGTCCTGGTGACGGGCAACTGGTACGTGTGGCGGCGCCTGTTCCGGGACACCACGCGGGGTCCGGGCGCGGTGCGTCGCGCGGGTGCGGTGGTCATCGCGGGCGGCTGGGCGCTGACCGTCGGCGCCCTCGTCGCCGAGCGCGCCGGAGCTCCCTTCTGGCTGCAGCAGGTGCTGGCCTGGCCCGGGTTGCTGTGGCTGGCGCTGTCCCTGTACCTGCTGCTGGCGGTGCTCGGGGGCGAACTGGTGCGGCCGGTGCTGCGCCGGGTCCTGGAGCGGCGGGCGAGGGCTGCGGAAGCGGGGGTGGTGGAGACGGCGGACGCTCCGGCGAAGCCGCAGCCCATAGCGGCCGGGCAGGGGGCCGGGCCCGTCAACGGCGGCACGCCGGATGCCGGAGCGGGCGGCGAGGATGCCGTGTTCGGGGGTGGCGCCCATGTGTTCGACGCTCCGGCGTCGTCCTCCGGGCCTTCCCGGCGGCTGTTCGTGTCCCGTGTCGTCGGCGGGGCCGCCGCCGCGGCGGCCGTGGGGACCGTCGGCTACGGGACGTACGGGGTGCTGCGCGGGCCGCGCGTGAAGCGGGTCACCGTGCCGCTGGCCAAGCTGCCCCGCGCGGCGCACGGTTTCCGGATCGCCGTGGTGAGCGACATCCATCTGGGGCCGGTGCTGGGGCGCGGTTTCGCGCAGAAGGTCGTCGACACGATCAACTCGACCCAGCCGGATCTCATCGCGGTCGTCGGGGACCTGGTGGACGGCAGCGTGAAGGACCTCGGCCCGGCCGCGGCTCCGCTGGCGCAGCTGAGGGCGCGTCACGGGTCGTACTTCGTCACCGGGAACCACGAGTACTTCTCCGGGGCCGAGCAGTGGGTCGAGGAGGTGCGGCGGCTTGGGCTGAACCCGCTGGAGAATGCGCGGACGGAGTTGCCGTACTTCGATCTGGCGGGGGTCAATGATGTGGCCGGGGAGGACGAGGGGCAGGGGCCGGACTTCGCACGGGCGCTGGGGGATCGGGATCGGGGGCGGGCGTGTGTGTTGCTGGCACATCAGCCTGTGCAGATTCATGATGCTGTGGACCATGGGGTGGATTTGCAGTTGTCGGGGCACACGCACGGGGGGCAGCTCTGGCCCTTCAATCTGGTCGCCAGGGGTGTGAATCCGACGTTGGCGGGGCTTGAGCGGTACGGGGATACGCAGCTGTATGTGAGCCGGGGGGCCGGGGCGTGGGGGCCGCCCACTCGGGTGGGGGCGCCTTCCGATGTCACGGTGATCGAGTTGGCTTCGCGGGGGGCGTGAGGGCGGTTCTGGGTGCGGGCGGGGGGTGTTGTGCTTACCCGCGCTTGCGGGGTGCCGCTGCGCCCACCCGTGCCGCCCCAGCGGCACGACTGCCCGCAGCTCGGGTGATGTGACTGCCCGTAGTTGTGCACCCGCTCATCCCGTGCCGATGAACCGGGAAAGCGCTGTCGTCAACGGGTCCGCGGACGCCGTGCCGTCGAGACGGCCCACCGGACGCGGACTGCGCAGCGCGCGCAGGAACTGCGTCCGTGCGTCCGTGGCCGCCTGCGCCGCCGTCCGTGCTCTCGGTCCCGGGTGCGCGGGGGCGGCAGGGGCCGGCGGGTGACGACGCATCACGGTCTCCTTCGGTCAGCGGTCGGATCGGCTGCGGCGGAGGTGGTCGACGATCAGCGCGCACATCGTCGACGACCAGTACGGAGGAAAGATGTGCCCCATGCCCGCCATCCGCCACAGACGGGCCCGGGGGATCACCCGGCGCAGCTCCTCGCCGTGCTCCGGCGGGAACACCGAATCCTGCTCGCCGTGTACGACGAGCGTCGGTAGGTCGAGGGCGGGGAGCCGCCCGGTCAGCGGGGGCGTGCGGTCCAGGGCGGTCAGATGGCGCCCTGACGTTTCGGGATCCGATCCGCGGGCGCTGACCCGGCGCACCAGGTCCACCCAGTAGGCGTAATCGAACGGCATCACGGGCTCCACCAGCACCTGCGTGAGCCGGGCGACCCGCTCCCGCATCGGCCGGCGCGGGCCGGGCAGCCCCGTGCGCGGCGGCCGCCGCACATCCCCGTTGGCGTCCGGCGAACTCGACAGCAGCACCAGCGACCGCACGAGTTCGCGCCGCTCCAGCGCGAGCAGCTGCGCCACCATGCCCCCGAAGGACTGTCCCACCACCTGCGTCGCGCCCGGCCCGAGCCCGGTGATCACCTCGGCGGCGTCCGACGCGGGGGCCGACAGGTCGTACTCCCCCGGGGACTTGTCCGAACGGCCGGTGTCCCGGTGGTCGTAGCGCACCACGAAGTACCCGTGGGCCGCGAGCCGGCGGCACAGTTCGTCGGGCCAGACGATGCCGGGCGCCGCTCCGCCCATCACCAGCAGCACCGCCGGATCGCGGCGGCTGCCGAAGGTCTCCTTCCACAGCCGCAGACCGTCCCGGGTCGTGATTGACGTCTCCACCGGTCTGTTTTGTCCCCTTGGTAATGTGCCACGGACCGCTGATCAACGTCCCTGGGGGATCAATGACCCATGTCCGTACGGCACTTGTTCTGATCGATCTGCAACGGTGGATCGTCGACATGCCGTGGCGGCCGGTCGGCGGTGACACCGTCGTCGAGGCGTGCGGCAGGCTCCGCGACCACTTCACGGACCAGGATGCCTCCACCGTCGTCCTTGTCCGCTATGTACGCGCCGACGGTGCGGACGGCGGTGTCTCCGCCGCCCCCAACCAGCTGGTCCCCGGCTGCGCGCCGCGCGCCGGCGACCACCTGGTGACCAAGAACGGTCTGGACGCCTTCGAGGGCACCGAACTCGCCGACGTGCTGCGCCGCGAGCAGGTCACCGAGGTGGTGATCGCCGGACTGTCCACCGCGCACGGAGTCGCCTCGACGACCGCGACGGCGCTGCGGCTGGGCTACGACGTGGTGGTCGCCGAGGACGCCACCGCCAGCGTCGACGAGGCCCAGCACCGCGAGGCCCTCGACCGGCTCACCGCCCTCGGCGCGCGCACCGCCCGGGTCGCGGACCTCACGGCCGCGCGGGCCGCCGGGGAGTGACCCGGCGGCCGTCCGGTCACTGGCAGCTGACCGCCGTCGGCCTGACCACGTACACGATGCGGTGCTCCGCGTCCGGCGGCGGACCGTCCAGCTTCATGCCGTACCGCTCGGCGAGCTGCGCGAAGAACTCGGCCGAGGAGAAGCGGATGTACTCGCCGTCGGGTGCTTATGTGCTTGCGGTCACGGCGAGTCCGTACGGCTCCCGCGCGGCGCAGGTGACCACCGTGGCGGACGGACTGCTGGCGCACGACGTGGGCTGGATGCCGTCAACTGACGGTTCCGGGGCGCTCGTCGGCGGCGGGCGCCCCCTTTCTCGAGGGGTCCGGCAGCGCCTTCGTCATCCCGGGCAGGAACTCGGTGAACAGTTCGTGCACGTCGCGGACCAGCGGCCGCAGCACCCGGAAGCGGGACAGGGCGACACCCCGCGCGGTGAGGCGGGCGCCGCGCTCGGCGAGCCGGTAGCTGCGCTCGCGGCCCTCGGTGCGGTCGA
This sequence comes from Streptomyces sp. NPDC052079, assembly GCF_040680275.1. Classification (NCBI taxonomy): domain Bacteria; kingdom Bacillati; phylum Actinomycetota; class Actinomycetes; order Kitasatosporales; family Streptomycetaceae; genus Streptomyces; species Streptomyces sp. NPDC052079. The sequence continues at coordinate 328,896 of NZ_JBFAWL010000001.1, forward strand.
AGACCCAGTACAGGACCAGGCCCATCTGGGAGAGCCACATCAGCTCGGGCAGGACGTCCCGCAGATCCTCGGGCACCTTGGTCTTCGTCCCGGCGAGCACCGCGCGGTGCACGCTGATCGCCTCCGCGCGCGCGTGCTCCGACTCGGGGGAGAAGGGGCTGAGCGGGCTGTCCGGGTCAGCCGCGTTCTTGAAGAACTGCACCGCGAACTCGTGGTACGGCGTGGCGATGTCCAGCCATGCCTTCAGCACGCCCGCGAGCCGGGCCTCCAGGTCGGTCTCCCGGGCCAGGATTTCCCGGGTCGCCGCCTGGTGCTCGGCGGCGATCCGGTCGTAGAAGCCCTGGATCAGGTGTTCCTTGCCCTCGAAGTAGTAGTACGCGTTGCCGACGGAGACGCCTGCCTCCTTGGCGATGGCCCGCATGGTCGTCTTGTCGTACCCGCGCTCCTGGAACAGCCGCATGGCCGTCTCGAGGATCAGGGCGCGGGTCTGCTCGGACTTGCTGAGTGCGGCGCCGTCGCCGGGGCCGTCGTTCTTCGCGGACACGGAAACAGAGCCTAACGCCAGGGCCCGGCCTGCTACGGGGCGGTGCAGTCGTCGGCGTCGCAGCTCGGCGGGGTGTAGCTCCAGCCACCGCGCGGGTCGTACGTCCACCCGTCGCCCCGGTGGTACACGCTCCCGCCCCACCGGGCCGTGGCGCCGCGCCACTTCGCGGCGGCCAGCACGGCGCCCTTGGCGAGCCGCGCGCCGGACGGGGTGCTCAGGCGGTGGGCCAGCCGCCGGTGGTTCCGCAGCGCCCAGAGGGTGACGATCCAGGCGGCGGCCCCCCGGTACACCTGACCGCCGTCGCCCACGACGGTGATCTCCTCCAGGGTGGCTCCGTGGTCGAGGCCCGGGAACGCGGCCCGGGCCGCCGGTGATCCCGCCGGGACCAGCTCCAGCGGCACCAGCTGCGGCTGGCGCACCAGCCAGTCCCGTACGAAGGCGCAGAGGGAGCACTCGGCGTCGTACAGCACGGTGAGCCGGCGGACCGGGACGCGTGCGGCGTCCCGGTCCCCGTACGCGGTCGCCATGCCGCTCACGCCCCGGCCGTGGGGGCGACCCAGCCCTGCGGAGGCACCGGCGGCAGCTGCTCCCGCTCCATCACCCCGCGCCGCCGGATCTTGTTGAGCACGTACACGTTGGCCAGGTGCATCACCCCGAGCACCAGCAGCACCACGCCGAGCTTGGTGGACAGGGCCTCGAAGATGCCGCGGGTGTCGGTGATCGTCTCGTCGTCGCTCAGGTACAGCGCGACGAACCCGAGGTTGACGAGGTAGAAGCCGACCACCAGGAGGTGGTTGACGGCTTCGGCGAGCTTCTCGTTGCCGTGCAGCACGTCGGAGAGGAAGATCCGCCCGTTCCTGCTCAGTGTGCGGGCCACCCAGACGGTCAGCCCGATGCTGACGACGAGGTAGATGACGTAGGCGATGACCGTGCGGTCCATGTCCCCCAGCCCTTCTTGAACGCGTTCAAAACGCTGACAGGGTGACTCTAGACCTATGTTTTGAACATGTTCAACTCGCGGGCTGTGGTGTTCTGCGTCACGCATGCCGAAGGGCCCCGTCTCCAGCCGGGGACGGGGCCCTTGAGGGACGTACGGCGTACCTCAGTAGCGGCGCGTGATCAGCGCACGCTTCACCTCGGCGATCGCCTTCGTGACCTCGATACCGCGCGGGCAGGCCTCCGTGCAGTTGAAGGTCGTGCGGCAGCGCCACACACCCTCGCGGTCGTTGAGGATCTCCAGGCGCTGCTCGCCGGCCTCGTCACGCGAGTCGAAGATGAAGCGGTGCGCGTTGACGATGGCCGCCGGGCCGAAGTACTGCCCGTCGTTCCAGAACACCGGGCACGAGGACGTGCACGCGGCGCACAGGATGCACTTGGTCGTGTCATCGAAACGCTCGCGGTCCTCGGCGGACTGCAGGCGCTCACGCGTCGGCTCGTTGGTGTCCTTCGTGATCAGGAAGGGCATCACGTCCCGGTATGCCTGGAAGAACGGCTCCATGTCCACGACCAGGTCCTTCAGGACCGTGAGGCCCTTTATTGCCTCGATCGTGATCGGCTTCTCGGGGTTGATGTCCTTGATCAGCGTCTTGCACGCCAGACGGTTCTTGCCGTTGATCCGCATGGCGTCGGAACCGCAGATGCCGTGGGCGCAGGAACGGCGGAAGGTCAGCGTGCCGTCCAGATCCCACTTGATCTTGTGCAGACCGTCGAGGACCCGCTCCTTGGGGTCGATCTCCAGCTGGAAGTCTTCCCAGGTCGCGTCCGCCGAGACCTCCGGGTTGAACCGGCGGATCCGGAAGGTGACGGTGATGTAGGGGGATTCGGCGGCGCCGGGCTCGGGGGAACCGGCCGCGTCCGCCTTGTCCAGAACAGGGGTAGCCATCAGTACTTACGCTCCATCGGCTGGTAGCGGGTCTGGACGACCGGCTTGTAGTCCAGACGGACGGTCTCGGTGCCGTCGGCGCCGACCTCGCGGTACGCCATCGTGTGGCGCATGAAGTTGACGTCGTCACGGTTCGGGTAGTCCTCGCGGTAGTGACCGCCGCGGGACTCCTTGCGGGCCAGCGCCGAGACGGCCATGACCTCCGCCAGGTCGAGCAGGTTGCCCAGCTCGACGGCCTCCAGCAGGTCGGTGTTGAACCGCTTGCCCTTGTCCTGGATGGCGACGTTCTTGTAGCGCCTGCGCAGCTCGGCGATCTTCTCGACCGCCGTCTTGATCGTCTGCTCGGTGCGGAACACCATGACGTTGGCGTCCATGGTCTCCTGCAGCTCGCGGCGGATCTCGGACACCCGCTCGCTGCCGGTGGACGAGCGCAGCCGCTCGATCTGCTCGACGACGAGCGACTCCGGGTTCTCCGGCAGCTCGACGAAGTCGGCGGTCTGCGCGTACTCCGCCGCCGCGATGCCGGCCCGCTTGCCGAACACGTTGATGTCCAGCAGCGAGTTGGTGCCCAGACGGTTGGCGCCGTGCACGGACACACAGGCCACCTCGCCGGCCGCGTACAGGCCCGGCACGACGGTGGTGTTGTCCGCCAGGACCTCACCCTCGACGTTGGTCGGGATGCCGCCCATCGCGTAGTGCGCGGTGGGCTGGATCGGAATCGGGTCCGTGTACGGCTCGATGCCGAGGTAGGTCCGCGCGAACTCGGTGATGTCGGGCAGCTTGGCGTCCAGCTGCTCCGGCGGGAGGTGCGTGAGGTCCAGGTAGACGTGGTCGCCCTCGGGACCGCAGCCGCGGCCCTCGCGGATCTCCGTGTAGATGGAGCGCGAGACCACGTCACGCGAGGCGAGGTCCTTCATGACCGGCGCGTACTTCTCCATGAAGCGCTCGCCGTCCTTGTTGCGCAGGATGCCGCCCTCACCGCGGGCGCCCTCCGTCAGCAGGATGCCCATGCGCCAGATGCCGGTCGGGTGGAACTGGAAGAACTCCATGTCCTCCAGCGGCAGCCCGCGCCGGTACACGGCCGCCTGGCCGTCACCGGTCAGCGTGTGCGCGTTGGACGTCACCTTGAAGAACTTGCCGGTGCCGCCGGACGCGTAGATCACGGACTTCGCCTGGAAGACGTGGATCTCGCCGGTCGCCAGCTCGTAGGCCACCACACCGGCGGACTTCTTGACGCCGTCGACCTCGGTGATCAGCTGGTCCAGGACGTAGAACTCGTTGTAGAACTCCACGCCCTCCTTGACGCAGTTCTGGTACAGCGTCTGGAGGATCATGTGACCGGTGCGGTCGGCCGCGTAGCAGGAGCGGCGGACCGGGGCCTCGCCGTGGTTGCGGCTGTGGCCGCCGAAGCGGCGCTGGTCGATCGTGCCGTTGGGCGTCCGGTTGAACGGCAGGCCCATCTTCTCCAGGTCGAGGACCGAGTCGATGGCCTCCTTCGCCAGGATCTCGGCGGCGTCCTGGTCGACCAGGTAGTCACCGCCCTTGACCGTGTCGAAGGTGTGCCACTCCCAGTTGTCCTCCTCCACGTTGGCGAGCGCGGCGGCCATGCCGCCCTGCGCGGCGCCCGTGTGGGAGCGGGTGGGGTAGAGCTTGGTCAGGACAGCGGTGCGGCTGCGCTTGGTCGCCTCGATGGCGGCACGCATACCGGCGCCACCGGCGCCGACGATTACTGTGTCGTACTTGTGGATCTTCACTGGTCTCGCCTCACTGCGGGGCTTTGTCGGAGACGGTGGTGCGAGCGTCGGCCGCGGGTGCGGGGTTGTGTCCCGGGGTACGCAGCATGATTCTCGCAGCCCCGTGCCTAGCGGATGTTCGGGTCGAAGGTGAAGATCACCAGCGTGCCCAGCAGGATGGTGAACACCGTGGCGGTGTAGAGCAGGGCCTTGAGCCACAGCCGGGTGTTCGGCCGCTCCGCGTAGTCGTTGATGACCGTGCGCAGGCCGTTGGCGCCGTGCAGCATGGCGAGCCACAGCATCAGCAGGTCCCAGAACTGCCAGAACGGCGAGGCCCAGCGGCCGGCCACGAAGGCGAAGCCGATCTTGGAGACGCCGCCGTCGAGCACCAGCTGGATCAGCAGGTGGCCGATGACGAGGACGACCAGGACGACGCCGGACAGACGCATGAACAGCCAGGCGGCCAGCTCGAAGTTGCCCCGGGTGGACTTGGGGGTCTTCTTGGTCCGCTTGCGCGGGGGCTCGATGACCGGCGCCGGGTTGTCGACGGAGTAGAGCGAGGCACCCTCGACGGGGCCGATGCCCGAGGCGGAGGTTTCAGTCGTGGACATGGGCGTCAGCTCCCGAACAGTTCACGAGCGGCGTGGCCGAGGACGGGGTAGATCGCCCCGAGCATCAGCACGACCCAGACGGCGACGACGCTCCAGAGCATCTGCTTCTGGTAGCGGGCGCCCTGGGCCCAGAAGTCGACGGCGATGACACGCAGGCCGTTGAGCGCGTGGAAGAGGATGGCGGCCACGAGGCCGTACTCCAGCAGCGCGACGATCGGCGTCTTGTACGTGGCCACGACCTCGTCGTAGGCCTCGGGGGACACCCGCACGAGAGCGGTGTCCAGCACGTGAACGAACAGGAAGAAGAAGATGAGGACGCCGGTGACTCGGTGAGCCACCCAGGACCACATTCCTTCCCGGCCGCGGTACAGCGTTCCAGCCGGCACGGAAATTTCCTCCGGGAGCGGGGATTGGGGCCGCGCCGGCTTTCCTTGTCGGTCGGGCCCGGCCGGGTACGGTCCACCGGCCCCCAGCATGGTAGCGACGAGTGCCTGCGGCGCTTACAGGGGGCCTGCCGGTGTGATCAAACTTGCACTCGAAGAGGTGCGGGGCCCGTTTCTGGCGGCTATCGGGGTGGGGTTTGGCCGGATATGCCCGGTGTGGGGCCGTCTGTTGCCGGTCGCGCGGTTCCCCGCGCCCCTACGAGGTCGGTCAGCCGCTGTCTGGCCAGGCGGCGGAGTTGCTCTGCTGCCACGACCCGTTCGTCCTCGGGATCGTTTGCCAATCGTGACCGGATGTCGGTCAGGACCCGGTCCAGGGACTCTTCCTCGGGGACCCCCTCCAGCGAGATGACGAACACGTGGCCGAATTTGGCCGCGTAGGCCGCGTGGGCCGCGCTCAGGGCCGTGTGGGCGGCGGAGTAGGTGGCCTCGGGGAGGTCGGGGAGGGATTCCGCCGCCAGGGCCTCCTCCAGTTCCTTGGCGGAGAGGTCGTACGCCGCCTCGTCGGAGGCCGCCAGGAGGGACGGCAGATCGGGGTACGGGCGGTGGCCGGCGAGGCGCAGGGCCCAGCGCAGGCTGTGCAGGCAGGCCAGAAGGGCGCGCTCGGCGTTCTGGGCGGGGGCGGTGTTGAACCGCTCCAGCGGGGACGTGGTGCCGGGCGTGCCGCGGGACTGTCCGGGTATGGCGACTCGGCCGGGGAGGTCTGGGAGACGGTGCGCAGGCAGCGTGATTCCTCGTGGGCGTCGCGTGTGTGTCGGTGGCAGATGCTGTGAGAGTTGTGACCTCACGTTATCGAGTGAGTCCGAGACGTGTCCGATCGGTACCCCCGATTCACCCGAACGGCAGGGTTTGAGAACCGTTCGGTGACGCCTTTCACTCGAACGAGTCGTACGTTGGCGGGGTGAGTGAGCACAGTCAGCACAGGCGGCACCGGCGGCGCTCGATGGCGGGGGCGGTGAGGGAGCGACGGGTGCTGGTCTCGGCCGTCGCCGGGGGCGCGCTGGTGGCCGGGACCGGACTGGGCGTCGGCCTGTGGGCGTCCTCGGACGACGGCGCGTCCGTGGGGTCGGCGGCGGCACAGAGCCCCACGCCGAGCCCCACGCGCTCCTACCCCCTGTCGAAGGCGCCGCGCACCATACCCGCCGTCCGTGAGCACACGGCGGAGCGCGGTCCCGGGTGGCGTCCCGCGCGGGACCACCGGGTGGTCGTGGCCGATCCGGTGCTGGCCGACGAGGGCCGGCTGATAGCGGGCGAGCTGGGGCTGACGTACGTGGGCGAGGTGGACGACGAGCGGGACGGGGACCTCCGGCTGGAGCTGAACCGCGGCGCCGGCGCCAGCCCCGAGTCGTACACGATGACCGTGCGGGGCGGACGGGTGACCGTGACCGCCCCGGCCGAGGCGGGCGTGTTCTACGGCACGCGCACCCTCAAGCAGGAGATAACCGGGGCCGGCGCCGCACCCGAGGGCGTGGTGCGCGACGAGCCGGCCAAGGAACGGCGCGGGATGATGCTGGACATCGCGCGCAAGCCTTATAGCGCCGACTGGATCGAGGACCGGATCCGCGAACTCGGCGACCTGAAGTTCAACGAGCTCGGCCTGCACTTCTCCGACGACCAGGGCTTCCGCATAGAGTCCGACTCCCACCCCGAGATCGTGTCCCAGGAGCATCTCACCAAGGCCCAGGTCAAGGAGATCGTCGACCTCGCGGAGAGCCGGCACATCACCGTCGTACCCGAGATCGACTCGCCGGGCCACCTCGGCGCGGTCATCGCCGCCCACCCCGACCTGCAGCTGCGCAATGTGAGCGGCGGCGCGGTGCGCGGCGCGATCGACATCTCCAAGCCGGAGTCCGCCGAGATCGTGGACGATCTGCTGAACGAGTACGCCGGTCTCTTCCCCGGCCGCCAGTGGCACCTCGGCGGCGACGAGTACCAGGCCCTGGTGGTCCCCGACCCCGAGGCGTCCTTCCCGAATCTGGCCGCCGCCGCGCGGGAGAAGTACGGCTCCGGCGCGACCGTCGAGGACCTGACGACCGGCTGGCTCAACGACCGGGCCGCCACCGTCCGCGCCCACGACCGCACGCCCCGCGCCTGGAACGACGGCTTCTTCCGCGGCGGTTCGGTACAGGCCGACAAGGACATCCGGGTCGCCTACTGGACGGGCAAGGAGATCGGGGCCCGGGAGCCCGCCGAGTATCTGCGCGAGGGCCGCGAGGTCATCAACTACAACGACGAGTTCCTCTACTACGTGCTCGGGGAGCCCCTGACCTTCGTCTATCCGACGGGGCAGCGGATCTACGAGCAGTGGACGCCGCTGGTGCTGCGCGGCACCACCGCGGTTCCGGAGCGGTACGACGACCAGATCCTCGGCGGGTCCTTCGCCATCTGGGGCGACCTGCCCCGCGCCCAGACCCAGGAGCAGGTCGCGGCCGGCATCCGCATGCCGCTGCGGGCGACCGTCCAGAAGCTGTGGGACCCGGGCCGACCCGAGCTGTCCTGGACGCAGTTCCGCAACCTCGCGGACCAGTTGGGCTGACCGCCGCGCCGGCTCGTCCCCCCGACGGATTGCCGCATAAGCCTGCGAACCCCCGTGCGACTGTGGTGATGTTTTCGTGATCCGAACCGACACACCGGGGGGAACGGCAGCACATGGGCTACTGGGGGTATTTCGTCGTGGGCCGCGGGGAGCGGCCGCTCGCCGAACTGGACACGCTGGCCGGTGCGGCCGGGGGCCTGACCCTGCGCACCTCGGCGCCGGACGGATGGCAGGTGTGGGAATACCCGGGCGGCCAGGGCGACATCGGGAACATGAACGACCTGGCCCGGGAGACCGGCGCGCCCGCGCTGTTCGGCTATGTCATGGACAGCGACTGCGTGGTCGTGGAGGCGGCGTCACCGGAGAGCGGGGCGTGGACGACCTGCCTCGCACGGACCGCCATGGCCGGGTATCTCGACGGACAGCAGGAGGGGCTCACCGTCGACGACTACTTTCTTGAGCCCGCCGACGCGGCCGAACGCGCCGTCTTCTGGGCCGAGGAGGCGGGGCACACGGTGTCCGCCGAGGACCTGGAAGAGATCCTCAGGGCCGACCCCGATCCGGTGGCCGAAAACCTCTTCTTCCGTCTCCTCGACCGGCTCGGAGTGGTGCCCGAGTGACACTCCGGGCTCATCGCACGCAGTAAGGGACGATGCGGGCTCCGTGAGGGACGAGGCCCGTGAAGGGCCTCTTCGGGGGCCTGCGAGGGGCCTCTCACGGGGCCCGTGACGACCCGCAAGGGAGGCGTGGATGAGCCTGGTGGAACTGATCGCACAGGCCGACGAGCGCGGGCTGGCCGTGAGCGGGTTGGCTTGTTTGGATCGGTGCATGCCGCTGCTGGACGGCGACGACGAGGTGCTGCGCCCGCTGTGGGCGAGCCTCGCGGAGGACGCCGCCCCCGGCGACTGGGCCGAACGGCTGGAGCAGGTGCGCGGCAAGCTGGACGCCGCGCCCGGCGACGCGGACGAGTCCGTGGCGCTCGCGCACCGGATGCTCGCCACCGCCCCCGCGGAGCGCTCCGCCGCCGGGCTGCGGGAGTGGGCCGACGCGTGCTCCCTCGCCGCGCTGCGGATCCACCGGCTGCTGGACGGCGCCGAAGCCGACGACGGCGGCCCGGCCGACCTGCGCCGTGCGGGCGGGGCCGACGGCCTGTCGCCGCTCCTGGCCGCCGAACTGCGCCGCCAGATATCCGTGCTGGAGCTCCTGTCCGCCCACGGGCCGACCGGGCTGCGGGGCGCGCTGGAGGTGTCGACGGAGGGGCGGCGGGTGCTCCGCGCCGCGGTGTCCCGCCGCAGCCGCAGGGACGGCTGAGGCGGCCTTCTGTAACCGTCCTGGGGTGGTCCTGCGACCGTTCTGGGAACGCCCGGAATCCGGGTGACGAAACGCTTCGCCGCAGCGCTCTTCAGGATGTGACGACTGCGACGACTGTGACGACACAGCAGGAGACCAGGCCCTCGGCGGCGACGAAGCCGGTCCGCTGGGCGGCGGACGCGGTGGCGGCGATGCGCGAGGGGGCACGGCTGCGCCTCGACTACTCGGCGCGCAGTCTGTGGAGCATCGACCGGATGATCGAGGACATACGCCAGGAGGCGGCCCCGTACGCCGCCGTGGAACTGGTGCTGCGCGGACTGGGCGCCTACGCCGGTGAGGTGATCATCCGTCAGGCCGGGGGCGAGTGGTGGTCCTCCGGCGGCGACCACTGGGTCCGCACCCCCGACGGCCGCCTCTGGGACCCGATCGACGAGGCCCGGCGCTGCTACACCCACGACGGCTCGCTGCGGCTGCTGTGCCGGGACGCCGCCGGCGGGGGACCGCGCCCGTAGGGCCTGTCGTTCGGTCACGCCGCGTACGCGGGGCCTGGCACGCGCATCTGCGGCGTTGTCGTCGGTTGCCAGGGCTCCGCCCTGGCGCCCTCCTCCGCCTTGCAGCTGCACGCACCAGGCCCCGCTCACGGTGCCGACAAGGCACCGCCAGTTCCCTGCGACATGATCCGAACGACAGGCCCCAGCCCTGCGCGAAACGGCCGGGGCCCCGCGCGCACCGCGCGGGGCCCCGGCCGTCGTCGTCACCGGGTCACGGTGTCAGCGTGCCGCCCAGCCGGACGTCGGCCGCCAGGCCGAACGTGCCCCTGCCGTAGAACACCGTGTCGCCGTACCCGAGTCCCGAGCCGTTGCTCGGGAGGTACACGACCGCGCCGTCCCAGGTGTCCTCGCCGTCCGCGCCGAACGTCAGGTCCGCGCGGCCGTAGCCCGACAGGTCCGTCAGGGACACCGCGGACCCGAACCGGTCACCGGACTCCGTGGCGCCGGGGACGCCGGAGGTGTCCTGGGACACGAACACCGCGCCGGAGCCGGTGATGCCGGAGGACGTGCCCCGGAGCAGGATCGCGGCGCCCGCGTCCTTGCGGTTGGCGCCGTCGCGGCTGAGGTCCTCGCCGGGGGAGCCGGTCAGGACGTCCGCGTAGCCGTCGGCGTTGTGGTCGCCGACGGACACCGAGGTGCCCAGCGCGTCGCCGACCTCGTTGCCGCCGGGGACCCCGGTGGTGTCCTGGTGGACCGTCTTCATTCCGGAGGTGGTGAACCCGGACGAGGTGCCGAGCAGCATGGTGATCCGCCCGCCCGACGTCGTACCGCCGGACTCCCCGGCCGCCGGCTGGCCGATGACGATGTCGTCGTAGCCGTTGCCGTTGATGTCGCCCGCGGCGATCGAACGCCCGCCCTTGACCGAGAGGACACCGGCCTTGGCCAGACCGGACGCGGAGCCCGCGAAGCGGACCACACGGCTGATGCCGCCGGTGTCGCGGTAGTTGAGCGCGACGTCCGCGTAGCCGTCCCCATTGAAGTCGCCGCTCGCCGCGTCCAGGTGGGCGATGGCCCCCGTGGCCGTGGTGAGCGTGCCGGACCGGGTGGCGCCGCCGGTGTGCCGGGCGTTCCAGTTGCCGCCGTTGCCGGAGCCGGCGGCGAACACGTCCGCCCTGCCGTCGCCGTTGAAGTCACCGACGGCGACCGTGGTGCCGAGCTTCGCGCCGGTCTCGGTGACCCCCGACGTGGTGTACCCGAAACCGGTGTTCAGCTCCGGCCCGTACATCACCACGACCGAGCCGCGGTCGGCGTGGCCGCTGGTGTCGTTCTCGCCGGGGACACCGATCGCGAGGTCGGCGTGGCCGTCGCCGTTGACGTCGCCCCAGGCGGTGGAGGTGCCGAAGCCGTCACCGGACTCGTCGTTGCCGGAGACGCCGGGGCTGCTCTGCATGAGCGTCCTGCGGGCGCCGGTGACCGGGCCGTCGGTGCCGCCCGGGACCACCGAGACGCTGCCGGCGCCGCTCTTCACCCGCGGGGTGCCGGCGGCCAGGTCGGCCAGGCCGTCCCGGTTGTAGTCCGAGGTGGCCAGGGCGTGCGAGATGCCCGGGGTCTTGGCGAGCGCGGCGATCCGGGACAGCTTCGGGTACAAGTTCCTGCCCGGGCAGGCCGTGTAGTTGGTGTCCCGGTGGCCGAAGACCCGCGGCAGGGTGACCGACTCACCCATGTCGATCTTGTTGCCGCTGTCCCCGGCTTCCCTCCCGGAGGTCAGCGTGACCGTGCCGGTCGGGTCGATGCCGTACATCCCGAACTTCCAGGCGACGACGCGGGCGATCGAGTCCATCGCGGCCCGGCTGGGCTGCGCGCTCTCGAAGTTGCCGATGTACGAGATGCCGAGCGTGTCGTTGTTGAAGCCGACGTCGTGGGCGCCGACCACCGGCAGGTCCATGCCGCCGCTGCGGCCCTCGAAGATCTGGCCGCAGCGGTCGACGAGGAAGTTGTAGCCGATGTCGTAGTAGCCGCGAGCGAAGTGCTCCTGCTGGATGGAGCGTGTCCGGGCGCGCGAGTCGGCGCAGGAGAGGCCGTTGTCGCTGTCGGTGCCGGTGTGGTGGATGACGGCGGCCTTGATCTCGGTGCCGTAGCTCGGCGTGCCGTCGTAGTCCGTGGACGCGCCCCACTCCGCCTGCGTGATGACCGGCGGCTTCACGACCGTCGAGGGGCGGGGCTCGGGAACGGTGGGCGTGGGGGAGGGCGACGCGGTCTGCGTGACGGTCCCGGACAGGGTTGCGTCCGGCGTCGCGGGCGCGGTGTCCGTGGCCGTCTGTGTCGCGGGCGCCGACGACGGCGGCTCGGTGGCCCCCGGCTGCGTCTCCGTTGGCGCCGGGGTCACCGAGGCCGTGGTGTCCGCCGCGAACGCGACCGGGTCCATGTCCGCCACGTCCGGCGCGCCCTCGGGGTCCGTACCGGGGTCGAGCAGCGTGACGTCCATCCCGGCCGGCTGGCCGCCCGCCTGGGTGCCGTCGTCCTTCACCACCCGGACCTCGACGCCGTCGGCGTCGCCGGTCCACAGCGAGGCCGTGCCGCCCCGGGTGGCCGCCCGCTCGCCCTCGGCGCCGTCGGCCTGGTTCGGCTCCTGCTCCAGCTCCTTCCAGCCGGACCACTTGCCCGTCTCCAGGTCCCTGGTGCGCACCTCGGGCGTGCCCTTGGCCTTCGCCTCCGGGTTGTCCCAGGTCACGAGCACCGCGCTGAACTGCTCGGTCGTCCGCCGGTCGAGCCCTCGGCGGCCGGAGCCCCGGTTCTCCAGCTTCAGTGAGTGGATGCTCGGATCGCGGGGCTTCTCCGCGGTGTCGGCCGGCGCGGACGACTGGTCGGCCACCGCGTACGTGACCACTCCCGCGCCGCTGAGCACGACGGCCCCGACGGTCAGCCACACCCTCCGTCTCAGGCTGAGCGGCTTGTACGCATGGGTCCTGCGAGGACTCAACTACCCCACCCCTGGAAATGGAACATCGGCACCACCTGTCCCACAGGTGGCACTCACCCAGCGTCAAGGCCTGGCCAAACGTCACAGCCGCGGTCACCGGATCCGTACATCCGCCGATTCGCCTTCACGGACGTACGAGCGGCCAAAAGGTTGTACGGAGTCTGTGATGCGGCTGTGTGGTGATCGCCACGTCCGTGACCCGTGATGATCACGAGGCGCCACCCGCTTGGTCTGCTGGGGGACCTCGCCTGGGTTCCTGGCCAGACCGAGCGGAGGGGCGGTGTCCCGTGGGGGCGGCGGACGAGCGAGTGCCGGGCGCGCGACAGATGCGCCCGTGTGCGGCGGCCTTCGTCGCCCGGGCGACCGGGCGCAGCCGGCTTCCGCTGGACTACTCCGTGGCCAGCCTGCGCGTCGTCGACGCCTTGGTCGACGGGCTGCGCAAGGGCGCAGCGGACAGCGAGCGGGTGCGCGGCACGTTGTTCGCCCTCGGTGCCTACGTCGGTGAGGTGCTGGTGCGCCGCGCGGGCGGCGTGTGGGTGGATCTCGACGAGGGGCAGCGCGCGTACTTCGGCCAGCCGGTCGGGGTGCGGATGCCGGACGGACGGATCTGGAACCCGGTCGGCAAGGTGCACAACCGGTTCGAGGCGGGCCGGGAGGAATCACTGCAGACCTTTTACTTGGTCTTACACGGGCGTGCCGGACGGACCACCGCCGCCTGACGATGAACAACGTGACATGGGGGGATTCCCGTCGTGGGGAAGCGTGACGGACGTGGGGAACGACGGGGGCAGGGGGAGCGGGCCGGGAACGGGGACCGGCAGGGACGCGGAGAGGGACGGGGGCGCGGCGGCCGGCGCGGGGGCCGAAGCGAGCCTCGGCGCGCAGCCGCCCGGGGGCGGTCACGGTCAGGAGGCCGGCGCTGGACCCGGACCGTACCGGCCGGACTCGCCTTCGCGGCGGTGATGATCGCCTCGGGAGCGGCCGTGGCGTACTACCAGGACCGGCACGGATCGGCCGCCGGCGACGTGGCTGCGGCCGCCGGGGACATGCTGGAGGGGAAAACCGGCGGGACCGGCGCGGCCCCGCCGTCGCAAGCTCCGGAGAGCCCCGACGCCTCCCCCTCCCCGTCCTCCTGGTCCCCCAGCACGTCCCCGTCCCCCTCCGCCTCGGAGTCGTCGGAGTCGTCGGAGTCGTCCGAGCAGATCGACATCCCCGCCACCGGACCCGGGACCTTCACCACCGCGGGGGCCGACGGCACCGTCGTCGGTACGGGCAGCCGCGTCCGGCGGTACAAGGTGCTGGTCGAGAACGGCGTCGACGTCTCGGCGAGCGCGGCCGCCGCCGAGATATCCGCGGTGCTGGCCGACCGCCGGGGCTGGACCCGGGACGGTGTGAACTCCTTCCAGCTCGTCAGCTCCGGTGCGTACGACTTCGTTGTGAAGATCGCGACACCCGGCACGACCGACCGCATCTGCGGCGCCGCCGGTCTGCTGACCCGCGGCGAGGTCAACTGCAGCGTCGGCACGGACGTGGTGGTCAACCTCAAGCGGTGGGTGCTGGGCTCACCGCAGTTCGACGGCCCGATCGGCGAGTACCGCGCGCTGATCGTCAACCACGAGGTCGGCCACCGCATCGGACACGGCCACGAGACCTGCCCCGGGGCCGGCCGTCCGGCCCCCGCGATGATGCAGCAGATCAAGGGACTGCGCGGCTGTGTCGCCAACGCCTGGCCCTACGGCCGGGACGGTTCCTACCTCGGCGGGCCCGCCGTCCCCTGACGGCGGGTCACCTGCCGTGACCGGCGCTGATGTGACGCACGGGGCGTCTGACGACCTGTGACACTTTCCTGGCGCCGGACGCTGATGACCGTGGGGGTGTGGGCGCCGACGGACGTGCCTATGCCAAGCGATAGGGATGCGCTACCCGCTCGCTACGGACGAGGACGGTTCTTGGGCCACGGAGGCGAACCCCGCCGCGCACAGGCGTACGACGGGGAACTGGGCGCGGCCGTCGCGCGGGCCCAGAAGGGGGACGAGGCCGCCTTCGCCGTGGCCTACCGGCTCGTACAGCCTGGGCTGCTCGGGTACGTGCGCGGGCTCGTCGGGGACGACGCCGAGGACGTGATGTCGGACGCCTGGCTGGAGATCGCCCGCGACCTGGGGAGGTTCAAGGGCGACGGGGCCGGGTTCCGGGGCTGGACGGCGACCATCGCCCGGCACCGGGCGCTGGACCATCTGCGCCGGCAGCGGGTGCGGCCCCGGGCGTCGACGATCGAGCAGGACGTACTGGACCTGCCCGGGGCGCAGAGCACCTACGACCAGGCCATGGAGGCCATATCGACCGAGTACGCCCTCCAGCTGGTCGGCGGGCTGCCGCGCGACCAGGCCGAGGCGGTGCTGCTGCGCGTCGTGGTCGGTCTCGACGGCCCCGCCGCCGCCCGCGTCCTCGGCAAGCGCCCGGGGGCGGTACGGACGGCCGCGTACCGGGGCCTGAATCGGCTGGCCAAGCAGCTCGGCGCCGAAAGTGTGACGGATGAGGCGTCGCCGACGCTGGGTGAGTCGACATGACCGCGGGCCGGGACGGCGGGCCGCGCAGCGGCGTCCGCCCCGGCCCGTCCGGCTTAGGCCCTTGGGCCGGATGCTGAACAGGCCGGACACGCGGAACGTATCCGTCGGTCCGGGCCCGGCCCGGCCGCGCGGGTGTTCCGCGTGAGCGCGTCGTGCCGCACGGAGCCGTGTGGACCGGGTGAACCGAGTGGATCGAGCAGGACCGAGCAGGGACGGGAACGGACATGGGTGAACGGCAGAGCGACGGCGGGCGGTCCGGCCGTCGGCGTGTGCACCCTGAGGGCAGGGTGCCCGCGCAGGACCGCCCGGCTTCCGTGCCCGGTGGCCGCCCCGTCGTCGGCACGGCCGACCTGCAGACGCTGCTCGCCGCCGCGCTGATCCGCGAGGGTGTGGACGCCGGGGCCGAGCAGCGGGCCGTCGCCGCGTTCGTCGCGGCACGGGAGTCGGGTGCGCATGGCATGCGCACCCGGCGCCGGGACGACTGGCGGGCCCGTCGGCGGCGGTTCGGCAGCCGCTCGCTGAAGGCCACGCTCTCCGCCCTGGTGGCCGGCCTCACCCTGAGCGGGGTCGCGGTCGCCGGGATCGGCGTGGAGGGCTCCTCGACGGACGGACCGGCGGAGCACGCCAAGGGCACCCAGGCGCCGTCCGGCACCACCCCTGCGGCCACTCCGAAGTCCGCCGACCCGGGCACCGGCTCCGACGGCCGGGACGCGAACCGTCCCGACACGGCCAAGGACACCGAGGCCCACTGCCGCGCCTACGAAAAGCTCAAGGGGCGCGGCAAGGCACTGGACGCGACGGCCTGGAAGCGCCTCACGGAGGCAGCGGGCGGCGCGTCAAACGTCGACGCCTACTGTGCGGGCCAGGCGGACCAGGACGGCGCGCGGCCCGGAAACACCGGGACGCCGGAGAAGAGCACGGCCGGCCCGGACAGCTCCGGCAACGGCGCCCCGGGCAACGAGAGCAACGCCCCGAACAGCGGCACGGCGTCCGGCAGCACGGGGAACGCGAGCAACGGAAACAACGGAAACAAGGGGAACGGCCCGGACGCCGGTGCAGGCGAAACCGCGGGAAAGCCCGCCGAGCCGGGCACCGGGAACCCGTGACGTACGCCCGTTGAGGCCCGCTACCGGAAAAGCCGAAGAACACGGCGCTCGCCGCACCCGCGCCGAGGCAACACGCGCCAGGACGGACCGATGACCTTCTTCGGTCACACTCGGCCGTCTGCGAGTGCACGCGTTCCCTGAAGGACACTTCTTCCCCAACGAGCGCACCGGGGAAGTAGCGGGCATCCTGCGCCACGTTATGACAACTGATGGCGAGGGAGTTCCTGCCTGAGTTGTTCCCGGCGGAACTGCGCTAGGCACCGGTTGCCGGCGGATTGGCATCGACGCTCGGCTCGTCTCGTGGAGGTCTCCGCGAAACAGACCGCAGAGACGGCCGGGGCCGCCACCCCCCACAGGAGAGGCCCCGGCCGTCGCGCGGCACGGGCCGCGCGGCGACCCGTACCCTCTACAGCGCCGGGGGTGCGTTTTCTGTCACACCCTCCTGGGTCACGGGTTAGTTGCATCTTGGACGGACATGGACGGGGAGAGGATTCAGGCCGTAACGTGCCTTTCGCGCCAGGCCGCGGCGGACACATGACCACGAACCGCTCGCGGCCTTGAGACCGCAACGACCGATTGAGCAACCACGACGGCGAGAACCCGGTCCGCGAGAGCGGCGCCGGTTGAGGCGCAGAAGGGCGCGCGCGTGTGCTGGGGGACGACGCGGAGCTGACCGCAGCGGTGCGTGCGGCACAGGATGGGGACGAGACCGCGTTCCGCACTGTGTACCGCACCGTGCACCCGCGGCTGCTGGGATACGTCAGGACACTGGTCGGCGAGCCCGACGCCGAGGACGTGACGTCCGAGGCCTGGCTGCAGATAGCCCGCGACCTGTCCCGGTTCACCGGTGACGCGGACCGGTTCCGCGGCTGGGCCGCCCGCATAGCCCGCAACCGCGCGCTGGACCACATACGCATGCGCGGGCGCCGCCCCGCGATCGGCGGCGACGAGACCGAGCTCACCGAGCGGCCCGCCGAGTCCGACACCGCCGGTGAGGCGATCGAGGCGCTGGCCACCGACGGCGCGTTCTCGCTGATCTCCCGGCTGCCGCAGGACCAGGCCGAGGCGGTCGTCCTGCGCGTGGTGGTGGGCCTCGACGCCAAGTCCGCCGCCGAGACGCTGGGCAAGCGCCCCGGCGCCGTACGGACCGCCGCCCACCGGGGCCTGAAACGGCTGGCCGAACTGCTCGGCGACGATCCGGAACGCCATCCGGAATCCGCCGGGGTACTCGACGCCCTTCCGCCCCAGAGAGAACCACGCCGTCGTACGGTGACGTCCGCGAGTGTGACGCAGATGCGAGCGCGGACGCAGAAGGACATGTGATGGCCGACGAGCAGTACAGGTGGCTGGACCGCGGGACCGCGGAGCGATTCCTGAACGGAGAGCCACCCGCAGCTGCCG
Source organism: Streptomyces sp. NPDC052079 (assembly GCF_040680275.1). NCBI lineage: Bacteria > Bacillati > Actinomycetota > Actinomycetes > Kitasatosporales > Streptomycetaceae > Streptomyces > Streptomyces sp. NPDC052079. The sequence continues at coordinate 346,498 of NZ_JBFAWL010000001.1, forward strand.
ATCCCACTACCCGTGACCAGGCCGAACGGCTCGCCGGAACACTCCGCTCGCTCTCCTCCCCGCCACCGTCGCCCGACGAGGAACTACCCGGGGAGGCGGCCGCGCTGGCCGCCTTCCGCAAGATGCGGGAGGAACGCGAGGGCAGGCCCGGCGAGGACCCGGACGCCCTTCACCGAGCCGGGGCGACGTCCGCCGACGTCGGTCTGGTCCGTATCGGCACTCCGCGCGAAGATCGTTCCGGAACCTCGGACGGACCCGGCCGGCCACGGTTCCTGCGGCTCGGACTGGCCGCCACGCTGGTCGCCGGCATGGTCGGCGGCGCCGCGGTCCTGGCCGGCGCCGGAGTCCTGCCGACGCCCTCCGACGCCCCCCGGTCCGACCCCGCGGCCTCCGTCACCGTCACCGCCACCGCCTCGCGTCCCGAACGCCCCCTGGTGTCGCCCTCGGAATCGCCGTCCAGGGACGCCGCCGGCAAGGGCGAGGAGGGGGCGGGCGCCCAGGGTGACGGCGACGCGGGTTCCGACGGGGCGGGGACGCCCGGGAAGACCGGCTCGGACGGTGGTGGCCCGGCGGCCCGTTCCGGACGTGGCGGGAAGAAGGTCGCCTCGGCGTGCCGTGCCTGGCGCGACGGCAAGCAGTTGAACGGCGATCGCCGGCGCCTCCTCGAGGAGGAGGCGGGCGGGCCTTCCCATGTCCGCGGTTACTGCGAGGACGCGTTGTCCATGAACGAGGCCGAGGACAACACCGCCGAGGGCAACGGGAAGGGCAACGGCAACGGCAAGGGCAAGGCGAACGGCAACGGCAAGGCGAACGGCAACGGCAACGGCAACGGCAAGAGCAACGGCAACGGCAAGAGCAACGGCAACGGCGACGGCAAGCAGAAGGGCCATGGCCCCGACAAGGGCAACAGTGGCGGGCAGGGCCAAGGGAACGGCCGTGGGAACCACCCCTGACCTGCGCTTTTGTTGATCGCTGAAATTTCTTCGGCGACGGGTGTGACACTTCCGCATCCCGCGACGCAGTACTGAGTGAGCCGACTGGTCATCGGCCGTCGCACTGAGCCGGGGTTCCCCCCGTACCCGCGGCTCGTGCACCCGGCGCGGGTGGGACACGTTCCCCCGGTCCCGCCCGCGCCCCATCTCACCAGTGCACGACGACCTTGTCGCCGTTGCGGACCTGCCCGTACAGCCGGGCGATAGCCTCCTCGTCCCGGACGTTGACGCAGCCGTGCGAGGCGCCGGCGTAACCCCGCGCGGCGAAGTCGGCCGAGAAATGCACGGCCTGGCCGCCGCTGAAGAACATGGCGTACGGCATGGGGGAGTCGTAGAGCGTGGACACATGGTGCCGGGACTTCCAGTAGACCCGGAAAACACCCTCTCGGGTCGGTGTGTACTCGGAGCCGAAGCGGACCGGCATCGTCGACACCGTCCGGCCGTCGATCATCCAGCGCAGGGTGCGGCTCGACTTGCTGATGCACAGCACCCGGCCGGACGTGCAGCGCGGGTCGGGCGCGTCGGCCGGCTGACCGCCCATCAGGTACAGCTCCCACCTGCCCGGCTCGCGCGTCATGGCGAGCAGCCGCTGCCAGGTGACGCTGTCGGTCACCCCGGTCCTCGGCAGCCCGCGCTTGCCCTGGAAGCCCCGGACCGCCTTCGCTGTCAGGTCGTCGTAGGTCCCCGTGGGCCCGTGGAAGATCCAGGCGACCTGCCGCAGCCGGGCCTGGAGTACGCGTATGTCCCGCCCCGAGTCGCCGGGGGACCACAGCACGCGCGGCGCCCGCCGCGTCGACGGGGCGCCGGAGGGGGACGCGTTCCGGCCGTCGTCCGGCGTCCGTGACGCCGACGGGGACGGCGTGCGGCTCGGTATCTCTATCCGCACCGGCGACCGGTCCTCCCCGTCCGCGCCGGCGGGCCGCACGGTGCAGCCGGTCGCGCCGGCCGCGAGCGCGGTGAGCGCCGCCAGGCATGCCATCCCTGTCCTCCCCACGCCCGTACTACGCACCTCGGCCCCCCGTCGTCTCACCCGCCGTGCCCGGATCCCACCAAGGATGTACCCCGGAGATGACCGCCGCCGAACAAAGGGGCATGGTGGTGGATGACCGGCAGGACAACCGCCGAGGTGGGCGCTGTGAGCGGCGTCCCATCGAGGCTGTGAGGAAGGTCCCAGCGTGTGCCCCTGCACCGGGCCGCACGCGCACCGCTACAGTCCGTGCAGGTCGGCCTGTACGGGCGGAACGGACACCTGTACGGGCGAGCAGACAACTGACGGGTACGTGGGCGAGCAACGCCGCTCAGCGGGAGGCATCACACCATGGCGCGCGAGTCGGGCAGTGCCCGATCCACTGAGAGTGGACTGCCCATCGAACCGGTCTACGGGCCGGACACCCTCGAGGGATGGGACCCGGCCGAGAAGCTGGGCGAGCCGGGGGCGTATCCCTTCACGCGGGGCGTGTACCCGACGATGTACACGGGCCGGCCCTGGACGATGCGCCAGTACGCCGGGTTCGGCACCGCAACCGAGTCCAACGCGCGCTACAAGCAGCTCATCGCCAACGGCACGATGGGCCTGTCGGTCGCCTTCGACCTGCCGACCCAGATGGGCCACGACTCCGACGCCCCGATCGCCTCCGGCGAGGTCGGCAAGGTGGGCGTCGCCATCGACTCGATCGACGACATGCGGGTGCTGTTCGGCGGCATCCCGCTGGACAAGGTCTCCACGTCGATGACGATCAACGCGCCCGCCGCCCTCCTGCTGCTCCTCTACCAACTGGTCGCGGAGGAGCAGGGCGTGAGCGCCGACAAGCTCACCGGCACGATCCAGAACGACGTGCTGAAGGAGTACATCGCGCGGGGCACGTACATCTTCCCGCCGAAGCCCTCCCTGCGGCTGATCGCCGACATCTTCAAGTACTGCCGGGCCGAGATCCCGAAGTGGAACACGATCTCGATCTCCGGCTACCACATGGCCGAGGCGGGCGCGTCCCCCGCGCAGGAGATCGCCTTCACCCTCGCCGACGGCATCGAGTACGTGCGCACCGCGGTGGCGGCCGGGATGGACGTGGACGACTTCGCCCCCCGCCTGTCCTTCTTCTTCGTGGCCCGTACGACGATCCTGGAGGAGGTCGCCAAGTTCCGCGCGGCCCGCAGGATCTGGGCGCGGGTGATGAAGGAGGAGTTCGGCGCGAAGAACCCCAAGTCGCTGATGCTGCGCTTCCACACGCAGACGGCCGGGGTGCAGCTGACGGCCCAGCAGCCCGAGGTCAACCTGGTCCGCGTCGCCGTCCAGGGCCTCGCCGCGGTGCTCGGCGGCACCCAGTCGCTGCACACCAACTCCTTCGACGAGGCGATCGCCCTCCCCACCGACAAGTCCGCCCGCCTCGCCCTGCGCACCCAGCAGGTCCTCGCCTACGAGACGGACGTGACGGCGACCGTCGACCCGTTCGCGGGTTCCTACGTCGTCGAGAAGATGACCGACGACGTCGAGGCGGCGGCGCTGGAGCTGATGCGGAAGGTCGAGGACCTCGGCGGGGCGGTCAACGCCATCGAGCACGGCTTCCAGAAGAACGAGATCGAGCGCAGCGCCTACCGCATCGCCCAGGAGACCGACTCCGGCGAGCGGGTCGTCGTCGGCGTCAACCGCTTCCAGCTCGACGAGGAGGAGCCGTACGAGCCGCTGCGCGTCGACCCCGCCATCGAGGCCCAGCAGGCCGACCGCCTGGCGAGGCTCCGCGCGGGGCGCGACCAGCAGGCGGTCGACACCGCCCTGGCCGCCCTGCGGAAGGCCGCCGAGGGCGAGGACAACGTCCTGTACCCGATGAAGGAGGCGCTGAAGGCCCGGGCGACGGTGGGCGAGGTGTGCAACGCCCTGCGCGAGGTGTGGGGCACCTATGTGCCGTCGGATGCCTTCTGACCTGGTCGGTTACTCCGTCTGAGTGATCGCGGGCGGAAGGCGTCCGTCCCCGGTTATTCTCGTGGAGAGTGGACCCCGAAAAGGAGGACGCCATGGCCGTACTGCAGCAGGAGCTGACCCTGGGGGAGGCTGCCGACCAGCTCGCCCGTGCTCTGCCTGGCCACCGCGTGGAGATTCTCCAGGGGAGGCTCACTGTGACACCGCCGCCGGACGGCTCGCATGGGATGTCGCTGACGAAATTCTGTAGGGCGCTCGAGCGGGCCGGTATCGAGGGGAGCGGTGCTGATTGGGTCCAGGGCGTGGGGTTGTGGCTGCCCACCTTGCCCTCGGACTTCGCGATCCCCGACCTGTCCGTCGTCGACGTGGACTTCCGCGACGCCCACGTCACGAAGAACTACTACGCTCCGAACGTCTTCCGCATGGTCGTCGAGGTCACGTCGTCGAACTGGTCCGACGACCTCGGACCCAAGGTCGAGTGCTACGCCCGGGCCGGCATCCCGGCCTACCTGATCGTGGACCGCAAACACGACGAGGTGCTGCTCCACACCGACCCGACCGACGGCACGTACCCCGACCCCCAGCGCTTCAAGCGGGGCCAGGACGTCGTCGTGCCAGGGGCGGTCGGAGTGAGTGCCGAGATCTCGGTGGACACCCTTCTCGACGGCTGAGGCACCTGCCCGCAGCGGCGGGAGTCATCTTCTGCGGCGTACTGCTCGGCCCACCGCGCGCTTTGCTCGCGCCGTCTGGAGCTTTGCCCGGGTGCGGCGGGTGGCGCCCGGCAAAGACAGTTCGGCCAGGCGTCGTTCCGGGAAGTAGTATCCGGGCGTGCCGGCCAGATGCGCACGGAGCCAAGCCGCCGTCGGCTCCCGCAGGTTGGCGTACGTCCTGGGCTGCATGCAGAAGCCGATCGACCGGACCAGCGGGGACAGCGTCTGAGGGGCCGGGCCGACGACGGCCGGGGTCTCCTCCCGTTCGAGGTCCGGCACCAGATGGTCGATCACGGCCAGCGGCACCCGGTTGCTGTTGGGGTAGGGCCTGAGACGGTCCATCACCAGCGCCGTCCCGACCCGGGCCACGGGCACGTCGTAGTAGGCGGACGCGGTCACCATGGCCGTCGAGAAGCAGCCCACGACGAGTGCGGGACGGACGTGCCGGTACAGCGTCTCGGCCAGCAGCGGAGCGTCCAGCACGGTCAGCCGTACGCCCGCGTCCGCCGCAGCCTTGCTCAGTGCGGCCGAGTAGCCGGCCGGGGCCGTCGGATGGGGCTTGAAGACGAGGGACCGGTGCCCGGCGCGCACCGCCCCGGTCAGCATGCGCACGTGGAGGTCCTCCTCCTCCCGCGCACTCAGGATGTTGAGTGCCGCCAGATACTGGCCGAGGAGCACGGCCGTCGGCGCCTCGTCGAGCACGGGCGCGAGCTGCGGTTCGTCCGCCGCGTCCCGGGAGATCTCGTCCAGCACACCTCGGAACGCCCCGTCCGGCACGATCACCGGTTCGACTCCGTACTCGGACAGCAGCAGCGGCCGCAGACCCGGGATCAGGTCGAGGTGGAGCAGCCGCCGGACGCGGCGCGCGAGGGTCAGCGGCAGCTTCTCCCGCGTCGGGCCGTAACTCATGAGTCCGTCGGCGTACACGTCGACGGCAGCCTCGGAGAAGACGGCCACCAGCGCCCGGGCGGGGTTGACCTGGATGGACTCCACGGCGAGTTCCACCCCGTCCTGTTCGTCGATGTCCCACAGGAGCCGGAAGGCCCGCTGCCACAGCACGGTGTCGTTGCCGCGCGGGCCCCAGGTGCTCGGGTGGTAGGGGCTGATCGCCTCGTTCCAGCTCACCACCGAGTCGAAGCGGCCGGCCAGCGGGCCGTAGCCGTGCATCTCGTCCAGGCGCAGGGCCGTCTCCGGTACGGCGGCGTTGTGGGAGACCAGCAGGATGCGGCGGGCCCTCCCGCGCGGTCCGTACAGGCCCGCGTCCAGCGCCGCGGCCAGCGTGGCCGCCCCGTAGAGCGTCGAGACCTGGAAGATCTGGGTGGTGTGCGGCATGGATCAGGCAGCCTTCCGCCCGTCACGCAGGCGGCCGAGCAGCCTGCTCCGGGTGCTGTCGATGGTGGCCAGGGTCTCCTCCAGCGCGTGCTGCGGCATGCGGTGCAGCGCGTCCCGCGCCTCGCGCCGCAGCCGCCGGGCCGCCGAGGGTTCGTACGTGTCCACCTTGCGGAGGTGGAAGGCGATCATCGCGCAGTAGGTGCGTACGGCCTTGAGGAGGAAGCGATCGGTCTCCGGGTCGTTCCGCACGTCCCGCAGTAGCAGGTCGTACGCCGGGATGAAGTCCAGCTGACGGGAGTCCTTGATCTGGGTGAGGGAGGTGGCCACGCCGCGCCGGTAGAACACCCCGTGCAGTCCCAGTGACGCGTATGTCCGGGCCGTCAGGTGCAGGCGCCAGATCCACAACCGGTCCTCGGCCGTGCGCAGTTCGGTGACGAAACGCATGCCGCCGTCGGCGAACAGGTGCCGGCGGTAGATGCCCGCCCAGACGAAGGGGTAGTCGACCATCGTCTCCGTGTCGACGGGCGTGATCCCGTCGCGCGGATCCATCACCGCGTTGCGCACCGGGGCCGGGGGCCGCCTGATCACCCGCTCGGTGCCGGTGGCCCGCACATGGTCGGTGCGGGCGAAGTCGCAGCCCAGCTCCTCCATCGCCCGCACCATCCCGGCGAGGTGGCCGGGCCCGTACCAGTCGTCGCCGTCGAGGAACGTGAGGAACTCGCCCTCGGCCGCGTCGATTCCGGTGTTGCGCGCCTGGGCGATGCCCTGGTTCGTCCCGTGCCGGATCACCCGCGCGCCCGGGAGCTTCTCCGCCCAGCGATCGAGCACCCAGGGCGTGGCGTCCGTGGAGCAGTCGTCGACCAGCAGGAACTCGAAGTCCGGGTGCGCGTTGGCGGCGAGACTGCGCAGGGTGCTCTCCGCGAACGCCTCCACATTGTGCATGGGGACGACGACGGTCAGTTTCGGCACGTGGTTCTCTCTTCCGGGGCTCGACGCGGAGGTGAGGCGAGGGGCGGTGTCAACGTCGGCCTCTTACGGTTCTTTTCAGTGCTCGCACGCGGCGCACCACCCGGCGGGCGGTGGCGTTGCGGGGGAGGAACGCCAGTTGCTTCGGGATGCCTCCGGGGAGTCCCAGCGAGGTGAGCCGTTTGCGGGTGAACCAGCGTCGGGTCTGCGGCCGGCCGGCGTGGCGCGTGAGGAATGCTTCCGCGACCGGGCGCAGGCGTGGGTGGACCTCCGGCCGCATGGTGAAGGCGAGCGCGGTGACGAGGTCGTTCAACTCACCGGCCGGAAGAACGTCCTCCGCTGCCCCCGCGTCCAGGCCCGGCAGCAGCGCGTCGGCCAGGACCGCCGGGACCCTGCTGTCGTTCCGGTACGGGGTCAGCCGCTCCAGGAGCCGCTCGGTGCCGACACGGGCGACCGGCAGACCGTAGAACGCCGACGCCGTGAACAACGCGGTGGAGGAACAGCCGACGACCAGCGCCGGCCGGGACTTCTCGAACAGCACCTCGGCGAGCACGGGGTCGTCCAGGACCGTGAGGTCCACCCCGAGCCGCTCCGCCTCGGCCCGCAGCGCACGGCTGTGCCGGGCCGGTGCGGCGGGATGCGGGGTGAACACGACCGCGCGATGGCCACGTCCCGCCGCCGCGCGCAGCATCCGCAGGTGCAGGCCGTCCTCCTCGCCGGACGCGGAAGCAGACTGGCCCACCAGCAGCGCCGCACCGTCCGGTATCGGGGGTACGTCCACTACGGCCGACATCTCACCGGTCACCTTCAGGAAGGCGTCTGTCGGCACCACCCGCGCCGACACGTCGAACTCGGTCAGCAGCATCGGCGTCACACCGGGCACCAGGTCGGGATGCAGCACCTGCCGTACCCGGGTGCCGATCAGCGGATCGAGCTTGCCCCGCGTGGGACCGTAGCCCGTCAGTCCGCCGGCGCAGACGTGCACCGGGGCCCCGTTGAAGACCTGGGCCACCGCCAGAGCCGGGGGGACGTCCGGGCGTCCCAGCACCAGCTCCACCCGGTCGTCGCCCAGCCCCCACAGCCGCCGTAGATGCCGCTCCAGGAGCGGAACGTCCTCGGAGCGGGGCGTCCAGGCCGCCGGATGGAAGGGCCGGATCGCCTCGTTCCAGGACAGCACCTCGTCGAAACGGCCGCGCAGCACGGCGAACTCCGGCAGCTCCTCCGGCGCCGGTGCGGCCTCGGGGACCGCGGAGTCGTCGCAGAACAGCAGCACCCGCCGCGCCGCCCCAGGGAAGCAGCCGGACTCGATCGCGGCCACCTGCGTGGCGACGTCGTACAGCGACGAGGCGCAGAAGATCCGGGTGGTACGGGACATCAGGCGGCCCACTTCCCCGTGCCGGCCCGGCGCCGCAGCCGCCGCAGCCGGACGGCACGGCCCACGTCCATGGTGTCCAGTACGGCGTCGAGCACGTCCTGCGGCATCCGCCGCAGCGCCGCCGCGCTCATCGCCCGCAGCCGCCGGGCCACGGCGGGCTCGAACGCGTCCTCCTGGGCCAAGTGGTGGGCGATGATCGCGCAGTACGTCCGCACCGCCTTCGGCAGCAGCCGGCCGGCGTCCCGGTCCGCCGCCGTCTCCTCGACGATCTGGTCGAAGGCGCGGATGAAGTCGAGCCGGCGCGCGTCGCCGATCCGGGTGAGGGAGGAGGCGACCCCGCGCCGGTAGAACACGCCCAGCAGGCCGACCACGGCGAACGACTCCGCCTCCCGGTGCAGCTTCCACGTCCACGGCCGGTCCTCCGCCGTGTGCAGACCCTCGGTGAAGTGCAGCAGCCCTCGCTCGAGCAGCCGCCGGTGGTAGACGCCGGCCCAGACGGACACGTAGTCCACCGAGGTCGTCCGGTCCGCGGGCAGGATCGACTCCCTGGGGTCCAGCACCTCGTCGCGCAGACCGACCGGCACCCGGCGCACCGACCGGGCGCGGTCGGTGACCTGCACGTGGTCGGTGCGGACGAAGTCGCAGCCCAGCCCTTCGGCGGCCGCCACCAGACGCGACAGATGGCCCGGTGCCAGCCAGTCGCCGGCGTCCAGGAAGGCCAGGTACTCGCCGCCCGCCACGTCCAGCCCGGTGTTGCGCGCGGTCGCGACCCCGCCGTTGCTGTCATGGCGGAGGAGATGGACCCGGACGACGTCCGAGAGTTCCTCGGCGGCACGCTCGACAATCGCCCGGGTCCCGTCCCGGGAATGGTCGTCGACCAGAATGAACTCGAAGTCCGGACGGGCGTTCGCGCGCAGACTTCTGAGCGTGTCCGGGGCGTATTGCCGCACATTGTGGAACGGGACGATCAGCGAAAGCTTCGGCACGTGCAAAACATTAGAAGCCCAGCCCGGATCGGCGACTTTCCGATGACCGTACAGGGAGTGAATTCCGTGTGTCGGTACGGTGTATCGCCCCTGCACGGCGCGTTTCCCCAGGCCGGTTCGGCTCTCGATGGGCTGTTGTTCACTTCTCGTTGATGCACGGTTGGGCCATACCTGGAATTCGCTTCCTAGCGTCTTCGGCGTGCCAGCAAGTGCAACGAAGCCCCTCAGGGTGGCGGTCCTCGCGGATTCCGACACCCGCTGGAAATGGGGCGCCCTCACCGCGAACCGCGTCACGCCGCGGGACATCCGCCTGGACGGATATCTCCTGCGCGGCCGCGCCACGCCCACCGCCCGCCAGCTCGGCGAGATCGGCGTCCGCGCGGACTCCCTCCGGGAGGTCACCGCCGCCGAATTCCTGCGCGCGATGCGCGAGGAGACGTACGACGTCCTCGTGCTCGCCCTGGTCGGCGGCGGGGTGCAGGCGATGCTGCACGGGCTGAAGCGGGCCTGGGAGGACCGGCCCGGCCGGCCCGTCGTCGTCACCGGATACGTCGGTGTCGTCTACGAGAAGCTCGCCGACGGCCTGCTGCTGCGCCACGGCGCCGACCTGGTGCTCGCCAACTCCCGCCAGGACGCGGACCGTTTCCGCGCCGTGTACGAGGGAGTGGGCGCCGACGCCGGCTCGGTGACGGAGGTCGCGCTGCCGTTCCTCGGCGGGGACGCCTACACCGGCGGCCACGGCCGCTTCACGGTCGTCTTCGCCGCCCAGCCCTCCGTCCCGGACCGCCGCGGCGACCGCGCCTACCTGCTGGACCGGCTGGTGCGGCACGCCCGCCGGCACCCCGAACGCGACGTGCTGCTGAAGCTGCGCTCCCAGCCCGGGGAACACACCACGCACATCGAGGAACTGCCCTACCAGAAGCTGTCCCGGCGGCTCGACCTCCCCGCCAACTTCCGCCTGGTCTACGGGCACATGGGCGAGGTCCTCGACCGGACCGACCTCCTCGTCACGGTCAGCTCCACGGCCGCCCTGGAGTCCCTGCACCGCCGCATACCCACGGCGATCCTCACCGACCTCGGAATCCGGGAAGCGCTCGGCAACCACCACTTCGTCGGCTCCGGCTGCCTCGCCTCCTGGGACCAGCTCGACGCGGGACACCGCCCGGAGCCGGACCAGGACTGGGTCGCCCGGCAGGGCGTCGCGACAGGAGGCCGCTACGAGACGGCCTTCGAAACCGCCCGCGAACGCATCGCCGGGCTCCTCGGCCGCCCCGGCGGGCTGCCGCCGCTGACCCCGTACTACACACCCGTCACCGCGCCCGGCTATCTGCCCGGCATCCTCGCCCGCCACCACCTCGGCCCCGACGGCACGCCGCTGCCGGGCGCGCCCGCCGCCGACAGGGAGCCCGGAGCGGTCCGGCAGATCGTGCGCCGGGTGGCGCGCGGCGCCTACCGGCACGGCGTGCAGCGCGTGGCCCCGGTGATCCGCCGGATGGGCGAGCTGTGAACCCTGATCGAGGAGCTGATCCCATGTCCCACCCACCGACGGTGCGCCGGGTGCTCGCCGTGATTCCCGCGCGCGGCGGCTCCAAGGGCGTGCCCGCCAAGAACCTCGCCCCCGTCGGCGGCGTGCCCCTGGTGGCGCGCGCCGTGCGCGAGTGCCGGGCCGCGCGGTACGTCACGGACGTGGTCGTCTCCACCGACGACGAGGCCATCGCCGCGGCCGCGCGCCAGGCGGGCGCCGAGGTCGTCCTGCGGCCCGCCGCCCTCGCCGGCGACACCGCGACCTCGGAGGCGGCCGTCCTGCACGCCATGGACGCCCACGAGGCCCTGCACGGCGCCCCGGTGGACGTCGTCCTGCTCGTGCAGTGCACCAGCCCCTTCCTGTCCCGCGAGGACATCGACGGCGTGACCACGGCGGTGGCCCACGAGCACGCCGACACAGCGGTGACCGTCGCCCCGTTCCACGGCTTCATCTGGCGCGACACGCCGGACGACGCCGTCGCCGCGACCGATGCCGGGGGCCCGGCCCCGGTCACGTCAGCCACGGGGGCGCCCGCCGTTGACCGGGGCGCGAGCGCCGGTGCGGCCCCGACCGCCCCGGGCACCGTGGGCGGGCCGGGCACCGATGCCATGGCCGACGGCCGGGATTGCGTCCCGGGCGCCGATGGCGCCGAGGTGTCCGCTCTCGGCCAGGGCGTGAGCGGATGGGCCGTCGGCCCGGCTGGCGTCGATGGCCCGGGTTCGGTCCTGGGCGCCGATACCGCCGAGGCGTCCGCCCTTGACCGGGGTGCGAGCGCCGGTGCCGCCCCGTCCGCCTTGGGCGCCGTGGGCGGGCCGGGCGCCGTTGCCGCCGTCGATGGCCGGGGTTCGGTTCCGGGCGCCGATGGCGCGGAGGTGCCCGCCCCCGGCCACCACGTGAGAGGGCGGGCCGTCGCCCCGGCTGCCGTAGGTGCCGTCCCGGGTGTGGGCGCGGAGCCGGCCGCGGCCTGCGCCGGCGGTCGCGGGGGCAACCACGACAAGGCCCCCCCAGCCCCTGCCGGAGGTCGCGGGGTCAACCACGACAAGGGCTTCCGCCCTCGTCGTCAGGACCGTCCGCAGGACTTTCTGGAGACCGGTGCCGCCTACGCCATGGACGCCGCCGGCTTCCGCGCGCACCGGCACCGCTTCTTCGGGCGTACCGAACTCGTCCGCACCGACCCGGCCCGCGTCCTGGAGATCGACGACCCGCACGACCTCGCCCGGGCCCAGGCCCTCGCGCCGCTCCTCGACGCCGGCCGGCCCGGCGCCCTTCCGACCGCCGACGACATCGACGCGGTCGTCCTCGACTTCGACGGCACCCAGACCGACGACCGGGTGCTGATCGACTCCGACGGACGGGAGTCCGTCTCCGTGCACCGCGGGGACGGACTCGGCATCGCGGCCCTGCGCCGCAGCGGCCTGAAGCTGCTGATCCTGTCCACGGAACAGAACCCGGTCGTCGCCGCCCGCGCACGCAAGCTCCGGCTCCCCGTGCTGCACGGCATCGACCGCAAGGACCTCGCACTCAAGCAGTGGTGCGAGGAACAGGGCATCGCGCCAGAGCGCGTGCTCTACGCCGGCAACGACGTCAACGACCTCCCGTGCTTCGCCCTCGTCGGCTGGCCCGTGGCGGTCGCGAACGCCCACGACGTCGTACGCGGCGCCGCCCGCGCCGTCACCACCCTCCCCGGAGGCGACGGCGCGATCCGGGAGATCGCCGGCTGGATCCTCGGCCCCTCCCTCGATTCCCTCCCCACGTAAGGAAACCCCCGTTCATGAGCACCAACCCCCGCATCCGCACCCTCGGCCCCCGCGAGGCCGGCCCCGGCCGCCCCGTGTACGTCACCGGCGAGATCGGCATCAACCACAACGGTGACATCGAGAACGCGTTCCGGCTGATCGACGCCGCCGCCGAGGCCGGCTGCGACGCCGTCAAGTTCCAGAAGCGAACGCCGGAGATCTGCACCCCGCGCGACCAGTGGGACATCGAACGCGACACCCCCTGGGGCCGGATGACGTACATCGACTACCGCCACCGCGTGGAGTTCGGCGAGGAGGAGTACCGCCAGATCGACACCTACTGCAGGAAGAAGGGCATCGACTGGTTCGCGTCCCCGTGGGACACCGAGGCCGTGGCCTTCCTGGAGAAGTTCGACGTCCCCGCCCACAAGGTGGCCTCCGCCTCCCTCACCGACGACGAGCTGCTGCGCGCCCTGCGCGCCACCGGCCGTACGGTCATTCTCTCCACCGGCATGTCGACGCCGAAGCAGATCCGGCACGCCGTCGAGGTCCTGGGCAGCGACAACATCCTGCTCTGCCACGCCACCTCGACCTACCCGGCCAAGGCCGAGGAGCTCAACCTCCGCGTGATCAAGACCCTCCAGCAGGAGTACCCGAACGTCCCGATCGGCTACTCGGGCCACGAGACCGGCCTGCAGACCACCCTCGCCGCCGTCGCCCTCGGCGCCGCGTTCGTCGAGCGCCACATCACCCTGGACCGCGCCATGTGGGGCTCCGACCAGGCCGCCTCCGTCGAGCCGCAGGGCCTGACCCGCCTGGTCCGCGACATCCGCACCATCGAGGCGTCCCTCGGTGACGGAGTGAAGAAGGTCTACGACTCCGAACTGGGCCCGATGAAGAAGCTGCGCCGCGTCACCGGCGTGGTCGCCGAGGCGGAGATCGCCACGGCGGCGGGCGAACCACTGTCCGTCTGACCCCCCCTACCTCCACCACCACGACGACGGGAAGGGTCGTACGTCGATGAGCCCCCGCGCCGGCCGGTCCGGCCCCCGCACTCTCGCCTTCGTCGAGAGCCCGGTACAGCTGCTCAACGTGCTGGAGTGGGCGCACGCGCATGCCCCCGGCGTGGGGCTCGCCCTGGTGGTGCTGTCCCCGGTGGACCCGATGACCCGCGGCCAGCTGCGCCGTATGGCGGAGCTGGCCCGCGAGGAGGGCCACGAGGTCCGCTGGGAGGAGGCGCGCGGGGGAGCGGGCGCCCCGCTGCGGACGGTCGGCGGACTGACCGGGCCGCTCCGCCGGGCCGCCCGCGTCGTCCTCGGCGACCCCTTCTCCCGGTACGTCCAGCTGCTGCTGACGATCACCCGGGCCCGGGACGTCGTCGTGGTCGACGACGGCACCGCGACCATGGAGTTCGCCGGCCAGCTGGCCCGGGGCGAGCGGCTGGTGCGCTGGCACCGCAGGGGCGGCCGCCCCGGCCCCCGCGACCTCCTCCTCGCCCCCGTGTCCGCCGCCGCCCGGCGCCGGCTCTCCCCGGGCGGGAAGGGCACGGTGGAGGTGTTCACCTCCATGCCCATGGAGGACACCCCGCCCGGGGTCACCGTCAACGCCCACACGTTCGCCTGGACCCGGGACCGGTTCGGCCCGCCCCGCATCACCCGGGGCACCGATCTGGTGGGCACCTCGCTGGTGGAGACCGGCGTGGTGGACGGCGACGCCTATCTGGAGGCCGTGCGCTCCCTGGTGCGGACCCACGGCGCCCGGCGCTACTTCGCGCACCGCCGCGAGAGCACGGAGAAGCTCCACCGGCTGGCGGCCGGGTCGGGCCTGGAGATCGTCCGCCCCGAACTCCCCCTGGAGCTGGTCGCCCGCCGCGGCCCCATCGGCCGCACGGTGCTCAGCTTCCCGTCCACGGTCATCCACACCCTCCCTCTTGCCCTGACCGGCACGGACGTCCGCGTGGCGGTCTGCGACATCGACCCCGCCTGGCTGACCACGACGGCCTCCCCCCGCGCGCAGGGCTTCCTGTCCGGGGTGACGGACTCGGCCCGGCACATCCACCGGCTGCCGGCACCGGGCCCGCCCCCGGTGTCCGCCAGATGAACCGGTCCGCGTGGGCTGGGCCAAGCGTGGTAACCGTGAAGAACAAGGATGGGTGCAGGAACCCTGGCACGGTGTGACGCATGTCACGATCCGGCAGGTCATGGGGCCTTCACCCCGCAAAAGGGCGGCGAGTTTACCCATCCCGATTGACAGCTATGCGTGGGGCAGCCGGATTTTCTTCGTCTGACGGGCTGATTTTTCTTGATCGAGGCTCGGTGGACGGCTTCGGCGCCCTACTCTTCAAAGGGTGAAACCACTGATGTCACTGGAGTCCGAGGTCGACCTCCCCGGCGGAGCAGTGCTCCCCGGAGCGTTGCCGGAGGCCCTGCGTGCCGAGCTCGTCGCGTTCCGCCGCGACCTGCACATGCACCCGGAGCTCGGCAACCAGGAGTTCCGCACCACCGCCGCGATCAAGGAGCGTCTGGAGCGTGCCGGTCTGCGGCCGCGCGTACTCTCCAGCGGGACCGGCCTGATCTGTGACATCGGAACCGACGGCGAGGCCGGCACCGACGCCGCGATGCTGGCCATGCGCGCCGACATCGACGCCCTGCCCATCCCCGACATGAAGACCGAGTGCCCCTACCGGTCCACCGTGCCCGACCGCGCCCACGCCTGCGGCCACGACGTGCACACCACCGTGGTGCTGGGCACCGGCCTCGTCCTGGCCGAGCTGCACCGCCAGGGCCTGCTGCCCCGGCCCGTGCGGCTGGTCTTCCAGCCCGCCGAGGAGGTGCTGCCCGGCGGCGCCGCCGATGCGATCGCGGACGGCGCGCTCGACGGCATCGGCCGGATCATCGCCGTGCACTGCGACCCCCGCGTCGACGCCGGGAAGATCGGTCTGCGGCAGGGCGCCATCACCTCCGCCTGCGACCGGCTGGAGATCACCCTCGACGGCCCCGGCGGTCACACCGCCCGCCCGCATCTGACCACGGACCTGGTCACCGCCGCCGCCCGCGTCGTCGTCGACGTGCCCGCCCTGGTCGGCCGACGGGTCGACAGCCGCAGCGGACTCGCCGTGACCTGGGGCAGGATCGAGTCGGGCCACGCGCCCAACGTCATCCCGCAGCACGCCGAACTGTCCGGAACCGTGCGCTGTCTGGATCTGGATGCGTGGCGGCAGGCCCCCGACATCGTGGTCGCGGCCATCGACGAGGTGGCCAACCTGTACCGCGCCAAGTCGGAGATCAACTACGTGCGCGGCGTCCCGCCGGTCGTCAACGAGGCCGGGGCCACGGAACTGCTGCGCGACGCGATGATCGCCCGGCGCGGGGTGGAGTCCGTCGAGGGCACCCAGCAGAGCCTCGGCGGTGAGGACTTCTCCTGGTACCTGGAGCGCGTCCCCGGCGCCATGGCCCGCCTCGGCGTCCGCCCGCCCGGCGAGCGCACCGTGCGTGACCTGCACCAGGGCGACTTCGACGTGGACGAGCACGCCATCACCGTAGGAGTGGAACTCTTCACTGCGGCGGCGTTGCTGGACGCCCTCAGGTAGTCGAAAACCGGCCCCTCCACGCAGCCGGTTTTCGGACACGGTGGTAACCGAGTCCGGAAATCCGCTCGCCCTATCCGATCAACCTGGTTAGCCTCTCTGTCACCTGCCGCAAAAGACCCTTCGTGCGGCAGGGACAGTTCATTCATTCGCGTTCGCTTTGATGAGCGAGGTTTCCGTTGAACGGATTAAGGAAGTACGCGGCAGGCGTGAAACTGTTGATGGTGGCCGCACTTGCAGGCGGTATGGTCACCGCCTTCGGCGGCCCGGCGCAGGCAGCTGTGTCCGGCTGTAAAGCAGAG
This sequence comes from Streptomyces sp. NPDC052079, assembly GCF_040680275.1. Classification (NCBI taxonomy): domain Bacteria; kingdom Bacillati; phylum Actinomycetota; class Actinomycetes; order Kitasatosporales; family Streptomycetaceae; genus Streptomyces; species Streptomyces sp. NPDC052079. Next base: position 362,922 of record NZ_JBFAWL010000001.1, read on the forward strand.
CACAGCGGCAACGTCGCATGGGGGGCTTGCACCAAGGGGTTCGGGTCATATCGGGTGGCGGCCAAGTGCGACTCGCCGAATTACCCCTACTCCATCACCATCTACGGCCCCTGGAAAAGCCGTTCAACGGGGGATGGGCACGTTGATTACTCGGACGTGGACGGCGATGCTTACGCCTGCCACATCGTGAGAGCTTGGGTGGACGTGCATTAGTCCATCGCCAGTGAGGGAGGCCGCCGCGCCGGGCGGCCTCACCTGACGGCAGGCACGGCAGGGACACTGAGGTGTTGTCGACTCGCCCGTGCCGATCGCACGCGTACTGCCGCCCGCCACACGAAGTGTGCGCGATCGCGGCGGGCGCGGGGCCTCGGGCGCGCCCTTCGATCCGGTGGTTCACCACCGGTAACCAGCCATCGGCACGAATGGATAACGGCTGGACAGCACCCCGTTCCCAGGAGCGTCTACGCGCGTTACTGTGCGCCGAACCGAGCGCCCGCTGCGGGGCTTTGGAGAATGGGGAACTTCAGATGCGTCGGATATCCACACTGACCCGCGTCGCGGTGGGGGTCGCCTCGCTAGCGCTCGCCGCCACGGCCTGCGGCGGCACCAGCAGTGACAGCAAGGACAGCGGCGGCAGCGGTTCCAAGAAGGACCTCGGCCTCGCCATCGCCTACGACATCGGCGGCAAGGGCGACCAGTCCTTCAACGACGCCGGCTTCGCCGGCCTGGAGAAGGCGAAGAAGGAGTTCGGTTACAAGACCGCCGACGTCGAGCCCACCGAGGGCGAGACCGACGCGGACAAGGAGCAGCGTCTGGCTTCGCTGGCCCGGCAGGGTTACAACCCTGTCATCGGCATCGGCTATGCCTACGGTCCTGCCGTCACGGCCGTGTCCAAGAAGTACCCGGACACCACCTTCGGGATCGTCGACTTCACGGTCGAGGGCGACAACGTGGCGTCCCTGATCTTCGCTGAGGAGCAGGCTTCCTACCTCGCCGGTGTCGCCGCCGCCAAGGCCACCAAGTCGAACACCGTCGGCTTCGTCGGCGGTGTGGACATCCCGCTGATCCACAAGTTCGAGGCCGGCTACAAGCAGGGCGTCACGGACACCAATCCCAAGGTCAAGGTCATTTCGCAGTACCTGACGCAGACCGCGGAGGAGGGCGGTTTCGCCAGCCCCGACAAGGGCAAGGCCGCCGCCGAGGGCCAGATCGAGAAGAAGGCCGACGTCGTCTACCAGGCGGCCGGCCTGTCCGGCCAGGGTGTCATCGAGGCCGCCGCCAAGGCGAAGGTCTGGGCGATCGGTGTCGACTCCGACCAGTACCAGCAGGAAGCCCTCGCCGCGTACAAGGACTTCATCCTCACCTCCGCCCTGAAGGACGTCGGCGGCGCGGTGTACGCCCTGGCCAAGTCCGTCGAGGACGGTAAGCCGCTGACCGGCACCCAGGTGTTCGACCTGAAGGTGAACGGCGTCGGCCTGGCCGAGAGCAACCCGAAGATGGCCGAGGTCCCGGGCCTGACGGACGCCGTGGCCAAGGCCAAGGAAGGCATCATCGACGGCTCCATCAAGGTCAAGACGGAGTAAACCCGCCGAAGCCGGACGAAGCGGGCGGGCGCCCGAGAGCGCCCGCCCGCTTCGTCGTGTCCGCGGCCAGTCGTGTCCGCGTCCGGTCGTGTCCACGCCCGGCCGCCCCCAGGTCACCCACCGCCACCCCGCCTTCGCGATCGGCAACGCCGTGACCAGGCCCGGCGTGAGCTTGAGCACGGCCCGATAACAAGGTGGACAGAAGGGGTTTTCAGGCAGGTCTACGCGCGTTAATCTGCGGCAAAAGCCAGCGCCGTAGCCGAACCGTCCCGGCGCTTTGTACGACTAGGAGCACCACACATGCGCCGGATTTCCCGGATAACGGTCGCAGGCGCAGCGACCGCCTCCCTGGCCCTCGCCCTCTCCGCCTGCGGCGGCACCTCGACCTCGTCGAGCTCGTCGGACTCGAAGGAGGACAAGGGCCTCGCCATCGCGTACGACGTCGGCGGCAAGGGCGACCAGTCCTTCAACGACGCAGCGTACGCGGGCCTGGAGCAGGCGAAGAAGGAGTTCGGCTACAAGACCGCCGACGTCGAGCCCACCGACGGTGAGACCGACGCGGACAAGGAGCAGCGCCTCGCCTCGCTGGCGAAGCAGGGCTACAACCCGGTCATCGGTGTCGGCTACGCCTACGCCACCGCCGTGAAGGGTGCCGCCGAGAAGTTCCCGGACACCACCTTCGGCATCGTCGACGACGCCACGGTCGAGGCGGACAACGTCGCGGACCTGGTCTTCTCCGAGGAGCAGGCCTCCTACCTGGCCGGCGTCGCCGCCGCCGAGAGCACCAAGACCAAGACCGTCGGCTTCGTGGGCGGTGTGAACATCCCGCTGATCCACAAGTTCCGCGCCGGCTTCGAGCAGGGTGTGAAGGACACCGACCCCAAGGTCAAGGTCATCTCGCAGTTCCTGACGCAGACCGCGGAGGAGGGCGGCTTCTCCAGCCCCGACAAGGGCAAGGCCGCCGCCGAGGGCCAGATCGAGAAGAAGGCCGACGTGGTCTACGCGGCCGCCGGTCTGTCCGGCCAGGGCGTCATCGAGGCCGCCGCCGCCAACAAGGTGTGGGCGATCGGTGTCGACTCCGACCAGTACCAGCAGGAAGCCCTTGCCAAGTACAAGGACTCGATTCTCACCTCGGCGATGAAGGACGTCGCCAAGGCGGTGTACAACCTTGCGAAGTCGGTCGAGGACGGCAAGCCGGCGACCGGTATCGTCAAGGGCGATCTGAAGACGGGTGAGGTGAGCCTGTCGAACTCCAACCCGAAGTTCGCGGACGACGCCGAGCTCCAGGAAGCCATCAAGACGGCCAAGGAGAAGATCATCAGCGGCGAGATCAAGGTCAAGTCGAGCTGAGCAACCCTCTGAACCACCGTGGGGTCGCGACCGCTGGACGGGGTACGGGGAGCCGGGCTCCCCGTACCCCGTCGGTCACGGGCGCACCCCTTTGTATGCCGTAGGGGCGCTACGCGCGTAGACGGCCCCCGTCCCCAGGAGAGTGCGTCATCAACGCGTCCAGCAGCCCTCCGGCCGGAGCGGCGGTCAACGATTCGGTGACCGCCGTAGAGCTCGCCGGGATCACCAAGCGCTTCCCCGGCGTCGTCGCCAACCACGACATCCATCTCACCGTCCGCAAGGGCACCGTCCATGCCCTCGTCGGTGAGAACGGCGCCGGCAAGTCGACTCTGATGAAGATCCTCTACGGCATGCAGAAGCCGGACGAGGGCACCATCGCGATCCACGGCGAGAAGGTGAGCTTCTCGTCCCCCGCCGACGCCATCGCGCGCGGCATCGGCATGGTGCACCAGCACTTCATGCTCGCCGACAACCTCACCGTCCTCGAGAACGTCGTCCTCGGCAGCGAGAAGCTCTACGGCATCGGCGCCAGGGCCCGCCGCAAGATCAAGGAGCTCTCCGACCGCTACGGCCTCGGCGTCCGCCCCGACGTCCTGATGGAGGAGCTCGGCGTCGCCGCCCGCCAGCGCGTGGAGATCCTCAAGGTCCTCTACCGCGGCGCCACCACCCTGATCCTCGACGAGCCCACCGCCGTCCTGGTGCCGCAGGAGGTCGACGCCCTCTTCGACAACCTGCGCGAGCTCAAGGCCGAAGGCCTGTCGGTCATCTTCATCTCCCACAAGCTGGGCGAGGTCCTCTCCGTCGCCGACGAGATCACCGTCATACGCCGCGGCACCACCGTCGGCACCGCCGTCCCCGCCGAGACGACGCCGCGTCAGCTCGCCGAGCTGATGGTGGGCAGCGAGCTGCCGACGCCGGAGACCGCCGAGTCCACGGTCACCGACCGCCCCGTCATCACCGTCGACAAGCTGCGCCTGACGGCCGACGGCGGCAAGGCCCTGCTCGACGACATCTCCTTCACCATCCACGAGGGCGAGGTCCTCGGCATCGCGGGCGTCGAGGGCAACGGCCAGACCGAACTGGTCGACGCCCTGATCGGCCTGCGGCACGCAGACTCCGGCGTCATCCGGCTGGCCGACGAGGAGATCACCGCCTGGCCCACCCGCCGGCGCCGCGAGCACGGCATCGGCTACATCCCCGAGGACCGCCACCGCCACGGCCTGCTCCTGGAGGCCCCCCTCTGGGAGAACCGCATCCTCGGTCACGTCACCGAACGTCCCAACGCCAAGGGCATCTGGCTGGACCCGAAGTCCGCCCAGGAGGACACCCGCCGCATCGTCAAGACGTACGACGTCCGCACCCCCGGCATCGACGTCACCGCGGCCTCCCTCTCCGGCGGCAACCAGCAGAAGCTGATCGTCGGCCGCGAGATGAGCCACAAGCCGCGCTTCCTGATCGCCGCCCACCCCACCCGCGGTGTGGACGTCGGCGCGCAGGCCGCCATCTGGGACCACATCCGCGAGGCCCGCCGCGAGGGCCTGGCCGTGCTGCTGATCTCCGCCGACCTGGACGAGCTCATAGGCCTGTCCGACACCCTCCGCGTGATCTACGACGGCAAGCTCGTCGCGGACGCCGACCCGGCCACCATCACCCCGGAGGAACTCGGCACCGCCATGACCGGCGCCGCCGAGGGCCACCTGGAACACGACGAGACCCCCGAGACCCCGGGCGCGACGTCCACGTCCCCCGAGTCTCCGGAAGACGAGGCCCGCTGATGAAGAAGTTCGACAAGGAGCGCGTGCTCCTCGCCGTGGCCGGGCCTGTCATCGCGCTCGCCGTGGCCTTCGTGCTGAGCGCGATCGTGCTGGTCGCCTCCGGCAAGAACCCGGTCGAGCCGTTCGCCCTCATGTTCGAGCAGGCCGGCTTCTCGGACATCCAGGTCCTGATCATCAACCAGGCGTCGATGTACTACATCGCGGCCCTCGCGGTCGCCATCGGCTTCCGGATGAACCTGTTCAACATCGGCGTCGACGGCCAGTACCAGCTCGGCGCCATGATGGCCGCCATCGTCGGCGCCCATATGAACCTGCCGGCGGCCCTGCAGATCCTGCTGCTGCTCCTCACCGCCGTGTTCACCGGCGCCTTCTGGGCCGGCATCGCCGGCGTGCTGAAGGTCACCCGCGGTGTCAGCGAGGTCGTCTCGACGATCATGCTCAACGCCATCGCGACCTCCGTGATCGGCTACCTCTGGCTGCCCACCGTCTTCGGCGTCAAGATCGGCAACAACAACACCACCGGCGAGATGTACGCATCCGGCTGGATCCCCGGCATCGACCTGGGCGCCGCCGGTGAGATCTACGGCCTGGTGATCCTCGCCGTCCTGCTCGGCATCGGCTACTGGGTCGTCCTCAACCGCACCCGCTTCGGCTTCGACCTGCGCGCCTCCGGCGCCTCGGAGTCCGCCGCCGCCGCCAGCGGCGTCGACCCCAAGCGCATGGTCCTGACCGCGATGCTGCTCTCCGGCGCCATCGCCGGCCTCGCGGGTCTGCCGATCCTGCTCGGCGACTCGCACACGTACAACCTCAGCTTCCCGACCGGCATCGGCTTCCTGGGCATCGGCATCGCCCTGCTCGGCCGCAACAGCCCGGTGGGCATCGCCTTCGCCGCCCTGCTGTGGGCGTGGCTCGACAAGGCCTCGCCCGAGCTGGACTTCCACGGCTACGACAAGGAGATCGCGGTCATCATGCAGGGCCTGATCGTCCTCTCCGTCGTGGTCTCCTACGAGGCCGTCCGCGAGTGGGGCCTGCGCCGCCAGCAGCGCCGCGTCGGCGCGGAGCTCGCCGCGGGCTACGTCCTGGGCGCCGACAACAACACCACGAAGGAGGTGGCCGGCCGATGACCGCTCCGACCACAGCGACCGACGTCAACCAGCCGTCGCTGCAGCACGCACCGAAGGCCGGCCGCCGTCTGTCCTGGCCCGTACTGCTCCTGGTCATCGCCGGAGGCCTGGCCCTCACCTCGATCGTGCGCCTGATCACCGGCGCCAACGGCATCACCAACGTCAGCCAGATGTCCACCGCCCTCCAGCTCGCCGTCCCGATCGGCCTCGCCGGTCTCGGCGGTCTGTGGGCCGAGCGCGCGGGCGTCGTCAACATCGGCCTCGAAGGCATGATGATCCTGGGCACCTGGTTCGGCGCCTGGGCCGGATTCCAGTGGGGTCCGTGGACCGGTGTCCTCGTCGGCATCATCGGCGGCTGCCTCGGCGGCCTGCTGCACGCGATCGTCACCGTCACCTTCAACGTCAACCACATCGTCTCCGGTGTGGCGATCAACATCCTCGCCCTGGGCGCCACCCGCTACCTGGCCCCGCTGGCCTTCGTCGGCCACCAGGGCGGCTCCGCCAAGCAGTCCCCGGCGGTCGACTCCCTCGGCCACTTCACCGTGCCGGGACTGTCGGAGGCACTGAGCGACCTCAACGACAAGGGCTGGTTCTTCGTCTCCGACATCGCGGGCCTGCTCGGCGGACTGGTCACCGACGTCTCCTGGCTGACCCTGATCGCCGTCGCCCTCGTCCCCGCCACCTGGTGGATCCTGTGGCGCACCCCGTTCGGTCTGCGGCTGCGCTCCTGCGGCGAGAACCCGGTGGCGGCCGAATCCCTCGGCGTCAACGTCTACAAGTACAAGTACCTCGCCGTGATCATCTCCGGCGGCCTGGCCGGCCTCGGCGGTGTCTTCCTGTCCATCGTGGCCAACCCCTTCTATCTGGAGGGTCAGGTCAGCGGACGCGGCTTCATCGGCCTCGCCGCCATGATCTTCGGCAACTGGATGCCGGGCGGCCTCGCCATCGGCGCCGGCCTCTTCGGCTACACCGACAGCCTCAACCTGCGCGGCGGCTCCGCCAACGTGCACGCCCTGCTGCTGCTCGGCGCGCTGCTGCTGCTCATCGGCGCGATCTGGCTGGTCATCCGCAAGAAGTACGTCAACGCCGCGATCACCCTGGTCATCGGCGCCCTCGTCTTCGCCTGGTACGCCGGCACCAACGAGGTCCCCAACCAGGTCGTCGCCGCCACGCCGTACGTCATCACCCTGGTCGTCCTCGCCCTCTCCGCCCAGCGGCTGCGCATGCCGAAGGCCAACGGCATGCCGTACCGGAAGGGACAGGGCAAGTGACCGCCGCCGACATCGACTGGGAGGCGCTGCGCGCCGTCGCCCGCGAGGCCATGACCCACGCCTACGTCCCCTACTCGGGCTACCGGGTCGGTGTCGCGGCCCTGGTCGACGACGGGCGCACGGTGTCCGGCTGCAACGTCGAGAACGCCTCGTACGGCCTCGGCCTGTGCGCCGAGTGCGGCCTGGTCTCGGAGCTGCACCGCACCGGCGGCGGCCGGCTCACCCACTTCACCTGTGTGGACGGCGACGGCGAGATCCTCGTCCCGTGCGGCCGCTGCCGCCAGCTGCTGTACGAGTTCGGCGGCACCGGACTGCTGCTGGAGACCCCGGAAGGAATCCTGCCGCTGTCGGAGATGTTGCCCCAGGCCTTCGGCCCGCAGCACCTCACCCCGTAACTCCCGTGCGGCCCCTCCGAGCGACTGCCGACACCGTCGGTACCGTCGGCCGGAGGGGCCGCGCCCTTCGCACCCCGGAAGGAACCCGAGCCATGGCCATGGACGCCATCTCCGTCATCCGCACCAAGCGGGACCGCGGCGAACTCAGCGACGAGCAGATCGACTGGGTCATCGACGCGTACACCCGCGGGGAGGTGGCCGACGAGCAGATGTCGGCCCTCGCCATGGCGATCCTCCTCAACGGCATGAACCGGAGCGAGATCGCCCGCTGGACCGCCGCGATGATCGCCTCCGGTGAGCGCATGGACTTCTCGTCCCTGTCCCGCCCCACCGCCGACAAGCACTCCACCGGCGGCGTCGGCGACAAGATCACCCTCCCGCTCGCGCCGCTCGTCGCCGCCTGCGGCGCGGCCGTCCCGCAGCTCTCCGGCCGCGGCCTCGGCCACACCGGCGGCACACTCGACAAGCTGGAGTCCATCCCCGGCTGGCGCGCCCTGCTCTCCAACGAGGAGATGCTGCACGTCCTGGACACCACCGGCGCGGTCATCTGCGCGGCCGGCGACGGACTGGCCCCGGCGGACAAGAAGCTGTACGCGCTGCGTGACGTCACCGGCACGGTCGAGGCGATCCCGCTCATCGCCTCCTCCATCATGTCCAAGAAGATCGCGGAGGGCACCGGCTCGCTGGTCCTGGACGTGAAGGTCGGCACCGGCGCCTTCATGAAGACTCTCGACGACGCCCGCGAACTGGCCCGCACCATGGTCGGCCTGGGCACCGACTCCGGAGTGAGGACCGTCGCCCTCCTGACCGACATGTCCACCCCGCTCGGCCTGACCGCCGGCAACGCCCTCGAGGTCCGCGAGTCCGTCGAGGTCCTGGCGGGCGGCGGCCCGGCGGACGTCGTCGAGCTGACCCTGGCCCTCGCCCGCGAGATGCTCGACGCGGCGGGCCTGCGCGACGCCGACCCGGCGAAGGCCCTCGCCGACGGCTCCGCCATGGACGTCTGGCGCCGCATGATCGCGGCCCAGGGCGGCGACCCGGACGCCGAACTGCCGATGGCCCGCGAGCAGCACGTCGTCACGGCCCCGTCCTCCGGCGTCCTGACCCGCCTGGACGCCTACGACATCGGCGTCGCCGCCTGGCGCCTCGGCGCCGGCCGCGCCCGCAAGGAGGACCCCGTGCAGGCGGGCGCGGGCGTAGAACTCCACGCCAGGCCCGGCGACCGGGTAACGGAGGGCCAGCCCCTCCTCACCCTCCACACGGACACCCCCGACCGCTTCGACTACGCCCTCCAGGCAGTGGACGGCTCCTACGACATCGCGCCCCCCGGCACGCACTCCACGCCCACTCCCGTCGTGCTGGAACGTATCGCCTGACCAGCGGTTTCCCCGATCGGATGAACGGGACCGGCGGACCCTCCACCGGTCCCGTTCGGCATGCTGCACTCGGTGACGCAACGATGGGAGACCGTCGTGAGCGCACTCACCGTGAGCCAGGATCCCGAGCAGAACTGGGACGACCTCGTGCGGTTCTGGGAGGAGATGGAATGGCCCGAGGGCAGCAAGGTGGAGATCATCGAGGGGATCATCACCGTGTCACCCCCTCCCGCGTACCGTCACCACTTGATCGCGGAACGTATCCAGCGTCGTCTGTACTCCGTGGTTCCCGAGGATTGGGAGATCTTCCAGACCCTGGCCATCGCCGTGCCCTCGCGTCTGGGCATGCTCATCCCCGATCTTGTCGTGGCCCCTGTGCGGGACCACACCGAATCGGACACCCACATCCCCGCCGCCCTCGCCGAACTGGTCGTCGAGGTCACCTCGAAGTCCAACGCCCGCAACGACCGCGTCGCCAAGCTCGCCGCCTACGCCACCGCGGGCATCCCGCTGTACCTCCTGGTCGACCGCTGGGCCTCCGACGGGCCGACGGCGACCCTCTACGGTGACCCCAAGGGAGCCGTCTACCGGCCGCTGAGCACCGCGAAGTTCGGCGAGCCCATCAAGATCCCCGCCCCCTTCGATCTCGTCATCGACAGCAGCGAGTTCCCCGAGACCTGAATCACCCCAGCAGCGCCGCCACCACCACGAGAACCGGTGTGATCTTCGCGGCGGCCCTCGCGATGAGTTACGCGCACCCGCCGGGTCTACCGGTCGTGGACGCCATGACACCGCCCGTGCTCGTACTCCGCGGCCCTCTCACCGGGGATGAGGTGAACGGGCCGTGCGATGCGCTGCGGACTCTCCTGGAGAGCGGCGGAAGACGAGGGACGACGGGCGCCGTGGTCGTCTGCGACGTCGGGGGGCTGGGACCGCCCGGACTCGCCGCCGTGAACCTGCTCGCACGGCTCCAGCTCACGGCCCGCCGCTGCGGAGGCCGGATACGGCTGCGCGATCCCTCCCCGGCGCTATGTGCCCTGCTCGACCTGGTCGGGCTCCGCTTCGAGATGGAGGGGCAGCCCGAACAGCGGGAACCACCGCTTGGTGTCCAGGAAGCAGTGGAACCCGGTGATCCGGCCGTCTGAGATCTCCAGCACCTGCACCGCCCACGGCGTGAAACCGCCCGCCTCCGGGTCGGGCTTGTACTGCGCGAACCCCGGCAGCCCGTTGACCTCCACCGGCACCAGCCGCGAGTTCGCGCAGGGGGCGCCCAGCGTCGTCATGAAACCCGTGATGTCCTCGGCGCCGGTCAGCCACAGGTCGAACGGCGGCATCGTCATGATGGCGTCCTCGTGCAGCAGCTCGGTCAGCGCCGACATGTCGTAGCCCTCGAACGCCGCCACATAGCGCTCGAGCAGCTTCTGCTGCTCCTCGTCCAGCGGGTCGGACACCGATGCCTCGGCGCCGGGCTGCTGCCGCTCGGCGAGCGTCGCCCGGGCCCGCTGGAGCGCGCTGTTGACCGACGCGACGGACGTGCCCAGCAGCTCGGCCACCTCGCTCGCCTTCCAGGCCAGCACCTCCCGCAGGATCAGCACCGCCCGCTGCTTGGCCGGCAGCTGCTGGAGCGCGGCCATGAAGGCCAGCCGCACCGACTCCTTGGCGACCGCCGCCTCCGCCGGGTCGGCGGGCGTGGGCAGCACCCGGGAGTCGGGCATCGGCTCCAGCCAGGTGTTGTCCGGGCGCGGCGACAGCGCGGCCTGCGCCAGCGGTGTGGACTCCGTGAGGTCCATCGGGCGGGCCCGCTTGTTGCCGGCCGTCAGCATGTCCAGGCATACGTTCGTGGCGATGCGGTAGAGCCAGGAGCGGAGGCTGGAGCGGCCCTCGAACTTGTCGTAGCTGCGCCAGGCGCGGATCATGGTGTCCTGCACCGCGTCCTCCGCCTCGAAGGACGAGCCGAGCATCCGATAGCAGTACCCGGTCAGTTCCACCCGGTACTCCTCCAGCCTGGCGTCCACATCGGTCGTCGTCGCCGTGCCGTTCGTCATTCCACCCACCCCATGTGGCCTCTTGGTGGCGCACCATCGCACCCACCACTCCGGAAGCTACCCCAGCCCACTGACAACGGCCCCCCGAGTCAACGAACGCGCAGGTCAACAGCGGTGTCCATCAGCCTGTCCGGCGTTTGAGGACGAGGCCCGAAGGGCCGAAAAGGAGGTCTGGGGGCGCAGCCCCCAGGGACGGGACGGGAAGGGGCGGCGGGGGCGAAAAAACGTCAGGCCGGCCGCAAGGCAGCCCGCGCCGCCGCCCGCGTCCCCGCCAGGGTGATCACCGCGACCCCCGCCACCGCCACCAGCCCGACCGCCACCGTGCCGCCCCATCCCCCCGCGTGGAACGCCAGCGCCCCCACCGTGCTCCCCACACTGGAGCCGACGTAATACGCGGACTGGTACAGCGCCGACGCCTGCGCACGCCCCACCCGCGCGGTCTTCCCCACCGCCGACGACGCCACCGCATGCCCCGCGAAGAACCCGGCGGTGATCAGCACCAGCCCCAGCAGCACCAGCGGCAGCGACCCGGCGAGCGACAGCAGCAACCCCACCGCGGTCGTCCCCCCGCCCGCGTACAGCGCACCGCGCCGTCCCAGCCGGTCCACCAGTCGCCCCGCCGCCGAAGCGGAAACCGTGCCCACCAGATACACCAGGAAGACCGACCCCACGACACCCTGCGGCAGCGAGAACGGCGCCTCGGTCAGCCGGTACCCGATGACCGTGTACACGCCCCCGAACACCGCCATGAACAGCGCACCGATCGCGAACAGCCGCCGCAGCAGCGGATCGGCCAGATGCCCGCGGACCGTACCGACGAGCACACGCGGCCGCAGCGATCCCGGACGGAAGTGCCGCGGCGCCGGCAGCAGCAGCCGGAAGGCCACCGCGCACGCCACCGCGAGCAGCCCGATCACCCCGACGGCGACCCGCCAGCCCCACTCCTGCGCCACCCAGCCGGTGATCACGCGGCCGCTCATCCCGCCGACGCTGTTGCCGGCCACGAACAGCCCGATCGCCGTCACCAGCGCCTTGGGCGTGACCTCCTCCGCGAGATACGCCGTCGCCGACGCGGGCAGCCCCGCCAGCGCCGCGCCCTGCAGCGCCCGCAGGACCACCAGCACGCCCAGCGACGGGGCGAAGGGCACCAGCAGTCCGACGGTCACCGCGACGGCGAGCGAGACCGTCATGACGGTGCGCCGTCCGAACCGCTCCGAGAGCGCGCTCATCGGCAGCACGAACAGCGCCAGACCGCCGGTCGCCGCCGACACCGTCCAGCTCGCGTCGCCCGCGCTCACCGCGAAGTCGGCGGAGACCAGCGGCAGCAGGGCCTGCGTGGAGTACAGCAGCGCGAACGTCGCGACGCCCGCGAGGAACAGGGCGAGACTCATCCGGCGGTAACCGGGCCCGCCCGGAGACATCCGTGACGCGGAGACGGGCGGCAGGTCGGAAGGATCAGAGGGAACGGATGCGACGGCGCCCACGCTGGTGGACGCCCCGGTACTGGCGGGAGTCATGCCACGAAACTACGGACGCCCCCGCTCATCCGTCCAATGCATGGAATCGCCATAATCGTTCCCATGGAGCATGAGCAGAGGTCAGCGAGGTGGCTGTCACACACCGGTGACACACGAGATACGGACGACATGTCCAGGCTGCTCGCGCCCCGCCTCGCCTACTTCGCCGGTGTCGCCCGCACCGAGCATGTCACGCGCGCCGCCCAGGAGATGCAGGTACCGCAGTCCACGCTCTCCCGGGCCATGGCCCGCCTAGAACAGGACCTGGGCGTGGAGCTGTTCGCCCGCCACGGCCGCACGGTCTCCCTGACCCCGGCCGGCCGCACCTTCCTCACCTCCGTCGAACGCGCCCTCGCCGAGATCGAACGCGCCGCCGAGGAGGTCCGCGCCGACGCCGACCCCGCCACCGGCAAGGTCGCCTTCGGGTTCCTGCACACCATGGGCGCCGAGACCGTGCCCGGCCTGCTGCACGCCTTCCGCGCCGACCATCCGCGCGTCCGCTTCAGCCTCGTACAGAACTACGGGGAGGCCATGCTGGAAGGCCTCCGCGCGGGCGAACTCGACCTGTGCCTGACCTCCCCGGTGCCCGGCGCCCCCGACCTCGTCGCGCGCCGCCTCGACGAGCAGAAGCTGCGCCTGGTCGTCCCCGTCGACCACCCCCTCGCCGGCCGCCGCCGCATCCGGCTGGCCGAGGCCGCCGACGAGACGTTCGTGACCCTGGAACCCGGTTACGGGCTGCGCCGCATCACCGACGACCTCTGTGCCCAGGCCGGCTTCCGGCCCCGTATCGCCTTCGAGGGCGAGGAAGCGGAAACCCTGCGCGGCCTGGTGGCGGCGGGCCTGGGCGTGGCCCTCCTCCCGCCACCGCCCTTCCCCCGTCCTGGTGTGGTGGAACTGACGGTCACGGCCCCCCGGGCCGCAAGGGAAATCGGCGTGGCCTGGCTGGCAGGCCACCCGGACACACCCCCGGTAGCAGCCTTCAAAAAGTTTCTGCTCAGCAAAAGGGGCACATTGCTGCCGACTTGAGACTGCTCAGCGGAAGGAGCACTCCGCTGCCGCGAGAAGGGGTGCCTGGCTGCCGACGCAGGGGGCAACACACAGAGGGGCGCGGGGCTGTGTCGATATGCGGCTCCGCCGCGCGGGCGCGACCAGCCACCGACGGACCGCACCCGCCGTCAGGCAGACACCCCGACGACGCTACCGCCGCCGCAAAGACTCCCCGAACCCCGCAGCCAGCGGCATCCGCAACCCCAGCGGCGGAGGCGCCGCCAAGGCATCCTGCACGGGCCGCGACAACGCCCGCCCGAACAGCGCCCCCATCACGAAGTCCTCGGCCAGCGCCAGCACTTCCTCCCGGTACTGGCTGAGCCCGTGCCCGTCCGCGTGGACCTCGAACCGGCATACCTCCCGGTTCGCCTTCTTCGCCCGGGCCGCCAGCCGGAACGACAACTCGGGATCGGTCCGCGCGTCGTTCGTGCCGTGCACGATCAGCACGCGCCGCCCGGCGAGCTGTTTCACCGGTTCGGGTGGTGCCGCCACATCCTCCTCGGGAAGCCAGGGGGCCAGCGCCAGCACGGAGTTGACGGCTTCGTGGCCCCCCGCGCGGAGCGCGGCCCGGCCGCCCATGCCGGACCCGACCAGGCAGACGGGCACGTCCCCGTAGCGCCGTACGGCCTCGTCGGCGGCCCAGGCGGCGTCGTGGGCGAGGTGCGCCTCGCTGCCGTTCCAGCCCCGGTAGCGGTAGTGGACGACGTGGGTGGCAAGGCTCTGCTCCCGTCCCGCGCGGGTGAGGCGGCGTCCGAGCCCCCGCACGGAAGCGGCCGCCAGCAGGGGCGACGGCCGCCGGCTGGACACCTCTTCGCCGCCGGGGAGCAGCAGCACCACACCGCCCACCTCGGTCGGCTCCGGGCCGAGCACCCTCCCCAGCCGGGCCGTGCGCACCGGCGTCGCTTGCTGTGCCATGACAGAACATTCTCAGAAGCGGCGGTGTACCCGACCCGTCCGTGCGGTCACCGTTGCGTATCGACGGATTCGGGCCCGTCGCACACCCGGTGATCTACACGCGTAGGCCTTAGAGTGCCGAAATGACGAGCCAGACCATCGCGAACACCCCGACCGCGGACCAGATCCGCCGGGCGCCCAAGGTCCTGCTGCACGACCACCTCGACGGCGGATTGCGCCCCGGCACCGTCGTCGACCTGGCCCGTGAGACCGGGTACACCGGCCTCCCCGACACCGACCCCGACAAACTCGCCCTCTGGTTCCACCAGGCCGCCGACTCCGGCTCCCTCGAGCGGTATCTGGAGACGTTCTCGCACACCGTCGGCGTCATGCAGACCCGCGACGCCCTCGTCCGGGTCGCCGCCGAGTGTGCCGAGGACCTCGCCGAGGACGGCGTCGTCTACGCCGAGGTCCGCTACGCCCCCGAGCAGCACCTCGACGGCGGACTGACCCTCGAAGAGGTCGTCGAGGCGGTCAACGAGGGCTTCCGGCTGGGGGAGCGGCGCGCCAGGGACAACGGGCACCGCATCAGGGTCGGCGCCCTGCTCACCGCGATGCGGCACGCCGCCCGCGCCCTGGAGATCGCCGAACTCGCCAACCGCTACCGGGACCTGGGCGTCGTCGGCTTCGACATCGCGGGCGCCGAGGCCGGCTACCCGCCCACCCGGCACCTCGACGCCTTCGAGTACCTGAAGCGGGAGAACAACCACTTCACCATCCACGCCGGCGAGGCGTTCGGGCTGCCGTCCATCTGGCAGGCCCTCCAGTGGTGCGGCGCCGACCGGCTCGGCCACGGGGTGCGCATCATCGACGACATCCAGGTCCGCGACGACGGCACCGTCCGGCTCGGCCGCCTCGCCTCCTACGTCAGGGACAAGCGCATCCCCCTGGAACTGTGCCCCAGCTCCAACCTCCAGACCGGCGCCGCCGCCTCGTATGCCGAGCACCCGATCGGTCTGCTGCGCCGGCTGCTGTTCCGCGCCACCGTAAATACCGACAATCGCCTTATGTCCCACACCAGTGTGAGCCGGGAATTCGAGCACCTGGTCGAGGCCTTCGGTTACACGCTCGACGACCTTCAATGGTTCACTGTCAATGGAATGAAATCAGCGTTCATCCCTTTCGATGAACGACTGGCCATGATCAATGACGTCATCAAGCCCGGATTTGCCGAGCTGAAATCCGAATGGCTGTTCCGGCAGACCGCCTCTACCAGCGGTTCTGTGGATTCGCAGGGCTGAACACCGCGTCCCCGGGAAGGGTGAACGCCCGCCGTGTTCACCATCCGTCCTCATTTCGATGTTTGCGGCGGGCGGTGCCGCATGTTTACCGTCACAGCACCGCTCACATCCCCGTATCCCATTTCGAGGACGCATTTACATGAAGCAGTCTGCTGCCAAGACCCTCGGTGTCGCCGCTCTCGGTGCCGCCTTCGCCGCCGCCGGGGCGGGCGCCGCCACCGCGGCCCCGGCCGTCCCGGACACCGCTCCGGCGCTGGACTCCGTCACCCAGGCCGTTCCGGCGGAGCGGCTGTCCGGCGCGGTGCCGAGCTCCTCCGAGGCGCTGACGGCGGGCCAGGAGGTGGCCGGGACCGGTGTGGCGACCGCCCAGCCGGTCGCCGAGCAGGCGGGCCCCGTCGCCCCGGCCGCCGGCCTCCTCGGCGGCCTGCCGGTGGACCAGCTGCCCGCCAAGGGCCTCTCCGTCAACGGCCTTCCGCTCGGCGGCTGACCGCCGGACGCGACAGCCGATGGGGCGCACCCGGATTCGGGGTGCGCCCCATCGGCGTACTCGCGGGGAGACGGTTCCCGGGGTTTCCGGCGCTACCAGGCCGTCCGTGCCTTGTCCTCCGAGGGCAACAGCACCCACAGCGCGATGTACAGCAGGAACTGCGGTCCCGGAAGCAGGCACGACGCCAGGAAGATCACCCGCATCGTGGTCGAGGAGATGCCGAAGCGCCGAGCCAGCGCGGCGCACACTCCGCCGATCATGCGGTCGTTGGTGGGGCGGACGAGGCGGCTCATGACGACTCCTTCGTGAGCGGTGCGAGGCCTCCCGACTGGCTGCCTCGGTACCCTCCACGTTACGGAGACGAAGGGGGCAAAGCGTCGCTCCACGGGGCGATCCCGACCCTGGGAATCGTCGGGGTCCGCCCCTGAGGCATCTCCTCAGGGAGGACGGCCGCGACGGGCGTACGCCTGTCCCTGCGGCGCAGCCAGGCGCGTCCCGCGGGCACGACGGCCGCATGCGCGAGCGCCGCACCGGCCGTGTTCAGCAGCAGCGAGTCGACGTCCACGACCTGTCCCGGCACCGCGGTCTGCAGCATCTCCACGGCCAGTGACACCAGGGCGGTCGCGGTCATGGTGCGGATCAGCGACCCCAGCCGCGAGACGCACAGCCGCCCGCCGGCCATCGGCAGCAGCACACCCAGCGGCGCCAGCAGCGCCATCCCCTCACCGGTCCTGCGCAGCCCCGTCGTCCACCCCAGCGCGAAATCGGCCCGGATGCCGTCGAACGGCCGCAGATTCGCCGGCATCACCCAGGGGACGTCCAGCGGGCGCAGCGTGTACCAGGCGACGAACGCGAGATACGCGGCCAGGAGGAGCCCCCCTGTCACACGGATGCGGAATGCGGCGGTGCCGCCGATGAAGCCTTGACGCTGCACGACCCCCAAGACGCGGCGTTCGGCACGATCGGTTCCGGGATGTCACCCGTTCAACGGGTGAGGCATGCGCCACAGTGCCGCACACCACGCCGGCCCGGCCCGCAGTCAGCCCTCGGTGGCCTCCGAGGAGGGCGGATCGTCGTCACCCGGACGGGAGCGGACCTCGGTCGTGCACTTGTAGCGCCGCGGCCGGCCGGTGTCCGGGCCGCCCAGGATCACCGAGCCGTCGCTCTCGGCCGCCGCCGAGTCGGAGAAGGTGCACACGATCTGAGCCAGCGCGGACGAGGACAGACTCCCGGGCGCGGCGCTCAGCCGCAGCGTGTCCTCCGGGTCGCCGGGCCGCGGACCGCGCACCGTCGTCCCGGGCCGTACCCGCGTCGTGTACCCGGCCTCCCGCTCGGCGGCCGACGGCACCTCCGCCAACTCGTCCAGCAGCCCCTGCGCCACCAGCACCCGCCGCGCGTCCGCCGCCCCGTCCGGCACCCGTACCGTCCGGTCCACCGCCACCAGCGACGACCCGCACAGCAGGAACACCTGCACCGGCAGCCCCCGCACGGCCTGCGTCGACACCTCCGGCTCGGCCAGCGAGCAGCGCACCCGCGACGGCGCCGGACCGAAGTCGGTCGGCACCTCCGTGGCCCGGATCCCGCACCCGGTCAGCAGCACCCCGAGCACCCCGACGGCCAGCAGCCCCCGCCGCCCGCCGCGCAGGGCCGCACCCCGTACCGTCGTCCGCCGTACGTTCATCGGGCGTCCCCCTTGGCGCCTTCGCCCCCGGCGTCGCCGCTCTTCTCCGACGCATCCCGTGCGGACACGTCCCGCGGCAGCCGCAGCGTGAAGACGGCGCCGCCCTCGGGGGAGTTGGCCGCGGTGATCTCACCGCCGTGGATATGGGCGTTCTCCAGCGCGATGGACAGCCCCAGACCGCTGCCCTCGGAGCGCGGCCGGGAGGCACTCGCCTTGTAGAAGCGGTCGAAGACGTGCGGAAGGACCTCCTCCGGGATCCCCGGCCCGTGGTCCCGCACCTCGATGACCACCGTGCCCCCGTCCCCGACGCCCTCCGCGCCGCCCGCGCCCCCCGCGCCCTCCGTGCCTTCCGCACCTTCCGCGACGGATTCCCGCACCGCCACCCGCACCGGCGAACCGCCGTGCTTGAGCGCGTTGCCGATGAGGTTGGCCAGTATCACGTCCAGCCGGCGCGGATCGATCCGCGCGTGAATGCCGCGCTCGGCGTCCAGTTCCACCGCGTCCAGCCAGGCACGCGCGTCGATGCAGGCGGTGATCTGGTCGGCGACATCGACGTCGTCGAGCACCAGACGGGCGGTTCCCGCGTCGAAGCGCGTGACCTCCATCAGGTTCTCCACCAGGTCGTTCAGCCGCCGGGTCTCGCTCACCACCAGCCGTACGGCGGGCTGGATCATCGGGTCGATGCCGCCGCCCTCGAACTCGAGCTCCTCCTCCAGGACCTCCGTCACCGCCGTGATCGCGGTCAGCGGCGTACGCAGTTCATGGCTCATGTCCGCCACGAACCGGCGCGACGCCTCGTCCCGCGCGGCCATGTCGGCCACCCGCTTCTCCAGCGCCTCGGCGGCCTTGTTGAACGTGCGCGAGAGATCGGCCAGTTCATCCGTGCCCGACACCCTGAGCCGGGTGTCCAGCTTCCCCTCACCGAGCCGCCGCGCGGCCACCCCCAGCCGCTGCACCGGCTTCAGCACAGTCGTCGCGGCGGCGTGCGCGAGCAGCGCGGAACCTATCAGCGCGAGCGCCGTGGCGATCCCCAGCGACCAGGCCAGCGAGTTGAGGTCCTTGGCCTCCGGCTCCAGCGACTTCAGCATGTAGCCGGTCGGCCCGCCCCCGATCACCCGCGTCCCCGCCACCAGGTACGGGGTGTCGTCGTCGACCGTCCGCTGCCAGTACAGATGGTGCGGGGACGTGTTGTTCGACGTGATCTTCTGCCGCTCGGTGACCGCGTCGCGCAGCGAGACCGGCACGTCCTTCAGCGAAAAGCCGTTCAGCCCACCCGAACTGCCGTACACCGTCCGGCCGTCGGGATTCTCCGCCACCAGCAGCACGGTGAAACGCTGACTGCTCGTCGCCATCTGGCTCGCGGTGCGCTGCAGTTCGTCCTGGGTGGGATGCTCGGGCAGCGCGCCCGCCCGGTTCTGCATCTCCCGCTCGAAGTCCCGCAGCACCGCGTCCTGGGTGCGGGTCAGCACCGACTCACGGTTCAGCCAGTACGCGATGCCCGACGCGGACACCGCGGCGGTGAGCGCCACCAGCCCGAACACCACGACCAGCCGCAGCCGCAGGCTGGTGAAGCGCAGCCGTGACCAGACTCCCTTGCGCGCGGCGGACCAGCCGCCGGTCCCCCCTTGGTGCTCCTGTGTCACTGAGGCGGATCCAGCCGGTAGCCGACACCGCGCACGGTACGGATCAGCGTCGGGGACGACGGCACGTCCTCGACCTTGGCGCGCAGCCGCTGGACACAGGCGTCCACCAGACGCGAGTCGCCCAGGTAGTCGTGCTCCCACACCAGCCGCAGCAACTGCTGCCGGGACAGCGCCTGCCCCGGCCGCCGGCTCAGCTCCAGCAGCAGCCGCAGCTCCGTCGGCGTCAGCTGGAGGTCCTCGCCGTTCTTCGTCACCGTCATCGCCGAACGGTCGATGACCAGGCTGCCGAAGCTCGCCGAGTCGCTGGACTCCCGCTCGCCGCGCCGCAGCACCGCCCGGATGCGGGCGTCCAGCACCCGCCCCTGCACCGGCTTGACGACGTAGTCGTCGGCGCCCGACTCCAGGCCGACCACCACATCGATGTCGTCGTTGCGCGCGGTCAGCAGGATGATCGGCAACTGGTCCGTGCGCCGGATACGACGGCACACCTCGAACCCGTCGATGCCGGGCAGCATCACATCCAGCACGATCAGATCCGGCCGCTGCTCACGCAGCAGCTTCAGACCGTCCTCACCGCTGGCAGCGGTCGCCACCCGGTGACCCTGGCGCGTCAGTGAGAGCTCCAGGGCCGTGCGGATGGCGTCGTCGTCCTCGATCAGCAACAGGGAAGGCACGCGCTCATTCTGGCCCATGGAGGGCTCCCTGTTCGACCCGTGGGCGGCAGATGCCCATTGGGCCCGCATACGTGCCGCTACGTGCACGGACACTTGTGAAGAACCTGTGCCCCCGCGGTGCTCGACCCCTGTGACACGTCTGTGACAGTCAGCGGACACGGCCATGAAGGTCCCCCGGCAAGCTATTCGGCACAAGCACAACAGCAGGACAGAACACCGGAAGTCCACGACGGGGGGCGCGAGATGAACACGCTGCACAGCACCAGCACCAGCGCAGTGGTCACGCGTCTGCACGACGTGCACCGGGGTTCCGAGAAGTCCGGTGCGGCGGGCATGCGGGGGTGCGCCCGCGGCACCGGGCGTCAGCACACCACGATCATGACGGTGGTTGACGCATCCACGGGGGACACCGACGGGGGGAACGCGTACGGGGAGGGCTCGGGGGAGCGTCGCTCGCTGACGGAGGTGGAGTTCACCGCCTACGTCCAGGAGCGCCGCGCCTCCCTGTACGCCACCGCCTACCACCTGACCGGCGACCGCTTCGAGGCCGAGGACCTGCTGCAGAGCGCACTGTTCTCGACCTACCGGGCGTGGGACCGGATCAGCGACAAGGCGGCCGTCGGCGGATACCTCCGCCGCACCATGACCAACCTGCACATCAGCGCGTGGCGCCGCCGCAAGCTGAACGAGTACCCGACCGAGGAACTGCCGGAGACGGCCGGCGACACGGACGCGATGCGCGGCACCGAGCTGCGCGCCGTCCTGTGGCAGGCGCTCTCCCGACTGCCCGAGCTCCAGCGCACCATGCTGGTCCTGCGCTACTACGAGGGCCGCACGGACCCGGAGATCGCGGACATCCTCGGGATCAGTGTCGGCACGGTGAAGTCCAGCATCTGGCGGTCGCTCCGCCGGCTGCGCGAGGACGAGGTCCTCAGCTTCGGCCGTGACGAGGAGAACGCCTTCGGGGAGCTTGTCGCCTGAAGGTACGGGGGAAGCGGGGGGCCCTGGATCGGGGGATCCGGGGATTCGGGGGGACGGGTAACGGGGGACCTGCGGGGATGCCGGGGGGCGTCACCGTGGCAACGGGGGAAACGAGGGGGAGGCACCACGGGGGTCACGGGGGGGCCTCTGAGATCCGAGAGGATCGACGAGGGGATCCGGGGGGATCACGGGGGAGTACGGAGCAGCGGGACTGCGGAGGGCCGGGGGGCCCGCCCAGTCCCGCCGTTCGTGTGCGGCAGGCTTCGCAGGGCTTTGTCAGGCCCGGGCGGCCGTGCTCGTGCCCGTCGCCGTACGCCCGGCGACCGCCGCCGCCGCGAGGCGGCCCAGTGCCTCGTCCCGGTCGCACGCGTACGCGCCCAGCGCCGTCTGGCGGGCGATGATCGACCGCTCCAGCCGCATCAGCCGCCAGCCGCGGCGCAACAGGAACGGCACCGACTTGCGGCCCTCCTTGAAGTCCCGCAGGAAGCGGCGCCGGAAGGTCCGCACCGGGCCGCGGCTCAGACACAGCGCGTCGGCCAGCAGGCCCAGCTCGCGGCAGCGGCCGACGATCTCCGCGGCGAAGATCCCCTCCGCGATGAACAGCGGGGTCTCGCCGATGTCGACGCTCCCCTCGCCCGTACGGGCGCTCAGCGAGATGTCGTAGACGGGCACTTCAGTGCGACGCGTCCGGCACAGCCGCTCGATCGCGGCGACCGCGGCGTCCGCGTCCCAGGAGCCGGGATCGTCCCAGTCGATGTCCGACGTGCCCGCCACCAGGGGGAGGGTCGGGTCGTCGCCCTCCTTGTAGAAGTCGTCGAGGCGTAGCACCGGAAGGCCGGAGCGGGCCGCGAGAAGGGACTTGCCGGAGCCGGAAGGGCCGCAGAGCAGCACGACTCGCGCGGATATGGGCGACTGGGAACTCACGGGACACCAGTGTGAGGCATCGTTCGGGTGGCGTACGACCCCGCGGTACGGCTTTGAAGCGCGCGTCACATCTCCACTACGCTGCGCGTCGATCCGATCACTCAGCGAAGGCGACAGGTGGCACAGCGATGGCCCGACACAAGGCGCCCAAGACGCCGACCGCCCGACGCGCCCTGGCCGTCCTCGCGACCGCGGGAGTAGCGCTCGGGGCAGGCGCGACGACCGCTGCCGCCGCGGACTCCGAGGTGCCGCTCGACACCGGCCAGGTCGTGGACACCGTCGCCGACCTCAAGCCCAACCCGCTCGCCGGAACCGGCGTGGACCCGCTCGACAACGGCGTGCGCACGCAGGTCGCCGACTTCAAGGAGGTCGACTCCCGGGCGGTGACCGGCCCGGTCGCCCAGGCGCCGTCGGTCGGCGCCATCCCGGGCGCCGGACAGGCTACGGGCCTGCTCAGGGGCTGACGGGCCGGACACCCGAGGGCGGAGCGCCGCATCCCTCCCGGACGGAGGAGGGGTACGGCGCTCCGGTGTGGGGGGTGGCTCAGTAGGCGGAGCCCGACGCGCCCAGCGAACCCGTGGGGTGCCAGACCGTCTTGGTCTCCAGGAACGCCGTCATGCGGTCCGTGCCCGGGGTTGCCGCCCAGTTGTCCACAGGCTGTGGACGGAGGACGCGCTTGAGGTTGTCGGCTGCGGCGATCTCCAGCTCCTTGGCCAGCACCTCGTCGGCGCCCGCCAGGTCGATCGCGTTGACGTCCTGGTGCGCGGCGAGCGGGGCGGCGATCTCCGCCGTACGCCCGGAGAGGATGTTCACCACACCGCCGGGGAGATCGGAGGTGGCCAGCACCTCGCCCAGGGAGAGGGCGGGCAGGGGGGACTTCTCGCTCGCGACGACAACGGCCGTGTTGCCTGTCGCGATCACCGGGGCGATCACCGAGACCAGGCCCAGGAACGACGACTCCCGCGGAGCCAGCACCGCGACCACGCCCGTCGGCTCCGGCGAGGACAGGTTGAAGAACGGGCCCGCGACCGGGTTGCCGCCGCCGACCACCTGGGCGATCTTGTCGGTCCAGCCCGCGTACCAGACCCAGCGGTCGATCGCCGCGTCCACCTGCTCGGCGGCCTTCGACTTCGACAGGCCCTCGGCCTCGGCGACCTCACGGACGTACTGGCCCCTGCGGCCCTCCAGCATCTCCGCGACGCGGTAGAGGATCTGGCCGCGGTTGTACGCCGTCGCGCCGGACCATCCGCCGAACGCCTTGCGCGCGGCGACCACCGCGTCACGGGCGTCCTTGCGGGAGGACAGCGGGGCGTTGGCCAGCCACTTGCCCTTTGCGTCGGTCACCTCGTACACCCGGCCGCTCTCCGAACGCGGGAACTTCCCGCCGACGTACAGCTTGTAGGTCTTCAGTACGTTGAGTCGGTCAGACATCGAGGTACGCCTCCAGGCCGTGGCGGCCGCCCTCGCGGCCGAAGCCCGACTCCTTGTAGCCGCCGAACGGCGACGTCGGGTCGAACTTGTTGAACGTGTTGGACCAGATCACGCCCGCACGGAGCTTGTTCGCGACCGCCAGGATGCGCGAACCCTTCTCCGTCCAGATGCCCGCCGACAGGCCGTACGGGGTGTTGTTGGCCTTGGCGACCGCCTCGTCGGGCGTCCGGAAGGTGAGGACGGACAGGACGGGGCCGAAGATCTCGTCGCGGGCGACCGTGTGCGCCTGGGTGACGTTGGTGAAGAGCGTCGGGGCGAACCAGTAGCCGTTCTCCGGGAGTTCGCAGGCCGGGGACCAGCGCTCGGCGCCCTCCGCCTCGCCCAGGTCGGCCAGCGCCGTGATCCGGGCCAGCTGCTCGGCGGAATTGATCGCGCCGATGTCAGTGTTCTTGTCCAGCGGGTCGCCGAGGCGGAGCGTGGACAGACGGCGCTTGAGGGAGTCCAGGAGCTCGTCCTGGATCGACTCCTGGACCAGGAGGCGGCTGCCCGCGCAGCAGACCTGCCCCTGGTTGAAGAAGATGCCGTTGACGATGCCTTCGACGGCCTGGTCGATCGGGGCGTCGTCGAACACGATGTTGGCGCCCTTGCCGCCCAGTTCGAGCGTGACCTTCTTGCGGGTGCCGGCGACCGTACGCGCGATCTCCTTGCCGACGGCGGTCGAGCCGGTGAAGGCGACCTTGTTCACGTCGGGGTGGGCGATCAGCGCGGCTCCGGCGCGGCCGTCACCGGTGAGGATGTTGACGACGCCCTTGGGGAGCCCGGCCTGGCGGCAGATGTCCGCGAAGAAGAGGGCGGACAGGGGCGTTGTCTCGGCGGGCTTCAGGACCACCGTGTTGCCCGTCGCCAGCGCCGGGGCGATCTTCCACGCCAGCATCAGCAGCGGGAAGTTCCAGGGGATCACCTGGCCCGCGACGCCCAGCGGCTTCGGGTTCGCGCCGTAGCCGGCGTGGTCGAGCTTGTCGGCCCAGCCCGCGTAGTAGAAGAAGTGCGCGGCGACCAGGGGGAGGTCGGCGTCGCGTGTCTCCTTGATCGGCTTGCCGTTGTCGAGGGTCTCCAGGACGGCCAGCTCGCGGCTGCGCTCCTGGATGATGCGGGCGATGCGGAAGAGGTACTTCGCGCGCTCGGAGCCCGGCAGCGCCGACCACTTCTCGAAGGCCCTGCGGGCGGCCTTCACCGCGCGGTCCACGTCCTCCTCGGTGGCCTCGGCGACCTCCGAGAGGACCTCCTCCGTGGAGGGGGAGACGGTCTTGAATACCTTGCCGTCGGCCGCCTCGGTGAACTCGCCGTCGATGAACAGGCCGTACGACGAGGCGATGTCGACGATCGAGCGGGACTCGGGCGCCGGTGCGTAATCGAAAACAGGTGCCATGGTGATCAGTCCACCGTCACGTAGTCGGGGCCGGAGTAGCGGCCGGTGGCCAGCTTCTGGCGCTGCATCAGCAGGTCGTTCAGCAGCGAGGAGGCGCCGAAGCGGAACCAGTGGTTGTCCAGCCAGTCCTCGCCCGCGGTCTCGTTGACCAGCACCAGGAACTTGATGGCGTCCTTGCTGGTGCGGATGCCGCCGGCCGGCTTCACACCGACCTGGACGCCGGTCTGGGCGCGGAAGTCGCGGACCGCCTCCAGCATGAGGAGGGTGTTCGCGGGGGTCGCGTTGACGGCGACCTTGCCGGTGGAGGTCTTGATGAAGTCCGCGCCGGCCAGCATGCCGAGCCAGCTCGCCCGGCGGATGTTGTCGTACGTCGACAGCTCGCCGGTCTCGAAGATGACCTTCAGACGGGCGCTCGTCCCGCAGGCCTCCTTCACGGCGGTGATCTCGTCGTACACCTTCATGTAGTTCCCCGCGAGGAACGCCCCGCGGTCGATGACCATGTCGATCTCGTCCGCACCGGCGGCGACGGCCTCGCGGACGTCGGCCAGCTTCACCGCGATCGGGGCGCGACCGGCCGGGAAGGCGGTGGCGACCGACGCGACCTTGACGGTCGAGCCGGCGACGGCCTCCTTCGCCGTCGCCACCATGTCGGGGTACACGCAGACCGCCGCCGTGGCGGGGGTGGTGCGGTCGGTCGGGTCGGGGCGGACCGCCTTCGCGCCGAGCGCCCGGACCTTGCCCGGGGTGTCCGCGCCTTCCAGCGTCGTCAGGTCGACCATCGAGATGGCGAGGTCGATGGCGTACGCCTTCGCAGTCGTCTTGATCGAGCGGGTGCCGAGGGACGCGGCACGGGCCTCCAGGCCGACCGCGTCGACGCCGGGCAGCCCGTGGAGGAAGCGGCGCAGTGTGCTGTCGGACGCGGTGACGTCGCTGAGAGCGTTGGGTGCAGTGGTGGGCATGGTCACCAGACGAGCATATCTACGCGCGTAGCGGCTGTACAGCCCCGGGGGGCAGCTTGTGGGGCGGCTGTGGGGCGTCCTGTGGGGCGGCTTGTGGGGGCGGCTCCCGGCTCCGTCGCGTACCGGTCTGAGGCGTCGTGCAGAATCGGGGGCATGACGACCCCCGAGCGCCAGTCGCCTGACCCGGAGCCCTCGCAGCCCTCCGGGTCGGCGGCGCCCCAGTACCAGGACCGCATCTACCGCTCGCCCGCGGGCATCATCGGCGGTGTGCTGCTGCTCGCCATCATCGGCTGGCTCGGCGTCGACGCCGTGGTCGCCGGGGAGGGCCGCACCCCGTGGCTGTCGCTTGCCACGATGCTCCTGCTGGTCCCGCTCGTCGTCGCCTACACCCTGCGCCCCGCCGTCTACGTGAACGACGACCGGCTGCGCGTCCGCAACCCGTTCCGCGTGATCGTGCTGCCCTGGGGGCAGGTCGCCTCGCTGCGCTCCGGGTTCTCCAACGAGGTCGTCGACGACTCCGGTACCAAGTACCAGCTGTGGGCCCTTCCTGTCTCCCTGCGGGCCCGCAACAAGGCGGCCCGGCACGAGGCGCGCGTGGCCGCGCGGGCGGCTCGTGGTGAGAGTGGCGGGGGCGTCGGCCGGGGGGTTGTTCCCGAGGTGCCTCGGCAGGCCGAGAGCGACCGGGCCATGGCCGAGATGCGCGAGCTGCTCGAGCGGCGGCAGGACGCGGAGGCCGCGCAGGGCGAGGTGACCGTGCGGTGGGCCTACGAGATCGCGGGGCCGGCCGTTGCCGGGGCCGTGTTGCTGGCGGTTCTGCTGGCTGTGGGCTGAGTCGTCCTGAGCGGGGCGGGTGTCCGCCCCGCTCGGGGTTTCCTCAGATGCCCGCTGCCTCGGACAGATCCTGCTTGATCCTCTCGAGGAGCGCTGTCGCCCGGGTGCGGGCCTCCGGGAGGTCGGCCTTCGTCGCCACCGGGATCACCACCTCCAGGTAGCACTTCAGCTTCGGTTCCGTGCCGCTGGGGCGGACGACGACCCGTGCGCCGTCCAGTGTGTAGCGGAGGCCGTCCGTGGGCGGGAGCTTGTCCGTGCCCTGGGTGAGGTCCTCCGCCCAGGTGATGGGCAGGCCCGCCAGTTCGCCGGGCGGCTGTGCGCGCAGGCGGTGCATCGCGGAGGCGATCAGGCCGAGGTCCTTCACCCGGACTGAGAGCTGGTCCGTGGCGTGCAGCCCGTGCTCCAGGGCGAGGTCGTCGAGGAGGTCGAGGAGCGTACGGCCGCTCTCCTTGAGCTCGGAGGCCAGTTCCGTCAGGAGCAGCGCCGCCGTGATGCCGTCCTTGTCCCGTACGCCGTCCGGGTCGACGCAGTAGCCGAGGGCCTCCTCGTAGCCGTAGCGCAGGCCCTCGACCCTCGCGATCCACTTGAACCCGGTCAGGGTCTCCTCGTAGGGGAGGCCGGCCTTCTCGGCGATACGGCCGAGGAGGCTCGACGACACGATCGACTCCGCGAAGGTGCCGGTCGCTCCGCGGCGGACCAGGTGGGCGGCGAGCAGCGCGCCGACCTCGTCGCCGCGCAGCATGCGCCAGTCGGCGCCGTCCCTGACGGCCGCTGCGCAGCGGTCGGCGTCGGGGTCGTTCGCGATGACCAGGTCGGGGTTCGTCTCGCGGGCCTTCGCGAAGGCGAGGTCCATCGCGCCGGGCTCCTCCGGATTGGGGAACGCGACGGTCGGGAACTCCGGGTCGGGGTCGGCCTGCTCGGTGACGAGGACGGGGGCGGGGAAGCCTGCCCGCTCGAAGGCGGCGAGGAGGGTGTCCTTGCCGACGCCGTGCATGGCCGTGTAGACGGTGCGGGCGGTGCGGGGGGAGTCCTCGGCCAGGACCTGCGTGGTGCGGGCGAGGTAGGCGTCCAGGACGGTGTCGTCGAGGGTCTCCCAGCCTTCGGTGGGGCGGGGGACAGTGGTGAGGGACGCCACGGCGTCGATCTCGGCGGCGATCTCCGCGTCGGCCGGGGGGACGATCTGGGAGCCGTCGCCGAGGTACACCTTGTAGCCGTTGTCGCGGGGCGGGTTGTGGCTGGCGGTGACCTCCACGCCGGCGACCGCGCCGAGGTGCCGGATGGCGAAGGCGAGGACGGGGGTGGGGAGGGGGCGGTTGAGTACGGCCGCCCTCAGGCCGGCGCCGGCCATGACGGCGGCGGTGTCCTCGGCGAAGGTCTGCGACTTGTGGCGGGCGTCGTAGCCGATGACGACGAGGCCGTCGGTGT
Source organism: Streptomyces sp. NPDC052079 (assembly GCF_040680275.1). Classification (NCBI taxonomy): domain Bacteria; kingdom Bacillati; phylum Actinomycetota; class Actinomycetes; order Kitasatosporales; family Streptomycetaceae; genus Streptomyces; species Streptomyces sp. NPDC052079. The sequence continues at coordinate 391,065 of NZ_JBFAWL010000001.1, forward strand.
GGCCGTTCTTCTTGAGGTACGCGGCGAGGCCGGCGGCTGCGCGGATGACCACGGAGCGGTTCATGCGCAGGGGGCCGGCGCCGAGTTCGCCGCGGAGGCCGGCGGTGCCGAACTGGAGGGTGCCGCTGAAGCGTGCGGTGAGCTCGGCGTGGTCACCGGCGTCGATGAGTCGGGCGAGCTCCTCGCGGGTGTCCGGGTCGGGGTCCTCGGCGAGCCATGCCTGGGCCTGGGCGATGAGGGCGTCATCTTGCACGGTCGGTCAGCCTCTCGTTGAGTCGGGTACGCGTTGTGTGCCTGCGGGTGCGGTGTGGGCTTGGGTAGCGCCCACGGTGGGTGGGTGGTGCGGGGCCGGGCCGGGGGTGTCCGTCCTCGGACTGGCGCGACTGTGCCTGTTGGCGAAGCCGAGGCCGCGGACGCGCCAGCCACTGCGGGCGAACACCCCCACCCCGCCCCCTCCCCGCCGTAGGCGTGTCCGCGGGCAGTCGTGCCGCTGGGGCGGCGCCCCGTCCCCTCCCCGCCGTAGACGGCCCGTCGCTCCCGCGGCCCGCTGCCGCCACCCGCGGCCCACTGCCGCCACCCGCGGCCCACTGCCGCAATCCGCGGGCAGTCGTGCCTCCCCCAGTGCCTTAAGGGCCTGGGAGGTACCCCCAGGGCGGCACCGGTGGGCGCGACGGCACTCCGCTTGCGCCGGGCTGCGCGAACACCCCCCGGCCGGCACCCACGCGGGGCGCGCCGTACGGGGGCGTGCTGTACGCGGCTGCGGGCAGCCGGGCCGCCGCTCCCGCGATCCGCGGGCGGTCGTGCCGCTGGGGCGGCACGGGTGGGCGCGACGGCACTCCGCTGGCGCCGGGCTGCGCGAACACCCCCCGGCCGGCACCCACGCGGGGCGCCCTGCAGACGTCGGCTGTGCAACGCCCCCGGGCCGGCGTGCGCAGCGCGCGACCCGCCCCACGCCGGGTGACCAGTGGACCGGGGTCACATGGGCCCGGCCCGGATTGCGGAGCCGCGTGCCGGTGATGGTCGCCGCCCGCCGCCTACAGGCGACCGAGCACCTGCGCCAGCAGCGACCCCATCCGCGTAGCGGAGTCACGGCCCGCCTGGAGAACTTCCTCATGGTTCAACGGCTCACCCGTCATCCCCGCCGCAAGATTCGTGACCAACGAAATCCCCAGCACCTCCGCCCCCGCCTCCCGCGCGGCAATCGCCTCAAGAACCGTTGACATGCCGACCAGATCCGCCCCGATCACCCGGGCCATCCTGATCTCCGCCGGAGTCTCGTAGTGCGGCCCGGGGAACTGCGCGTAGACCCCCTCCTCCAGGCTCGCGTCGATCTCCTTGCACAGCGCCCGCAGACGCGGCGAGTACAGATCGGTGAGGTCGACGAAGTTGGCGCCGACGATCGGCGACGTGGCCGTGAGGTTGATGTGGTCGCTGATCAGGACCGGCTGCCCGGGGCGCATACCCGCCCGCAGGCCGCCGCAGCCGTTGGTCAGTACGACGGTCTTGGCGCCCGCGGCCACCGCCGTACGGACGCCGTGGGCGACGGCCGCGACCCCCCGGCCCTCGTAGTAGTGGGTACGGCCCAGGAAGACCAGGGCGCGCTTCGCACCGACGCGGTACGAGCGGATCTTGCCTCCGTGGCCCTCGACCGCCGGCGGCGGGAAGCCGGGCAGCTCGGTGACCGGGAACTCGGCCTCGGGAGTGCCGAGGGCCTCCACGGCCGGGGCCCAGCCGGAGCCCATCACGAGGGCGACGTCGTGGGTCTCGGCGCCTGTGAGTTCGCGCAGGCGCACGGCGGCGGCGTCGGCGGCGGCGTACGGGTCGCCCTGGATGTCGTCCGGAAGAAGAGAAGCGTTCACGCCGTTGAGGGTAGCCGGTATTCGCCTACGCGCGTAGATGTCCAAGGCGATGGGATGGCGATCGTTGTCTTGTCGTTTCCGACAAAGGGCCCTCAGCAGGGGCGTTTGCGCAGTTCCATCACATAGTCGTGGGGCGCGCCCGCGGACTCGGCCGCGTCGGCGATCTCGCCCAGGTAGCGGGCCGAGGGGAGGCCGCCCTCGTAGCTGTTGAGGACGTAGGTCCAGGCGGACTCCTCGCCGTCCAGGGTGTGCACGCGCACCCGTGTGCGCCGGTAGAGGTCCAGGCCGCCCGCCCCTTCCCAGCGGTCCAGGGACTCCTCGTCCATCGGCGCGATGTCGTAGAGGGCCACGAAAACCTGCTGGATCGGGTCCTCGACGAGGGTCGCGAGCGCACCCTCCCAGCCCATGTGCTCACCCCCGAACGTCAGCCGCCACCCGTTCAGCCAGCCGGTGGCGCGCAGCGGCGAGTGCGGTGCGCGGCGCGACATCAGCCGGGCGTCGAGGTTGCCGGCGTACGCGGCGTAGAGCGACATGGGGGGAAGGGTACGGCAGCCGGAACGACAGCCACTCCGTAACAGCGGGGCCACGGCTGAGCCCCCCGGGGCGGTCGCACGGTGAGGTGTGCGGGACAATGGAGTACGTGACTCGGATCGTGATCATCGGTGGCGGACCCGGCGGATACGAAGCGGCGCTGGTCGCCGCGCAGCTCGGCGCGGAGGTGACCGTCGTCGACTGCGACGGCCTGGGCGGTGCGTCGGTGCTCACCGACTGCGTGCCGTCCAAGACCCTGATCGCCACGGCCGAGGTGATGACCACCTTCGACTCGTCGTACGAGGAACTGGGGATCATCGTCGCCGACGACACCCCGCACATCGAGCAGGCCGCCCGGGTGGTGGGCGTGGACCTGGGCAAGGTCAACCGGCGGGTGAAGCGGCTCGCCCTCGCCCAGTCGCACGACATCACCGCATCGGTGACCCGGGCCGGCGCGCGAGTGCTGCGCGGGCGCGGGCGGCTGGAGGGCATGCAGGCGCTCGACGGATCGCGGAAGGTCGTCGTCCGCGCCGCGGACGGGACCGAGGAGACGCTCACCGCCGACGCCGTACTGATCGCGACCGGCGGGCACCCGCGGGAACTGCCGGACGCCCGGCCCGACGGCGAGCGGATCCTGAACTGGACCCAGGTGTACGACCTCGACGAGCTCCCCAAGGAGCTCATCGTGGTCGGATCCGGTGTCACAGGCGCCGAGTTCGCCGGCGCCTACCAGGCCCTGGGGTCCAAGGTGACGCTCGTGTCCTCGCGCGACCGGGTGCTGCCGGGCGAGGACCCGGACGCGGCCGCCGTGCTGGAGGACGTCTTCCGCCGCCGCGGCATGAACGTCATGGCGCGCTCTCGTGCGCAGTCCGCGAAGCGGGTCGGGGACCGGGTGGAGGTGACCCTCGCCGATGGGCGGGTCATCACCGGGTCGCACTGTCTGATGGCCGTGGGCGCCATCCCGAACACCGAGGGCATGGGCCTGGAGGAGGCGGGAGTCAGGCTGCGGGAGTCGGGCCACATCTGGACCGACAAGGTCTCGCGCACCACCGCCCCCGGCGTCTACGCCGCCGGTGACGTCACCGGAGTCTTCGCGCTCGCCTCGGTGGCGGCGATGCAGGGACGTATCGCCATGTACCACTTCCTGGGCGACACGGTGGCCCCGCTGAACCTCAAGACGGTCTCGTCGAACGTCTTCACCGACCCCGAGATCGCCACGGTCGGCTACTCCCAGGCCGATGTCGACAGCGGCAAGATCGACGCCCGGGTGGTGAAGCTTCCGCTGCTGCGCAACCCGCGCGCGAAGATGCAGGGCATCCGCGACGGCTTCGTCAAGATGTTCTGCCGTCCGGGCACCGGCATCGTGGTGGGCGGAGTCGTGGTGGCGCCGCGCGCCTCGGAACTCATCCACCCCATCTCGATCGCGGTCGACAACAATCTGACCGTGGAGCAGATGGCGAAGGCCTTCACCGTGTACCCCTCGCTGTCCGGCTCGATCGCCGAGGTGGCACGGCAGTTGCACACGCGGAAGTCGGGCGCGGAGGCCTGACGGCGGAAACCCGGGGCCCTATACCACTTGGTGTGGGGTGGTGCGAACAACTTCTGCTATTCAGCGCAAACTGCTGAAAGCAGACGGTCGCTGGCGTTACTGTCAGTTTCGTGTTCGCTGCAGAACGTCGCCAATTGATCCTCGAAATGGTGCGAGCGAACGGGGCCGTGTCGCTCCGTGAACTCGCCCGCGTCGTCCAGACCTCCGAAGTGACCGTACGGCGGGACGTGCGCGCGCTGGAGGCAGAAGGACTCCTCGACCGCCGGCACGGCGGTGCGGTACTTCCGGGCGGTTTCACGCGAGAGTCCGGTTTCCCGCAGAAGTCTCATCTCGCGACCGCCGAAAAGACCGCCATCGCCGACCTCGCCGCGAACTTCGTGGAAGAGGGCGAGGCCATCGTGGTCGGTGCGGGTACCACCACGCAGGAGTTGGCCCGCCGGCTCGCCCGGGTGCCCGGGCTGACCGTGGTCACCAACTCCCTCCTGGTCGCCCAGGCGTTGGCCCATGCCAACCGGGTGGAGGTCGTGATGACCGGCGGTACGCTCCGCGGTTCGAACTACGCCCTCGTCGGCAGCGGTGCCGAACAGTCCCTCCAGGGGCTGCGGGTGTCCCGTGCGTTCCTCTCCGGCAGCGGCCTGACCGCCGAGCGGGGGCTGTCCACGTCCAACATGCTGTCGGCGTCCGTCGACCGGGCGCTGGTCCAGGCCGCGGCGGAGGTGGTGATCCTCGCGGACCACACGAAGCTCGGTACGGACACGATGTTCCAGACGGTGCCTACGGATCTGATCACGCGGTTGGTGACGGACGAGCCGCCCGTGCATGACGATCGCGCGGGCACGGAGCTGCAGGCGCTGGCGGACCAGGGTGTGCAGATCGCTGTCGCGGGGGCGCCGGGGGGTACCGCGGGCGCGGGGGGTGACGGGCCGCCGTCGGCCCGCCAGCGCCGGGATGTGCCGCTTCCGGGGCCGCGGCGGCAGGGGCCGGGGTTGCGGGCGGCGGTGACGCTGGGGGCGGCGGAGCAGGGGGCTGAGCAGCGGGCGCGGGTGGCGGATCTGCGCCGCCGGTAGCCGCCGGCGGTGCGTGTGGGGTGGGCGGCCTTGATGCAACCGGCGCTTGCAGGTACGCGGGGTGGGCGTGGGCCGGGGGTGCCTTGATGCAACCGGCGCTTGCAGGTGCCCAGTGTGGGTGCGGGTGGGGGGTGTCTGCGCGCCCGGCGCCTGAACGCTGGCCGCGTGGGTGCCGGCCGGGGGTGGGTTGCGCAGCCCGGCGCAGGCGGGGTGCCGTCGCGCCCACCCGTGCCGCCGCAGCGGCACGACTGCCCGCGGAGGGCGGCAGTGGGCTGCGGATCGCGGTGGCGGGCCGCAGCCCGGCGCTGGCGGGGTGCCGTCGCGCCCACCCTCCCCCACTCTCGATTTCGCTCGAGCGGGTTGCCCCCATCGCCCTGGGGGTACCTCCCAGGCCCTTAAGGCACTGGGGAGGCACGACTGCCCGCGGATCGCGGCGGCATGGCCGCGGAAGCGGTGGCGGGGCGCGGAGGCGGCGGGGCGGGAGTGGCGGCGGGTCGTGGGTATGCCGCTGACGGCGGGGAGGGGTCGGGGCGGGGGTGTTTGTTCGCCCGCAGTGGCTGGCGCGTCCGCGCCGGTCAGCTCCATCGAGAAGCACAGTCGCGCCAGTCCGAGGACGGACATCCCCGACCCGGCACCGCACCACCCACCCGCCGTGGGCGCTACGCGCACCCCCGCCGGGGGAAAGCTGCGCCGCAGGCATCCGCCCACCACGCAGCCGCGCCCGAGCGTCAGTCCTTGATTTCGCAGATCGGCGCGCCGGACGTCACCGACGCCCCCACCTCCGCGCTCAGACCCTTGATCGTGCCCGACCGGTGCGCGTTGATGGGCTGCTCCATCTTCATGGCCTCCAGGACGACGACCAGGTCGCCCTCCGCGACCTCCTGCCCCTCCTCCACGGCGATCTTCACGATCGTGCCCTGCATCGGAGAGGCCAGCGTGTCGCCCGAAGCCACCGGCCCGGACTTCTTCGCCGCCCGCCGCTTCGGCTTGGCGCCCGCCGCCAGACCCGTACGGGCCAGGGACATCCCCAGTGACGCCGGCAGCGAGACCTCGAGCCGCTTGCCGCCGACCTCGACGACCACCGTCTCGCGGCCCGCGTCCTCCTCGGCGTCCGCGTCCACCGCTGCCGCGGCGAACGGCTTGATGTCGTTGACGAACTCCGTCTCGATCCACCGGGTGTGCACCGTGAACGGATCCGCCGAACCGGTGAGTTCCGGAGCGAACGCCGGGTCCTTCACCACCGCACGGTGGAACGGGATCGCCGTGGCCATGCCCTCGACCCGGAACTCCTCCAGCGCCCGAGCGGCCCGCTCCAGCGCCTCCTTGCGCGTACGCCCGGTGACGATCAGCTTCGCCAGCAGCGAATCCCACGCCGGACCGATGACCGACCCGGACTCGACACCCGCGTCCAGCCGCACACCGGGACCCGACGGCGGGGCGAACGTCGTGACCGTGCCTGGAGCCGGGAGGAAGTTGCGCCCCGGGTCCTCCCCGTTGATGCGGAACTCGAACGAGTGGCCCCGCAGCTCGGGGTCGTCGTATCCCAGCTCCTCACCGTCCGCGATGCGGAACATCTCCCGCACGAGGTCGATGCCCGCGACCTCCTCGGTCACCGGGTGCTCCACCTGAAGACGGGTGTTCACCTCCAGGAAGGAGATCGTCCCGTCGAGGCCCACGAGGAACTCCACGGTGCCGGCACCGACGTAACCGGCCTCCTTCAGGATGGCCTTGGACGCCGAGTACAGCTCGGCCACCTGCGCGTCGGAGAGGAACGGAGCCGGAGCCTCCTCGACCAGCTTCTGGTGCCGCCGCTGCAGCGAGCAGTCGCGCGTGGATACGACGACCACGTTGCCGTGACGGTCCGCCAGGCACTGCGTCTCCACGTGCCGCGGCTTGTCGAGGTAGCGCTCGACGAAGCACTCGCCCCGCCCGAACGCGGCAACGGCCTCCCGCACGGCCGAGTCGTACAGCTCCGGCACTTCCTCCAGCGTCCGGGCGACCTTCAGGCCACGCCCGCCGCCGCCGAACGCGGCCTTGATGGCGATCGGCAGCCCGTGCTGCTCGGCGAAGGCGACGACCTCGTCCGCGCCGCTCACCGGATCGGGCGTACCCGCCACCAGCGGAGCACCCGCGCGCTGGGCGATGTGCCGGGCGGCGACCTTGTCACCCAGATCGCGGATCGCCTGCGGCGGCGGGCCGATCCAGATCAGCCCCGCGTCCAGCACCGCCTGCGCGAACTCGGCGTTCTCGGAGAGGAAGCCGTAGCCGGGGTGCACGGCGTCCGCACCCGACTCACGCGCGGCCTTCAGCACCTTGTCCATGTCGAGGTAACTGGTGGCGGGAGTGTCACCGCCCAGGGCGAACGCCTCATCCGCGGCGCGGACATGCAGAGCGTCCCGGTCCGGGTCGGCGTAGACGGCAACGCTCGCGATTCCGGCATCCCGGCAGGCCCGGGCAACGCGGACAGCGATTTCGCCACGGTTGGCGATGAGCACCTTGCGCACGATTGAGGCTCCCTCCTTGAAACAAGCCGAGTTTAGGGACTGCCGACACGGCACTACGACCCGTCCCCTGTGGTGAGCTTGCCCACACGGAGCGTGATGCGAGGCTTGCTCGACCCGCGAAATCCCTTGTCACACCTCGGTACGCAGGACTCCTCCCGGAAACCCTAGCCGTCCTGTGTGTTCAAGGTCTCTGTAAGAGCGTGCTGCGGCCCACTCTGTTTCTTTGTGGAGTCCCTACGAATGGCCCAATGATTCTTTGCTCGCCGCCGGCCCCTTGTCCCGAGGTTTACCGGTTAGTAGCGTTCGCGTCGGCCCGAACATACTCGGGGTAACCACAGTCGTGCTCGGAAGTGGGTGGGGACCGGTGGTGCGCAGACCGGTGGCGTGGGTCGTGGCGCTCGTACTGTTCGCCGAGGGGCTCGGCATCGCGGCGGTGAACTGGTTCCTGGGCGTCGTCGTCGACCGGCAGGACATGTCGCTGGCGGGTCTCGACCCGCACATGATGTCGGTGTCGTCGAAGGCCGGCGGAGTCCTCTTCGGCCTCTACTTCGCGCTGTGCGGCCTGGTGGCCCTGCTGGTCGCGCTGCGCGACCGGGCACCGGCCGGCGTCGGCCGGATGCTGCTGATCAGCGCCGCGGTGGTGCACGGGCTGCTGGGCGCGTTCGCCTGGGGGCTGGTCGGCTGGACGGCGTTCCTGTACATGGTGGGCGTACTCGGCCTCGTCGTGCTGCTCCTGATGACGTACGACGGCCGACCGGACGAACCTGCCGACGCCGCATCGAAAGACGGCGCCGGCGGTCCTGGCACCCCTGGCGCCCCGGGCGGTACCGACGGCTCGCCGGTCACTCCTCCGGCGGCGCCCACAGCTCCGTGATGCCGACGCCCAGCTCGGCCAGCAGACGGCGGACAAGGGGCAGGCTGATGCCGATCACATTGCCGTGGTCGCCGGTGATGCCGTCGATGAAGGGCGCCGAGCGGCCGTCCAGGGTGAACGCCCCGGCGACGTGGAGCGGTTCGCCGGAGCGCACGTAGGCGGCGATCTCCTCGTCGGTGGGGTCACCGAAGTGGACGACGGTGGAGGCGGTGGCGGAGCTGTACCGGCCGCTGAGGGTGTCGTAGACGCAGTGGCCGGTCTGGAGTGTGCCCGCGCGGCCGCGCATGGCCTTCCAGCGGGCGGTGGCCTCCTCGGGGTCCGCGGGCTTGCCGAGGGCCTGGCCGTCCAGCTCCAGGACCGAGTCGCAGCCGATCACGAGCGCACCCTTGACCTCGGGCTTCGCGGCGACGACGGATGCCTTGGCCTCGGCCAGGGCGAGGGCCAGTTCGGCGGGGGTGGGGGCGGTGACCGCGTCCTCGTCCACCCCGCTGACGACCACCTCGGGGGCCAGTCCGGCCTGGCGGAGCAGTCCGAGCCGGGCGGGGGACTGGGAGGCGAGCACGAGGCGGCGGCGCAGGTGATCTGTCATGCGGTCAGCGTATCCACGTCACCCGGATGACTCACCTCACGCCGATCACGAGCATGGCGAGCACCATGGCCAGAGCCACCAGAACGCCCAGCCGCCGCAGCATCTCCTGCATGTCGCGCAGTTCTTTCGGCGGCTCGTTCTCGGGGTCGGACCACAGCATGCCACCAGCGTCGCGCCGAGCCGACGGACGGCGCCTGAGTACGCGTACTCAACTTGGCAGGGTGGAGACACGGGGCGAGCAGGGCCCAAGACGGGCCGTACCTCAGGTACGGCCCGTCGTCGTCACGCGCCCGGCCAGTACGTACGCGACCACGACGCCGGCCCCGGCTGCGGCAGCGGGTGGGCGGCGATGCGGGACGGGTCGGACCAGGAGTCACGGGGTGAGGGCGCGCCGGACGGCACGGCGGACGCCGCCGCGGCGCGCGCCCGGACCACCGCCAGTGCGGCGGCCAGCTCCTCCGGGGTCGGGTTGCCCCGTACGACCTTGATCACAACGGCTCCTTACAGGTCTCTACAGGGGGATGTTGCCGTGCTTCTTCGGGGGCAGGCTCTCGCGCTTGGTGCGCAGCTGGCGCAGCCCGCGGACGATGTGGCGGCGGGTGTCGGACGGCATGATCACCGCGTCGACGTAGCCGCGCTCGGCCGCCACATAGGGGTTGAGGAGGGCGTCCTCGTACTCCTGCATCAGCCGCGCGCGGGCCTCCTCCGGGTCCCCCGACTCGGCGATGGTGCGGCGGTGCAGGATGTTGACGGCGCCCTGTGCGCCCATCACCGCGATCTGGGCGGTCGGCCAGGCCAGGTTGAGGTCGGCGCCCAGGTGCTTGGAGCCCATGACGTCGTACGCGCCGCCGAACGCCTTGCGGGTGATCACGGTGATCAGCGGGACCGTGGCCTCCGCGTAGGCGAAGATCAGCTTGGCGCCGCGGCGGATGATGCCGTCGTGCTCCTGGTCCACGCCCGGCAGGAAGCCCGGGACGTCGACGAAGGTGATGACCGGGACGTTGAAGGCGTCGCAGGTCCTCACGAAGCGGGCCGCCTTCTCGGACGCGGTGATGTCCAGGCAGCCGGCGAACTGCATCGGCTGGTTGGCGACGATGCCGACGGGGCGGCCCTCGACGCGGCCGTACCCCGTGAGGATGTTGGGCGCGAAGAGCGGCTGGGTCTCGAAGAACTCGCCGTCGTCCAGGACGTGCTCGATGACGGCGTGCATGTCGTACGGCTGGTTGGCCGAGTCCGGGACGATCGTGTCGAGTTCGAGGTCCTCGTCGGTGACCGCCAGGTCCGCCTCCTCCGGGAAGGCCGGGGGGTCGGAGAGGTTGTTGGACGGCAGGTAGGAGAGGAGCTGCTTGACGTACTCGATCGCGTCCTTCTCGTCGCCGGCCATGTGGTGGGCCACGCCGGAGGTGGCGTTGTGGGTGCGGGCGCCGCCGAGTTCCTCGAAGCCGACGTCCTCGCCGGTGACCGTCTTGATGACGTCCGGGCCGGTGATGAACATGTGGCTGGTCTGGTCGACCATGATCGTGAAGTCGGTGATCGCGGGGGAGTAGACCGCGCCGCCCGCGCAGGGGCCGACGACCAGGCTGATCTGCGGGATCACTCCGGACGCGTGGGTGTTGCGGCGGAAGATCTCGCCGTACGCGCCGAGGGAGGCCACGCCCTCCTGGATGCGGGCGCCGCCGGAGTCGTTGATGCCGATGACCGGACAGCCGGTCTTCAGCGCGAAGTCCATGACCTTGACGATCTTCTGGCCGTAGACCTCGCCGAGGGCTCCGCCGAAGACGGTGAAATCCTGGGAGAAGACGGCGACCGGGCGGCCGTCGACGGTGCCGTAGCCCGTGACGACGCCGTCGCCGTAGGGGCGGTTGGCGTCGAGGCCGAAGTTGGTGGAGCGGTGCCGGGCGAACTCGTCCAGTTCGACGAAGGAACCCTCGTCGAGCAGGAGGTCGATCCGCTCACGAGCCGTCAGCTTGCCCTTGGCGTGCTGCTTCTCGACGGCGCGTGCGGAGCCGGCGTGCGTCGCCTCTTCGATACGACGCTGAAGATCCGCGAGCTTGCCCGCGGTCGTGTGAATGTCAGGCTGCTGCTCTTCCGGCTCGGACATCGGGATGCGGCTCCCTGCCTGCTCAAAAGGGGGGACGGTTACTCATCCGTAGCGTAGTGCGGGGCTTTCCGATCGGCAGTGCGGTGTTTCCCACACCTAGTGTGGGTTGCATGACGCCGCGAGATAACTCCGAACCCGGCTCCGAACCCGCCCGCAGCCGGTGGTCCGATTTGGACCGGCCTCCGCTCAATGCCTCCGTGCTGCGACGGGGGCTGGTGCGGGAGGGGACTCTGTGGCGGGAGGTGGACGTGGTGCAGCGCACCGGGTCCACCAACTCCGATCTGGTGGACCGGGCGGCCGGGGGTCAGCTGGAGGAGGGGGTCGTTCTCGTCGCCGAGGAGCAGACCGCCGCGCGGGGGCGCCTCGACCGGCGGTGGACGGCGCCGGCTCGCTCGGGGTTGTTCTTCTCCGTGCTGTTGCGGCCTTCCGAGGTGCCTGTGGCGCGGTGGGGCTGGCTGCCATTGCTCACCGGGGTCGCGGTGGCGACCGGGCTGTCGCGGGCCGCGGGGGTCGATACGGCGTTGAAGTGGCCCAACGACCTGCTGGTCACGGTCGGGGGCGAGGAGCGCAAGGCCGGGGGGATCCTGGCGGAACGGGCCGGGGACGACGGGGTGGTGATCGGGGTCGGGATCAACGTCAGCCTGCGGGCCGACGAGCTGCCGGTGCCCACTGCGGGGTCGCTCGCGTTGGCGGGGGCGGTGAGCACGGACCGGGATCCGCTGTTGCGGGGGATGCTGCGGTCGCTGGAGGAGTGGTACGGGCGGTGGCGGGCTGCGGGCGGGGACGCGGGGGCGTGCGGCTTGCAGGAGACGTATGCGGCGGGGTGCGCGACGCTCGGGCGGGTGGTACGGGCGGAACTGCCGGGGGACCGGTCGGTGGTGGGGGAGGCCGTGGCGGTGGACGGCGACGGGCGACTGGTGCTGGCCACGGAGTCGGGCGTGCAGGAGCCGGTGGGGGCGGGCGACATCATCCACCTGCGGCCCACGACGGGCACGGGCTGACGCCTGCGGCGCATCTGTGGGTGCGCCCACGCTGGGTGGGTGGTGCGGGGCCGGGTCGGGGTGTCCGTCCTCGGACCGGCGCGACTGTCTCTGTCGGTGGAGCTGACCGGCGCCGACGCGCCAGCCACTGCGGGCGAACACCCCCGCCCCGACCCCTCCCCGCCGTCGGCGCCATACCCACGGCCCACCCGCCGCCCCCGGCTGCCGCGATCCGCGGGCAGTCATGCCGCCCTCCGCGGCCGGCCGCCGTTCCCGCGCCGCTGCCGCGATCCGCGGGAGCCGCCCTCCGCGGCCCGCTGCCGCTCCCGCGATCCGCGGGCAGTCGTGCCTCCCCCAGTGCCTCAAAGGCCTGGGAGGTACCCCCAGGGCGGCACGGGTGGGCGCGACGGCACCCCGCCTGCGCCGGGCTGCGCAGACCCCCCGGACCACACCCACGCGGACAGCGTTCGGGCGCCGGGCGCGCAGACACCCCCCGGTCGGCACCCACGCGGTCAGCGTTGAGGCGCCGGGCTGCGCAGCCCACCCCCGGTCGGCACCCCACGCGGTCAGCGTTCAGGTGCCCGGGCGCGCAGACACCCCCCGCCCACACCCACGCCGGGCACCTGCAGGCAGCGGAGCGCCAAGGCACCCCCCGGCTCAACCTAACGGAGTGAGCTGGCGCACACCTGCCGTAGAGTTGAGCCCGGTCGATACATGGCCATGGCAGATCGGAAGGGCAGCAACGCGTGACCGTCGACGACTCGGGTTCCGGAACGGACGCGCAGGGCGCCGGCGAGGATCCGCTTGCTCTGCGCCTCGAACAGCTCATTCTGGGCGCCGAGCGCCGTTACACACCGTTTCAGGCCGCTCGCAGCGCCGGCGTCACCATGGAGCTGGCCACCCGCTTCTGGCGGGCCATGGGCTTCGCCGACGTCGGCCAGGCCAAGGCCCTGACGGAAGCGGACGTCCTCGCGCTGCGCCGCCTCGCCGGGCTGGTGGAGGCGGGGCTGCTCAGCGAGGCCATGGCCGTGCAGGTGGCGCGGTCCACCGGGCAGACCACCGCACGGTTGGCCGAATGGCAGATCGATTCCTTCCTGGAAGGGTTGACCGAGCCGCCCGAGCCGGGAATGACCCGTACCGAGGTCACGTATCCGATCGTCGAACTGCTCCTGCCCGAGCTGGAGGAGTTCCTGGTGTACGTCTGGAGGCGGCAGCTCGCCGCCTCCGCCGGCCGGGTCGTGCAGGGGGCGGACGACGAGGAGATGGTCGACCGGCGGCTGGCCGTCGCCTTCGCGGACCTCGTGGGGTTCACGCGGCTGACCCGGCGGATGGAGGAGGAGGAGCTCGGCGAGCTCGTCGAGGCCTTCGAGACCACCGCCGCCGACCTGGTCGCGGCGAGTGGCGGGCGGCTGATCAAGACGCTGGGCGACGAGGTGCTCTACGCCGCCGACGACGCCGGTACCGCCGCCGAGATCGCGCTGCGTCTGATCGAGACCATGGCGAACGACGAGACCATGCCCGAGCTGCGGGTCGGCATGGCGTTCGGCACGGTGACCACCCGGATGGGTGATGTGTTCGGTACGACCGTGAACCTGGCGTCCCGGCTCACCTCCATAGCCCCCCGCGACGCCGTGCTCGTCGACACCGCGTTCGCCGAGGAGCTGATCCGTAACGGTGACGCGCCCCCCTCCGAGGCGGCGGCCGCCGAGGCGGTGGCCGAGGCGGAAAAGGAGGGCAAGGAGCCGCCGACGTACCGGTTCGCGCTCCAGCCGATGTGGCAGCGGCCGGTGCGTGGGCTCGGTGTGGTGGAGCCCTGGCTGCTCACCCGGAGGGACGGGGCTGCTCCGTCCGCTGCGTCTTCCTAGTCGGCGTCCACGGCCCCTATGCACAGGCCGATGATCGGTACGCACAGGCCCGGGTCCGGCTCGGGTTCGGGCTTGGGTTTGGGCGTGGGCTTGGGGGGCGGCCCGTCCGGGTGGTTCGGGGCCGGTTCCCCGCGGTCGGGTGGCGGGGGGTTATGGGTGCGCGGGGTGTCGGGCGGGGGTGTCTTGGGCGCGGTGTTCCGCGGTGGGGTCGGCGTCTCCGGGGTGGTGGTGGGTGGTGTGGTTCGGGGCGTGGGTGACTGCTCGGGTGGGGTGAGGGGGGCCTTGTTCTTGCCGCCCAGGGCCTCGGGGGAGGACGGGCTCGCCTCGGGGGCCGGTGTGGTCGCCCGGCCGCTGGGAGGGGGTGACGCCGGGGTGGGGGTGGTCGATTCCGCGTGGGGGGTGGGGCGTGGGCCCGCCTCCACGCCGATGTCCGTCCCGCCGTCGGGTGCCGAGGTCAGGCGGATCACGGTCACGGCGCCCGCGGCCAGGGCCAGGCCGCCCGCGGCCAGCAGTACCTTGCGGGGGCGGGGCTTGCGGTGACGGCCCCGGATGCGGGGAAAGCGGCCGGGCTGCCCGGCCGTGTCTGGTGTCTTCGGTGTCATCGTGTTTCCTCCCCTGCCGCGCGCCCCCGACGCGCCGCGGTGTGCGCACGCTATGCGCTCCTGTGGGGCGGAGGGCCGGAGTCGGCCGTATGTCACTCGAACGGGTGGGCGGGGGGTGATGAGGGAACCGGGCGTGCGCCCTTTTCCGTGCGGGCGTCGACTGCGATGATCGGAAGCGAGTGAAGTTAACCCGCGTTAACCGGAGGGTGTCATGAGTGAGGAACGGTTCGGGGAGTTCGTGCTGGTGCGCCGGCGCGACGAGGGGCATGTCGCGGAGCTCGTCCTCGACCGGCCCAAGGCCATGAACGCCGTGTCGACCGAGATGGCCCGGTCCGTCGCCGGGGCCTGTGCGGCACTGGCCGGGGACCGCGGGGTGCGGGCGGTGGTGCTGACCTCGTCGCACGAGCGGGCGTTCTGCGTGGGTGCCGACCTCAAGGAGCGCAATTCCTTCAGCGATGCCGATCTGGTGCGTCAGCGGCCCGTCGCGCGCGCGGCGTACACCGGGGTGCTGGAGCTGCCGGTGCCGACGGTGGCGGCGGTCCACGGGTTCGCGCTGGGGGGCGGGTTCGAGCTGGCGCTGTCGTGCGATGTGATCGTCGCGGACCGTACGGCGGTCATGGGGCTGCCCGAGGTGTCGGTCGGGGTGATTCCGGGCGGGGGTGGTACGCAGCTGTTGCCCCGGCGGGTGGGGGCGGCCCGCGCCGCCGAGCTGATTTTCACCGCGCGCCGGGTGGAAGCCGATGAGGCCCGGGAGCTGGGGCTGGTCGATGTGCTGGTGGACGAGGGGCGGGACCGTGAGGAGGCCCTCGCCATGGCCTCCCGGATCGCCGGGAACTCGCCGGTGGGGCTGCGGGCGGCCAAGCGGGCGCTGCGGCTGGGGTACGGGCTGGATTTGTCCGCCGGGCTCGAGGTCGAGGACGCCGCTTGGCGGTCGGTGGCGTTCTCGGGGGACCGGGCGGAAGGAGTGGCCGCCTTCAACGAGAAGCGCAGACCGCAGTGGCCCGGCGAGTGATGAGCCGCTTCCTCGATGTCCCGATTGGTCTTGGACATCCCTAATCTGGGGGCATGGGTGAGGAGAACCGGCTGGCGGCCGTGGTGGCGCTGGCCCAGGGCATGGCCGCCGCGCAGAGTCCGCGGGAGTCCTGGCGGGCCGCGGCCGGCGGGGCCTGCCGGGCACTGGGCGGGAGCTTCGCCGCGCTGTCGGTGTGGGAGCGCGGGCTCGGACGGCTGCGGGTGCTGGTGAATGTCGGGGAGCTGGCCGAGGGGGAGGAGGAGTTCCCCGAGGACGAGTCCTATCCGGTGCACCAGTTCGCCGAGATCACCGAGTTTCTGCATGAGCGGTGGGCGGGCGGCGGTGAGCCCGACGCGTGGGTGGAGACCGCCGAGGGGACCTCCGCGGGGCGGCCCGGGTACTGCCACCAGCGGGTCGCGGCCCTCCGGCGCCGGGGGCGCGGGTGCTGTGTGGTGGCGCCGATCGTGCTGCACGGGCGGGCGTGGGGCGAGCTGTATGTGGCCCGGCCGGCCCGTGTGCCCGTCTTCGGGCGGGCGGACGCCGATTTCGCCACGGTGCTGGCCTCCGTGGTGGCCGCCGGGATCGCGCAGACGGAGCGGCTGGAGGAGGCCGAGCGGCTGGCCTTCACGGACTCGCTGACCGGGCTGGCCAACCGGCGTGCCGTGGACGCCCGGCTCGACGAGGCCGTGGAGCGGCACCGGCAGGACGGGGCCGTGGTGAGCCTGGTCGTGTGCGATCTGAACGGGCTGAAGCGGGTCAACGACACGCTGGGCCATGCCGTCGGGGACCGGCTGCTGGAGCGGTTCGGGACCGTGCTGTCGCTGTGCGGGGCCATGCTGCCCGGGGCGCTGGCGGCGCGGCTCGGTGGGGACGAGTTCTGTCTGCTGGCGGTGGGGCCGTCGGCCGACGAGGTCGTCAAGGCGGCCGACGAGGTGTGCCGGCGGGCCATGGAGCTGGGCCTCGGGGACGGTGTGGCCTGCGGGGTGGCGTCCACCGAGGACCCCATCGGACCGGTGCACTCCGCCCGGCGGCTGTTCCGGCTGGCCGACGCGGCGCAGTACCGGGCCAAGGCCGAGCGGGCCGTCCATCCCGTGGTGGCCGGGCGGGAGGGGCCCGGCGATCCCGTCGTGCGGCTCGCGGACGAGCCGTCGCGGGCGTCGGACGGGGAGCGGCGCCGGTTCCGGGGGCGGCATTCGCCGTAGGGCGTGACGTATCGGTAAGGGGCGAGGGGCGCGTCCGGGGGTGACATCAGTGAATTCACTGCGTACGCTCCTGAATATGGATATGCACACTGTGGTGGTGGGGACAGCGGGCGTGACCGCGTCCGACGTGCTCGCCGTAGCGCGAGGCGGTGCCCGCATCGAACTGTCCGCGGAGGCGGTGGCCGCCCTCACCGCGTCCCGCCAGATCGTGGACGCCCTGGCCGCCAAGCCGGATCCCGTCTACGGGGTGAGCACCGGCTTCGGCGCCCTGGCGACCCGGCACATCAGCCCGGAGCTGCGCGCTCAGCTGCAGCGCAACATCGTCCGCTCGCACGCCGCCGGCATGGGGCCGCGCGTGGAGCGGGAAGTCGTCCGCGCCCTGATGTTCCTCCGGCTGAAGACCGTCTGCTCCGGCCGCACCGGAGTCCGGCCCGAGGTCGCGCAGAGGATGGCCGACGTACTCAACGCCGGGATCACCCCGGTCGTCCACGAGTACGGCTCCCTGGGCTGCTCCGGCGACCTGGCCCCGCTTTCCCACTGCGCCCTCACCCTGATGGGCGAGGGGGACGCAGAGGGCCCCGACGGGACCGTACGGCCGGCCGGTGAGCTGCTCGCCGCACACGGCATCCGCCCCGTCGAACTGCGCGAGAAGGAAGGTCTCGCCCTCCTCAACGGCACCGACGGCATGCTCGGCATGCTGGTCTTGGCCCTCGCCGACCTGGACCTCCTCTACAGGTCCGCCGATGTCACGGCCGCCCTCAGCCTGGAGGCCCTCCTCGGCACCGACAAGGTGCTCGCCCCAGAACTGCATGCCATCCGCCCGCACCCCGGTCAGGCCGCGAGCGCCGCCAACATGCTCGCCGTACTGAAGGATTCGGGGCTGACGGGCCATCATCAGGACGACGCCCCCCGGGTCCAGGACGCCTACTCCGTGCGCTGCGCCCCGCAGGTCGCCGGAGCCGGACGGGACACCCTGGCCCACGCCCGGCTGGTCGCCGAGCGTGAACTCGCCTCCGCCGTCGACAATCCCGTGGTGCTGCCCGACGGGCGGGTGGAGTCCAACGGCAACTTCCATGGGGCGCCCGTCGCCTACGTCCTGGACTTCCTCGCCATCGCCGTCGCCGACCTCGCCTCCATCGCCGAGCGCCGCACCGACCGGCTGCTGGACAAGAACCGCAGCCACGGACTGCCGCCGTTCCTCGCCGACGACCCCGGTGTCGACTCCGGTCTGATGATCGCTCAGTACACACAGGCCGCCCTGGTCAGCGAGTTGAAGCGGCTCGCCGTACCGGCGTCGGCGGACTCGATCCCGTCCTCGGCGATGCAGGAGGACCATGTCTCGATGGGCTGGTCGGCCGCACGCAAACTGCGGACCGCCGTCGAGAACCTCACCCGGGTCGTCGCCGTGGAGCTGTACGCCGCCACGCGGGCCGTCGAACTGCGCGAAGGGCTGACGCCGGCGCCGGCGACGCGTGCCGTCATCGAGGCCGTTCGGGAGGCGGGAGTGGGCGGCCCCGGACCGGACCGCTATCTGGCGCCCGACCTCGAAGCGGCCGGCGCGTTCGTGCGTGACGGGCGGCTGGTCGGCGCCGTCGAGACGGTCACCGGGCCGCTGCGCTGACCCGGCCGGGCCCCGCGGGATGTGCCGTCGCGGGGCCTTCGGTCAGAAGTCCAGCCGCTCCCGGCGTACCGAATAGACGACGAAGCCGGCGCCGAGGGCGAGCGAGGCCGTGCCGCCGATGACGTACGGGGTGCTGTCGAAGCTGCCGGTGTCCGCGAGGCGGACCTCCTGGCCGGTGCCCTCCAGGGACACCGACGTGGTGCCGGACACGACTCTCGCCTGCTCGGTGACCCGCGGAGAGGGGCTCGCCGACGGGGCGTCCCCCGCCGGGGTGTCCGACGACGCGTTGGCGGACGGGACGAACCACAGGGCGCACAGCAGCGTGCCCGCGGCGGTGGCGGTCAGCAACGGACGGAGCGCGGATGACACGGAATATCGATCCCCTTGTGGCGCTGGCGAATTGGCCGTGTGGGCCGATGGTAGTGAAAATCGCGGGTCACGGGAAAGTCACGGGGGCCCGTAGCCGTACGCTCCGGGGATGAGCACTCGAGAGACATCACGGTTTGTACGGCTTCGCGCCGAGCTCGTCGTCGAAATCGACGACGAGGACGCGGTGACCAAGGCAGCGCTGCGCAGGATCGCGGACGAGGGCGATGTGCCGGACGGGGAGCGGGAACGCGACGAGAGCGCTGTGACGGCGGACACCGCGGAGGCCCTCGCGTATCTGGTGGATCCGTTCAGCCTGGTCAGCGAGGTGCCGGGAGTCGAACTCCTGCAGGCCTCCTGGAGCAGTGAGCGGATCGACTACGACCCGGACTCGCCGGAATGGGACCTCGGCGGGGAAGATGACGAGGAGTCCGACGAGGCGTCCTACGACGAGTCCTACGACGACGAGGACGGGGCAGGCCGGGCGGGCTGAGCCGCTTGGGGAAATCTGGACCCCGGTCGGCAACCGCCACCGGGGGCGCGACGTCTCACAGGGGGGCACGGACCGGCGTCCTCACCATTCGCCCCGAGGACGTGGTGAGCCCCACACCCCCGGACCGTAGGGAACCGGATCACCCGGTCGTAGCGTTGAGGGTTGTGGACGAGGTCCCTCGGCTTCGCGCCGGGGACTCGTGGGGTTGGGATTCGGCAACGATGGAGAAGCGTGTGATGACGGACGGTAAGCGGCGCAGGAGTCTGGCGGCCGCGTCCGCTCTGCTCGGCGGAGTGCTGGTGCTCTCGGCGTGTTCCGGCGGTGACGACAGCGCCTCCGGCGACGGCAAGGACACCTCGCAGGCCCAGGTGGACGAGGCGGCGGCCAAGAAGTCCTCCGAGGCCCAGATCAAGATCACGCCGAAGGACGGCTCCAACAACGCCTCCATCAACAACTCCGCCGCCGTCACCGTGAGCAAAGGCACACTCACCGAGGTGAAGATGACCACCTCCGACGGCACCGCCGTCGAGGGTGAGATATCCGCCAACAAGAAGAGCTGGAAGCCCAGCGCCCAGCTCGAGCGCGCCACCACCTACAAGGTGACGGCCACCGCCGAGGACTCCGAGGGCCTCGTCGCCCACGAGAACGCGTCGTTCACCACGGTCTCCCAGGCCAACAGCTTCATCGGCAACTTCACCCCGGACGACGGCACCACGGTCGGCGTGGGCATGCCGGTGTCGATCAACTTCGACAAGGCGATCACCAACAAGGCCGCGGTCCAGAAGGGCATCACCGTCTCCACCACCAGTGGCCAGGAGGTCGCCTGCCACTGGTTCAACGCCAACCGCATGGACTGCCGACCCGACGAGTACTGGCAGGAGGGCTCCACCGTCACGCTGAAGCTGGCGCTCGACGGTGTCGAGGGCGCCGGGGGCGTCTACGGCGTCCAGCAGAAGACGGTCACCTTCAAGATCGGCCGCAACCAGGTCTCCTACGTCGACGCCAAGACCAAGCAGATGAAGGTCACGCAGGACGGCAAGACCGTCAAGACCATCCCGATCTCCGCCGGCGCGCCCGACAACAAGACGTACGAGGGCCAGATGGTGATCTCCGAGAAGTTCAAGGAGACCCGGATGAACGGCGCGACGGTCGGCTTCACCGACGACGACGGCAAGGGCGAGTACGACATCAAGGACGTGCCGCACGCCATGCGTCTGAGCACCTCCGGCACCTTCATCCACGGCAACTACTGGGGCGCCAAGTCCATCTTCGGCAGCGTCAACACCAGCCACGGCTGCATCGGCCTGGCCGACACCAAGGGCGCCGACGACCCGAAGACGCCCGGTTCCTGGTTCTACGACAACTCGATCGTCGGTGACGTGGTCGTCGTCCAGAACACCGGCGACAAGACCATCGCCCCGGACAACGGCCTCAACGGCTGGAACATGAGCTGGGAGCAGTGGAAGGCGGGCTCGGCCGTCTGACGCCGCCCTCCGGACACGGAGGCACCCCACCCACCCGGCCGATGCCCTCGTCCCCTCCTCCGGGAGCGGACGGGGGCATCGGCCGTTTGGCGCCCGGGGCCCTCTCGGACCCCAACCACGCGGTTGTGTAACGGAGTTCCGGCGTCCACATTGCAGTCACCCGTCGACTTCGGCACCCCCGGCCCGTAGTGGTTGAGGCACCTGAACAGCCCTCGGCATACTGCGCGAACCGGGGGGTGCGCGCATGCGTACGAGACCGCCCCCGGCCGGGTGACTCTCCTTCACCCGGCAACTCCGCTAGGGGGAACCTTGCGCAGACAAGTGAAGAGAGCGTGCGCGGCCACGGTCGCCACGGCGACGGCTGTGGCGCTCGCGGCGGGCATGGCCGGCCCCGCGTCGGCGAACGGGCAGCGCACGGCGGCCGGTTCGGCGGCCGCGGCTTCCGCGCCGAACGCGCCCAAGGCCAAGCACCGGATCACGCTGATCACGGGCGACCGGGTCGCGGTGGACGCCAAGGGCCGTGTCGTCGGGCTGGAGCGGGCCGAGGGCCGGGAGCACATACCCGTCCAGGTCCGCAGGAGCGGCGGCCACACGCTGGTGATACCGGTGGACGCCGCCCGGCTGATCGCGAGCGGAAAACTGGACCAACGGCTCTTCGACATCACCGAGTTGAACAAGTCCGCGACTCGCGGCTCCCAGAAGCGGGGCCTGAAGGTCATCGTCGGCTACCAGGGCGGGGCGAAGGCCGCCAAGGCCGACGTCCGTGACGCGGGCACGGTCCGCCGGGCGCTGAAGACCCTGAACGCGGACGCGGTGCAGACCCCGCAGGAGGGCGCCTCCGAACTGTGGGACGCCGTCACCAACGGCGACAGGACCGCCTCCGGTGTCGCCCACGTGTGGCTGGACGGGGTCCGCAAGGCCGCCCTGGACACGTCGGTGGCGCAGATCGGCACGCCCAAGGCCTGGGCGGCCGGCTACGACGGCAAGGGGGTGAGGATCGCCGTCCTGGACACCGGCGTCGACGCCGCCCACCCGGACCTCAAGGGCCAGGTGACCGCCTCCAAGAACTTCACCGGCGCGCCCACCGCCGGTGACAAGGCCGGCCACGGCACCCATGTCGCGTCCATCGCGGCCGGTACGGGCGCCGGCTCCAAGGGCACGTACAAGGGCGTCGCCCCCGGCGCCAAGGTCCTCAACGGCAAGGTCCTCGACGACTCCGGCTCCGGTGACGACTCCGGCATCCTCGCCGGGATGGAGTGGGCGGCCGCACAGGGCGCCGACGTCGTCAACATGAGCCTCGGCGGCGTGGACACGGCCGAGGTGGATCCGCTGGAGGCGGCGGTCAACAAGCTCTCCGCCGAGAAGGGCATCCTCTTCGCCATCGCGGCCGGCAACGGGGGCCCGCGGTCGATCGGTTCGCCCGGCAGCGCGGACGCCGCCCTCACCGTCGGCGCCGTCGACGGCAAGGACCGGCTCGCCGACTTCTCCTCCACCGGCCCCCGCGTCGGCGACGCCGCCGTCAAGCCGGACGTCACCGCTCCCGGCGTCGACATCACGGCCGCCTCGGCGAAGGGCAACGACATCGCCAAGGAGGTCGGCGAGAAGCCCGCCGGGTACATGACCATCTCGGGTACCTCGATGGCCACCCCGCACGTCGCGGGCGCCGCGGCGCTGCTGAAGCAGCAGCACCCCCAGTGGTCCTCCGCGGAGCTGAAGGGCGCGCTCACCGCGTCCACCAAGGGCGGCACGTACACGCCGTTCGAACAGGGTTCGGGCCGGGTCCAGGTCGACAAGGCCATCAAGCAGACCCTGATCGCCGAGCCGGTGTCGCTGAGCTTCGGCGTCCAGCAGTGGCCGCACACCGACGACAAGCCGGTCACCGA
This sequence comes from Streptomyces sp. NPDC052079, assembly GCF_040680275.1. Taxonomy (NCBI): domain Bacteria; kingdom Bacillati; phylum Actinomycetota; class Actinomycetes; order Kitasatosporales; family Streptomycetaceae; genus Streptomyces; species Streptomyces sp. NPDC052079. Next base: position 413,647 of record NZ_JBFAWL010000001.1, read on the forward strand.
GCAGATCACCTACCGCAACCTCGGTGCCAAGGACGTCACGCTCAAGCTGACGTCGACCGCCACCAACCCCAAGGGCAAGGCCGCCCCGGCCGGCTTCTTCACGCTGGGCGCCACCACCGTCACGGTCCCGGCGGGCGGCAAGGCCTCAGTGGACCTGACCGTCGACACCCGGCTCGGCGGCACGGTCGACGGCGCGTATTCGGCGTACGTGGTCGCGACGGGCGGCGGGCAGACCGTGCGCACGGCGGCCGCGGTGCTGCGCGAGGTCCAGTCGTACGACGTGAAGCTGAAGTTCCTCGACCGCACCGGCAAGCCGGCCACCAACTACGTCGCCGGTCTGGCCGGCCTCTCCGGTCTGGGCGCCGGCCAGTGGCACCAGCCCTACGACGCCGACGGCACTGTCACGCTCCGCGTGCCCAAGGGCGGCTACGCCCTGGACACCGGGATCTTCGTCGGCGCCGACCCGGAGAAGTACGAGGGCGTCGACTGGCTGGCCCAGCCGAAGCTGGACGTCGGCAGGAACACCACGGTCACCCTGGACGCCCGCAAGGCCAAGCCGGTGAACATCACCGTGGCGGACAACAAGGCCAGGCCGGAACTCGCCTCGGCCGAGTACACCGTCGAGACCAAGGACAGCAGCCAGGCCTTCGGCTGGTGGCTGGACTCGTACGACAACTTCCGCTCCGCCCACCTCGGTCCGCAGTTCGGCGGCTCGCTATACCAGCAGTGGGACGCCCACTTCAGCAAGGGCGGCAAGGAGCAGTACGACACCGTCGTCGGCGCCAAGGTGAAGAAGCTCGCCACCGGTTACACCCGGCACTACAAGGCGGGCGACTTCGCCACGGTGAAGGTGGGCATGGGTGCGGCGGCGAGCGGCAAGAAGGGCGTCGTGGGCGCCTACGGCTCGCTGCCCGCGAGCAGCGGCGCCTCCGTGTTCGGCCAGGCGCAGAGCCTGCCCAGCAGCCGCACCCTGCACCTGTCCGCGGGGGGCGGGGTCCGGTGGGACCTCGACTTCGAGCAGCAGAGCGGTGTCGACGAGGACGGCTGGCCCATCACCGACGCCGGGTACCTCATCGCCACCGGGAAGAGCCTCAAGGCCGGCAGGACGTACCAGGAGACCGTGAACACGGCCGTCTTCGGCCCGAGCCTAGGCTCCGACTCCGGCATCTTCCGGGACGGCAACACCATCTCCGGGACGGTTCCGCTGTTCGCCGACGGCAAGGGCCACCACGGTTTCTCGGCGTACACCTCGGCCACCACCAGCCTCTACCGCAACGGCAAGAAGGTCGGCTCCCACGACGACCCGCTGTTCGGCGAGGGGGAGTTCAAGGTTCCGTCCGGTGACGCCTCGTACCGGCTGACCACCTCGGTCAAACGGAGCGCCAAGGTCGCCGCCGCATCCACACGGATCGACGCGAGCTGGACGTTCCGTTCGAAGAAGACGGCCGACCTCAAGCAGCTGCCCGCCTCCACGGTCCGCTTCCTCGCGGCCACGGGGCTGGACAGCAAGGTGCCGGCCGGCAAGAAGGTCACCGTTCCGGTCTCCGTGGAGGGCGCGGCCAAGGGCAGGAACCTGAAGTCCCTGTCGGTGTACGTGTCCTACGACTACGGCAAGACCTGGAAGAAGACCACGGTCAAGAAGGGGAAGATCACCTTCAAGAACCCCGCCAAGGGGAAGGCCGTCTCCTTCCACGCCAAGGTCGCCGACAAGAAGGGCAACAAGTCGACGATCTCGGTCCACAACGCCTACTACGGCAAGTAGACGGTCCCGGAACCCGGGGACGGCCCGCCGGAAGCACCGCTTCCGGCGGGCCGTCCCGTCGTACGTGCCACGGGGCCGCGGGCTCAGTGCGGCAGGGTGGCCGGGCTGCCGCCGTTCGCCTCGTAGCCGGCGACCGCCAGGGCGCGGTAGACCGCGAACTCGGCGGCGGGGTCGGCGGACAGCGTCCAGGGCAGCGCGCCCACGTGGCCGTCGATGTGTATCAGCTGGCTCATGGCCTCCGCCCAGCGCTCCGCGCGGACCAGGAAGAACACCAGCATGTGCCGCACGTGCGCCAGCATCGGGTCGTCGGGGCGGGCCGAGTGCACCGCGTGCAGCGCGCCGTGGATCGCCTTGCTGACGACCTCGCTCTGGTAGAAGCCGGCGACCAGGGTCACCTCGGGAAGGTGCTCGAAGACCGCGAAGAGCGGCATGGCGGCGAGGAGCGACCCCTGTGGCGCCCGCGCCGCGGCGGCCTCCGCGAAGGAGTACGCCAGCTGCCGCGAACCGTGCCACTTCTCGCACCAGTACTGCAGCGCGGCCAGATGCGCGCCCATGTGGGCCGGGGCGCGGTCGAGGATCTTCAGCCAGAGCTGCTCGAAGTCCTGCTGGGAGTAGCCGAGTCCGCGGGCCACGGACAGCTCCACGATGTACGGGACCGGGTCACCCGGAGCCAGCAGCGCCGCCTCGCCGGACGCCGTCCTCGCCTCCTCCATGATGATCCGGAACGCGTCCGTCCCGGGCGTCGCGGTGCGCCACGCCTGCTGCACCAGGAACTCGGCGTGCACCGCGGCGCCGCCCGCGTCCTTGGGCGCCTCGGTCCGCCAGACCCGCAGCCACTGCCCGCCCGGCGCCTCGCTCACCCCGCCGGGCCGCTGGGCCAGCTCCAGCGAGGCCGCGCCGGCGAAGGCCTGGACGCGCTGCCAGCGCAGCTCGCCGTCCGCGTCGGTGCCGGCCAGCAACTGCTGCGCCGCGCGGTAGTCCTGGGTGCGCTGCACCAGGTCCAGCACGTCCAGCAGGTCCTGGTCGGGGCCGGGCATGCGGACGTCCAGCTCCTCCTCGCGGGCGAAGCCGTAGTTCGCCGGGTCCGCCGCGTCCGGGTGGCCGGGCGGAACCAGTCCCACCGCGCCGCGCCGGCGCCGGAGGAACGGCAACACCACGAAGCCGAGCATGACGAGCGCGATCAGGACCCAGAGAATCTCCATGTCACAAGCGAACCAGACCACGCCGACAATTGGCCAACCCGATACCCACCCCTGTGGAAAACTCCCGGGAATTCGCCCCGGAGCCGCGTTCTGGCGCCGCACCCCCACCCGTCCGGCGCCTGCCCCCAGTCACCCATCCGGCACCCCCGCCTGGCCGTCTGGCACCCGCGCCCGCCCGTCTGGTGCCTCCCGCGTCCGGCGCTCGGAGGCCGCCCGTCTGGTGCCTCGCGCCTGCCGTGTCCGGTGCCCTCGGCGCCTGCCGTCTGGCGCCCGCGCCCGCCGTCCGGCGGCCCCCGGCTGTCCCGTCCGCCGCCACCGCGCCCGCCGTCCGGCGCACCCCGCCGCCCCTCCGGCGCCCCGTGGCCGCCGTCCGTGACGTCCGCGCACTACCCTCGGGCGCATGAGCGACAGGCACATCAGTCAGCACTTCGAGACGCTCGCGATTCACGCGGGCAATACCGCCGACCCCCTGACGGGAGCGGTCGTCCCGCCGATCTATCAGGTGTCCACCTACAAGCAGGACGGTGTGGGCGGCCTGCGTGGGGGCTACGAGTACAGCCGCAGCGCCAATCCGACCAGGACCGCGCTGGAGGAGAACCTCGCCGCCCTGGAGGGCGGCCGTCGCGGTCTCGCGTTCGCGTCAGGACTGGCGGCCGAGGACTGCCTGTTGCGTACGCTGCTCAGCCCGGGCGACCACGTGGTGATCCCGAACGACGCGTACGGCGGCACGTTCCGCCTCTTCGCCAAGGTCGTCGCCCGCTGGGGCGTGGAGTGGTCGGTCGCCGACACCTCCGACCCCGCCGCCGTACGGGCCGCGATCACCCCGAGGACCAAGGTCGTCTGGGTGGAGACCCCCTCCAACCCGCTGCTCGGCATCACCGACATCGCCGCCGTGGCCCAGGTCGCCCGGGACGCGGGCGCCCGGCTCGTCGTCGACAACACCTTCGCCACGCCGTACCTCCAGCAGCCGCTGGCGCTCGGCGCGGACATCGTCGTGCACTCCCTGACCAAGTACATGGGCGGCCATTCCGACGTCGTCGGCGGCGCCCTGATCACCGCTGACGCGGAGCTGGGCGAGGAGCTCGCCTACCACCAGAACGCGATGGGCGCGGTCGCCGGCCCGTTCGACTCGTGGCTGGTGCTGCGCGGCACCAAGACGCTCTCGGTGCGCATGGACCGCCACAGCGAGAACGCCACGAAGATCGCCGACATGCTCAGCCGTCACCCGCGCGTGACGAGCGTCCTGTACCCGGGGCTGCCGGACCACCCGGGGCACGAGGTCGCGGCCAAGCAGATGCGCGCCTTCGGCGGCATGGTCTCCTTCCGCGTGGAGGGCGGCGAGGAGGCGGCCGTCGAGGTCTGCAACCGGGCCGAGGTGTTCACGCTCGGCGAGTCGCTGGGCGGTGTCGAGTCCCTGATCGAGCACCCGGGGCGGATGACGCACGCGTCGGTGGCCGGTTCCGCGCTCGAGGTCCCCGCCGACCTGGTGCGCCTGTCCGTGGGCATCGAGAACGTCGACGACCTGCTCGAAGACCTCCAGCAGGCGCTCGGCCGGTAGGCCCCGGTCACCAGCCCGTGAGCGGTGGAGTCGTCTCCGACGGTGGCTCCACCCACGGGCGGGCGGTCAGCGCCCACGCGGTGAACGCCACGGCAGCCGCCAGTAACAGCAGCCACATGGCGCGGCGCGCCAGCGTCCTGCGCCGCAGGATGCGGGCGCCGCGCCGCGTGGCGTCCAGGTGCAGGTCGGGCGGGACGGGTGGCGGTGACTGCTCCAGCATCCGCCGTACGGTCGCTTCGCGTTTCATCCCTGCCATGCCGGCTCCCGTCTCATGACGGCACCGCCTTGACGCCCGCCACCGTGGGCGACGGGCTCCTGGGCGGGCGCAGCACGTTCGCCATCGCGCGGTTGAAGATCGCCCGCACGCGCTCCGCGGGCAGTCCGAGCAGCGCCGCCGTCTGTTCCTCGGCGACGCCTTCGCGCAGCCGCAGCACCAGGACCAGGCGTTCCTGCGGGGGGAGCGCGGCCAGCGGGCTGCCGGGGTGGGGGCGGGAGCGGAGCAGTCCGCCGAGTTCGTGCCACGCGCTGTTCGCGAACCGGGTCGCCAGGTACCGGCGGGTGTGGTCGTAGGGGTCCTCGCCGTGCAGCCGGTCCCAGCACGCGTACGTATGAGCCAGCGCCAGGGTGAGCAGGCGCCGCGCGCGCGGGTTGGCGTCCCGTGGCTCCGCGGTGAGCAGGGTGGCGGTGTGCAGCAGCCGTCCGCCCGCGCCGGCGACGTACGCTTCGAACTCGCGGGTGCGGGAGGCGTTCTCGGACACCTGCCGTGCCATGCAGCCGCGCCCTCCCCTCTGGGTCCCCACCCCTCATATCAGGCCAGGAGGCACCCCGTGGTCAAGAGCCGTGCGTGCGCATGACGGTTCCAGCTTTGTTTCGCCCCCGCCGCCCCTTCCCGTTCCCGTCCTCCGGGGGCTCCGCCCCCGGACCCCCGCTCCTCAAGCGCCGGAGGGGCTGGATTTTCAGCCCGTCCGGTCCTGAACGGACATCCGAGAAGACAACGCACCGTTGAAGCGCGTCAGGAGCGCGCAGAACGCCTCGCGCTCCTCCGGCGCCCAGTCGTGGGTCAGCTCGGCCATCAACTGACGCCGCGAGGTGCGCACTTCCTCCAGCCGCGACTGCCCGCGCGGGGACAGCTGGAGCACGACCGCCCGGCCGTCCTCGGGGTGCGAGGTCCGCTTGACCAGGCCGGTGTCCACGAGCGGTGCCACCTGACGGGTGACCGTGGAGGAGTCGATCCCCATGCTCGCGGCGAGCGCCTTGACGCCCATCGGACCTTCCTTGTCGAGGCGGTTGAGCAGCAGGTATGCGGCGCGGTCCATCGAGTTGCGCACCTGGCCGACCCCGCCGAGCCGGGTCTGTTCGGCACGGCGGGCGAACAACGCCACCTCGTGCTGCAGCGTGTCGAGAAGACCGGTGTCGCCGACGGTGGTCAGGTCCGTCGTCATGTCCATCGACATTTCAGGTGTTGTGGGCATGGCCGGAGGCTCACTTCGTGGAGGGCTGCTCATTGGGGGACAGGTTACGCGGCTGGGGGGCGGGCCGTACCGGCGCTGCGCAAAGCCGAGTCCGCGGGTTGGTCACACCGGTCGTGGCCGTCCGTGAACTGCGATGCTGGAGTCATGAGCTACAGCACGGCCGGCTCCCTGCGGGCCGTCACCCTCGATGATGTGCGCGGCGCCCAGAAGATGCTCTCCGGCGTGGCCCGGACCACCGCGATGGAGAGCAGCCGGCATCTGTCCCAGCGGGTGGGCACTCCGGTGCACCTGAAGTGCGAGAACCTCCAGCGGACCGGGTCGTTCAAGCTGCGTGGCGCCTACGTCCGGATCGCCGGGCTGCTGCCGGAGGAGCGGGCCGCCGGTGTCGTCGCGGCGAGCGCCGGCAACCACGCGCAGGGCGTGGCGCTGGCGTCGTCGCTGCTCGGGGTGCGTTCCACCGTGTTCATGCCGGAGGGCGCCCCGCTGCCGAAGGTCAGCGCCACGCGGGAGTACGGCGCCGAGGTGCGCCTGCACGGTCAGGTGGTCGACGAGACGCTGGCCGCGGCGATGGAGTACGCGCACGAGACGGGCGCGGTGTTCATCCACCCCTTCGATCACCCGGACATCATCGCGGGCCAGGGCACGGTGGGCCTGGAGATCCTGGAGCAGTGCCCCGAGGTGCGCACGATCGTCGTGGGGGTCGGCGGGGGCGGGCTGGCCGCCGGGATCGCGGTCGCGGTGAAGGCGCTGCGGCCCGATGTGCGGATCGTGGGTGTGCAGGCGGCCGGCGCGGCGGCGTATCCGCCGTCGCTGGAGGCCGGCCGTCCGGTGTCGGTGCGCAACCAGGCGACGATGGCCGACGGGATCAAGGTGGGGCGGCCCGGTGACGTGCCGTTCGGGATCGTCGGCGAGCTCGTGGACGAGGTGTGCACGGTCACGGAGGACGAGTTGTCGGCCGCGCTGCTGCTCTGTCTGGAGCGGGCCAAGCTGGTCGTCGAGCCGGCCGGGGCGAGCCCGGTGGCGGCGCTGCTGAGCCGTCCCGGTGTCTTCGAGGGTCCGGTCGTCGCGGTGCTGTCCGGCGGCAATGTGGACCCGGTGCTGATGGAGCGGGTGCTGCGGCACGGCATGGCGGCGCAGGGCCGCTACCTGGCCGTTCGGCTGCGGCTGACGGACCGGCCGGGGGCCCTCGCCTCGCTTCTCGGGGCGTTGTCAGTGGTCGACGCTAACGTCCTCGATGTGAGTCACGTACGGACCGATCCACGGCTCGGGCTCACGGAGGCGGAGGTCGAGCTGCACCTGGAGACCAAGGGCCCGGCGCACTGCGCCGAGGTCGAACGGGCTCTGCGCGAGGCGGGTTACACGGTCATGGACTGACGCCGGGGGCGGTGTCACTCCTTCAGGTAAATGCATTGAGAGACGCGATACATCGCGTTAGAGTGTGTCTCTCGTCACTGCCTGGCCGCCGTACGTGCCGCTGTCGTGCCGGGCGAAAAAACATGAGCGCATCGCAGCGCGCAAACCTAGGCTTTCCGAAAAATCGAAGACGTGGAGATTTCATATGCCAGGCGCCATCTATGCCGAAGGTCTGGTGAAGACCTTCGGAGACGTAAGGGCACTGGACGGCGTCGACCTCGAGGTCCCCGAGGGCACCGTCCTGGGCCTGCTCGGGCCGAACGGCGCGGGTAAGACCACCACCGTCCGCTGTCTCACCACGCTGCTGCGGCCCGACAGCGGCAGGGCCGTCGTCGCCGGCCTGGACGTGCTCAAGCAGCCCGACGCCGTGCGCCGCTCCATCGGCCTGTCCGGCCAGTTCGCGGCCGTCGACGAGTATCTGACCGGCCGCGAGAACCTGCAGATGGTCGGACAGCTCTATCAGATGAGGGCCAAGGCGGCGAAGTCCCGCGCGGACGAGCTGCTGGAGCAGTTCAACCTGGCGGACGCCGCCGACCGCACCGCGAAGACCTACTCCGGAGGTATGCGCCGCCGGCTGGACCTCGCGGCCGCGCTGGTCGTCTCGCCGCCGGTGATGTTCATGGACGAGCCGACGACCGGCCTCGACCCGCGCAACCGCCAGCAGCTGTGGGAGGTGATCAAACAGCTCGTCTCCGGCGGTACGACGCTGCTGCTCACCACGCAGTACCTGGAGGAGGCCGACCACCTGGCGCACGACATCGCGGTCGTCGACCACGGACGGGTCATCGCCCAGGGCACCTCCGACCAGCTCAAGGCCCGTACCGGCGGGGAGCGCGTCGAGGTCGTGGTGCACGACCGCGAGCACATCCGGGCCGCCTCCGCCCTCCTCGACAAGTACAGCCTCCGGGGTCTCGGCCAGGGCGACACCACGGTCGAGGAACACATGCGCAAGATCACCACCCCGGTCTCGGGCGGAGCCAAGCTCCTCGCCGAGATCATCCGCGAACTCGACGCCGAGGGCATCGAGATCGACGACATCGGCCTGCGCCGCCCCACCCTCGACGACGTCTTCCTCTCCCTCACCGGACATGTCGCGGAAGCCAAGGACGAGCACGACGACGGCCCACCGGAAGCCGACGGTCACAGCAAGGGACACCGCCCCGCCAAGGAGGCCGCGAAATGAGTGCCGTCACCGACGCCGTGCGGGTCACCGCGCCCGGCAACCCGATCGGCCAGTCGATCCGGGACTCCCTGGTCGTCGCCAAACGCAATCTGATCCGTATGGCCCGGATCCCCGAAGTCGTCATCTTCGGGCTCATCCAGCCGATCATGTTCGTGGTGCTGTTCTCGTATGTGTTCGGCGGCTCCATGGACATCGGCGGCAGCACCAGCCCGGAGGTCTACCGCGAGTTCCTGATGGCGGGCATCTTCGCCCAGACCGTCACCTTCGCCACCGCCGGAGCCGGCGCGGGCATCGCCGAGGACATGCACAAGGGGCTGATCGACCGCTTCCGCTCCCTGCCCATGGCACGCGGCGCGGTCCTCACCGGCCGCACCCTCGCCGACCTGGTGCAGACGGCGCTCACCCTGCTCGTGCTCGCCGTGGTCGCCCTGCTGGTCGGCTGGCGCACCCACACCAGCATCGGCGAGGTGCTCGGCGCGTTCGGGCTCCTGCTGCTGACCGGGTACGCATTCACCTGGATCGGCGCGGTCATCGGCCTGTCGGTCCGCACCCCGGAGGCGGCGACCTCCGGCGGACTGGTCTGGCTCTTCCCGGTCACCTTCGTGTCGAACGCGTTCGTGGACTCCAGCAACATGACGCCCTGGCTGCGCCACATCGCCGACTGGAACCCGTTCAGCGCCACCGTCCAGGCCTGCCGGGAGCTCTTCGGCAACCCGGGGGTCTCGACCTCGGACGCCTGGCCCATGCAGCACCCCGTGTGGGCCTCGCTGATCTACTCGGTCCTGATCATCGCGCTCTTCCGCACCCTCGCGGTCCGCAAGTACCGCTCCGCCGCGGCATGACGAGACCCCCGGTGCCCCAAGGGGCGCCGGGGGTCCGTCGGGACATCGCGGGGCGGGTCAGCCGCGGTACGGCTCGGCCTTGAGGATCTTCACCGAGGCCGTCTTGCCGTTGGGCAGCTCGTACTCGGCGTCCTCGCCGACCTTGTGGCCCATCACGCCGGAGCCGAGCGGGGACTGCGGGGAGTAGGTCTCCACGTCCGCGCTCGCGTACTCGCGCGAGGCGAGCAGGAAGGTCAGGGTGTCGTCCTCGTCGCCGTCGAAGGCGATGGTGACGACCATGCCGGGTGCCACGGCGCCGTCGGCCGCCGGGGCCTCGCCGACCTTGGCGTTCTCGAGGAGCTGGGTCAGCTGGCGCACCCGGAGCTCCTGCTTGCCCTGCTCCTCCTTGGCCGCGTGGTACCCGCCGTTCTCCCGCAGGTCGCCCTCCTCACGCGCGGCGGCGATCTTGGCGGCGATCTCCGTGCGCGCGGGACCAGTAAGGTACTCAAGCTCGTCCTTGAGCTTGTTGTACGCCTCCTGGGTCAGCCAGGTGACGTTCTCGCTGGTCTGGGTCACAGGTGCTCCTCGTAGGTACTGGGAAATACAAAGCAACGCCCTACCAAGAAGGATGGTCCTCCGTGGATGGGCGAAACCACGAGCCTAACAATTGAGTGCCCGCAAGGGGAGGACATAAGCCCCCAGACTTCTGTCAGCGCAGGTCACCGGCCAGGTATTCCCGCCACGTCACTCCGCGTGGCAGCCGACGAGCTCGGCCGAGGTGGCCCGGGAGGTCGTGCGCAGCGTGACGACGTCGTCGACGCGCGTGGCGTCCTTGTCGAAGCGGAAGTCGGCGCGGCCCACCTCGGCGCCGTTCTCGGCCTGGGAGCGGACCGTGCAGTAGCCGTCGACGCCCGCGTCCTTGTGCACCTCCAGCTGCACCTTCACGGCGTCGTCGTCGGAGACCTCGAAGCCGATCACCTCGCCGCTGATCTCGTTCTCGGCGACGTAGTGGTAGCCGAACCAGCCGATCAGCCCGAGCATCAGCACCGACAGCACGGCGCCGACGACCTTGAGGGTGCGGTCGGCACGCTGGTCCGAGGAGCGGCCGTAGCGGCCCTCGGGCAGCCGCGTGCTCGACGTACTCATGATCGTCTCCTCGGCAGGAAGGGACCGGCGTCCCCGTGACAGTCCCGGAGCGTAACTCCGGAATTTTTCGTCCCCCGATTCGGTCACTATAGAAGCCTGCGACTGCGCCGCCGCACACAGGGCGCCTGACGACTTGAGGATTGAGTCTTGACTGACCAGCTGCGACTGATGGCCGTGCACGCCCACCCCGACGACGAGTCGAGCAAGGGCGCGGCCACCATGGCGAAGTACGTGTCCGAGGGGGTGGACGTGCTCGTGGTGACCTGCACGGGTGGGGAGCGCGGCTCCATCCTCAACCCGAAACTGCAGGGCGACCCGTACATCGAGGAGCACATCCACGAGGTGCGCAAGAAGGAGATGGACGAGGCCCGCGAGATCCTCGGCGTGAAGCAGGAGTGGCTCGGCTTCGTCGACTCCGGCCTGCCCGAGGGCGACCCGCTGCCGCCGCTCCCGGAGGGCTGCTTCGCCCTGGAGGACGTCGACAAGGCGGCCGGCGAGCTGGTGCGCAGGATCCGTGCGTTCCGCCCCCAGGTGATCACCACGTACGACGAGAACGGGGGATACCCGCACCCCGACCACATCATGACCCACAAGATCACGATGGTGGCGTTCGAGGGTGCGGCGGACACCGCGAAGTACCCCGAGGACGAGTTCGGCCCGGCCTACCAGCCGATGAAGGTGTACTACAACCAGGGCTTCAACCGTCCCCGCACCGAGGCGCTGCACCAGGCCATGCTGGACCGCGGGCTGGAGTCGCCGTACGGGGACTGGCTGAAGCGCTGGAGCGAGTTCGAGCGCAAGGAGCGCACGCTCACCACGCATGTGCCGTGCGCCGACTTCTTCGAGACCCGTGACAAGGCGCTGATCGCGCACGCCACGCAGATCGACCCGGACGGGGGGTGGTTCCGGGTGCCGATGGAGCTGCAGAAGGAGGTCTGGCCGACGGAGGAGTACGAGCTGGCGAAGTCGCTCGTCGATACCTCCCTCCCCGAGGACGACCTCTTCGCGGGGATCCGGGACAATGGCTGACATGAGCGTGAGCGCGAGCCTGGCAGTGACGCATTTGGTGCCGTTGGCAAAGGAGCTGGACGAGGACAAGGTGACCCCGGGGGTTCTCGGGTTCATCGTGTTCGCGGTGATGGCTCTGGCGGTGTGGGGGCTGATGAAGTCCATGAACCGGCATATGGGGCGGGTGGACTTTGTGGAGGCGGAGGAGCCTGAGGCGAGGGGTGCGGGTACGGGTGCTGAGAAGCACGCCTGAGCAGTGACCCCGTGACTGTGTGGGCCGGGGGTGGTGCGCAGCCCGGCGTATACGGGGTGCCGCCTGCGCCCACCCGTGCCGCCCCAGCGGCACGACTGCCCGCAGCTGGGGAGGCACGACTGCCCGCAGCCCGGCGTATACGGGGTGCCGCCTGCGCCCACCCGTGCCGCCCCAGCGGCACGACTGCCCGCAGCTGGGGCGGCACGACTGCCCGCACCCCGGCGTATACGGGGTGCCGCCTGCGCCCACCCGTGCCGCCCCAGCGGCACGACTGCCTGCAGCTACTGCGGCACTGGGACGCCCATGATTTCTCGGGCGTGGCGGCTGGGGACCAGGCCGAGGTGCCAGGCCTGCCAGCCGGATTCCAGGGTGACGCCGCGTTCCAGGAGGAGCTGGTAGGCCTCCACGCAGTCGGTGAGTTTGGCGTCGCGGGCGGTGTGGGTGGCGCGGGCCAGCTGGGACAGTTCCTCCTGGGCCACCGCCGTACCGACCTCCGTACCGCCCGGTGCCGCGTACGGCAGCAGCGTGCAGCGCAGGAAGCGCGCCCAGTCCTCACCGCGCCGGTCGCCGTAGGACGCGAACAGGGACCCCGCCTCGTCGCACAGGGCGAGGGCCTGCGGCGTCCGCGCGTTGCCCGCGTCGACAACCGCCAGTTCCAGGCAGGTCCACGCCTCGCCGTGCGCCACCCCGATCCGCTGGAAGTCGGCGCGCGCGTCCACCAGGAGCTGCCGGGCGAATCCGGAGTTGCGCAGCGACCCCGTCCGGGCCGCGCGCTGGTCCCGGGTCACCCGCGCCGAGTGGTGCCGGGCGCAGGCCAGGCCGTAGACGTCCCGCATCCGGGAGAACATCGTGCGGGCGCGTTCCAGCTCGCGCACCGCGCGGTCCAGGTTGCCGGTCTCCTCCAGGGCCTGGCCCAGGTAGTACAGCGTCCACGCCTCGCCCCGCGCGTCCTCGTTGTCCCGGTGCCGGGCGGCGGCCCGGCGCAGCTCCTCCACCGCAGGGGATGCGTCACCGTCGACCAGCCGGGCCCGCGCCAGCTCCGTCAGCGCCCATGCCTCACCGCGGGCGTCGCGGGTACGGCCGTACAGGTCCAGGGCGGTACGCAGCTCGCTCTCCGCGCGCGGCACGTCGCCCATGCGCAGGTTCAGCTGTCCCAGCTGGAAGTGCGCCCACGCCTGCCCGTGCACGGACTCGCCCGCGCGGTGGAGTACCAGGGACTCGGTGAGCAGGTCCAGCGCCTCGGCCGGCCGGGCGCGGTCCCGCTCGACCGCCGCCAGCGCGTGCATCGTCCAGGCGCGGTCCGTGGCCAGCTCGGGCGCGGCCTGCAGATCCAGGGCCTCCCGCAGCCTGGCCGACGCCTCCGTCAGATTGCCCTGGTGGTGCAGCGTGATCCCGAGCGAGGTCAGCGCCCGTGCCGCGCCCGCGTTGTGGTGTGCCTCCCGGTACAGGTCCACCACCGACGTCAGCGTGGTGCGCGCCTTGTCCAGCTCGCCCAGCTGCCGCGCCGCGATACCCGTGCGCCACTGCACCGAGCGCACCAGCAGCCCCTCGTCCACGGCCTGCGCCAGCTCGCTGATCTCGCCCAGCCGGTAGAGGTCGCCGCGCAGCAGGCAGTAGTCGCACAGCGCGCCGAGCAGATTCTGCACCGCCCCCCGGTCCACGCCCTCCGCATGCCGCAGCGCCGCCGTGATGAAGCTCGACTCGTCGTCCAGCCAGCGCAGCGCCTCGTCCAGCGAGGTGAAGCCGTACGGGCTGAAGCGGTCCGAGCGCGTCGACATATTGCCGTCGACCAGCCGGAGCACCGAGTCGGCCAGCTCGGCGTAGTTCACGATCAGCCGTTCCTGCGCCGCCGAGCGCTCGTCGGGGTCCTCCTCGTCGAGGAGTCGCGCCAGCGCGAACGCGCGGACGAGGTCGTGCAGCCGGTAACGGCTGTGGCGTACGCGGTCGATCAGCCCGGCGCGGTTCAGCGCGACCAGGTGCCGGGTCGCCTCCGTCTCGTCGGTGGCCAGGAGCGCCGCCGCGGCCGCCGCGCCCAGCGAGGCCCGGCCGGCCAGCGCGAGCCGGCGCAGCAGCCGGCGCAGGATCTCCGGCTGGTCGGTGTAGCGCAGCCACAGGGCCCGCTCGACCGGCTCGACGGGCCCGTAGGCGCCGAGGTCGGTGGCGAGTGCGAGCGGCGAGCGCGGACCCAGGGCGGCGCCGACGGCCCGCAGCGCCAGCGGCAGGCCTCCGCACAGCTCCCGCACCCGCTCGGCGGACTCGGCGTCGTACGGCCCCGAGGAGTCCTGCGCGGCGGCCGCGAGCAGTTCCTCCGCGCCGGCCGCGTCCAGCGGCTCCACCGGCAGCCGGTACACCCGGGCCGGCAGATCGTCGGGCAGCCCGAGGGGTGAGCGGGAGGTGACCAGCACCAGGCTGTCGGACCGCTCCGGAATCAGGGTGCGGACCTGCTGCGGATCGGAGGCGTCGTCGAGGACCACGGTGACCGGCAGCCCGGTCAGATGCTGGTGGTACAGCTCGCTGAGCCGCTTGACCTGCTGGTCGGGGGACGACCGCTCGCGGAACAGCAGCTGCTCGCGCGGCGCCCCCAGCCGGTTCAGCAGATGCAGCAGCGCGTCCCGGGTGGACAGCGGGGGCTCACCGGGGCTGTCACCGCGCAGGTCGACGACACAGGCCCCGCGGAAGTAGTCCCTGAGCTCATGCGCGGCGCGCACCGCGAGGGTCGTACGGCCGCTGCCGGACGCCCCGTGCAGCACCACCACCGTCGGCCGGGTCTCCGTACTGGCGCGGGCGGCCTGCACCCACTGCCGGATCCGGCCCAGCTCCTGCCGCCGGCCCGCGAAGGGACCGTGCGGCTCGGGCAGCTGCCCGAAGGACTGCTCCAGCACACTGCGCCCGCGGGCCGCCGCGCTCTTGTCGCTGCCGCGCAGCCGCGGTCCCCCCTTCGCCGGCCCGGTGGACGCGGCGAGCACCCGCTGCTGGTCCAGGAACGGGCGGATGCCGCGCACCTCCAGCGCCGTCAGCCACTGCAGCCTCAGCTGCTCCGGCCCGCCCGGCTGGCTCACCGCCCCGGCCCGGTGATGGGCGGCGGGCAGATGGGCCCCGGCCACCTTCACCACGGTGGCCGCCGCGCCGGCGACACCGACGGCCACGCCCGCGCCCAGTGCCGTCCCGGTGCCCGTCCCGAGCGCCATGTCGGCGGCGACGGCCGCCAGCCCCGCCACCCCGGCCACCAGCAGCGGCGTCCCGGCGCCCTCGCGCGCGTAGCGCTGGCGGAAGGTGAGCTGTCCGTCCGCCGCCTCGTCCAGGGCGCGGGTGTACGCCTCGTACTCCTCGGCCGCCGTCTCGGCCATCGCGTCCAGCGCGCCGCGCGCCCGCGTCAGCAGCGTCGTGCCGTCCGTGCGCCCGCCCGACCGGCGCACATCCTCCTCCACGGCCCGCGCCAGCAACCGCTCGGCATCAGCCCGGTGACCGTCCCTCATGCCACGTCCCCCTCCGGCTGCAAGTCCGTTGCCTACGAGTGTCCTTCGGACGGGGCGTGGGCGCGAGGGGGCGGCGATCACCGTTGCACGCCGCCACACCGTCGAGCACGGCGCGGGCATGACAGTTTCATGAGGTCGATCCCGGCCATGGATGCGTAAGGATGGGGGTATGCCGAACCGACTCGCGCAGGCCACGTCCCCCTACCTCCTCCAGCACGCGGACAACCCCGTCGACTGGTGGCCCTGGGAGCAGGGCGCCTTCGAGGAGGCCCGGCGGCGTGATGTCCCGGTCTTCCTGAGCGTCGGTTACAGCGCGTGCCACTGGTGTCACGTCATGGCGCACGAGTCATTCGAGGACCAGGCCACCGCCGACTACCTGAACGAGCACTTCGTGAACGTCAAGGTCGATCGTGAGGAGCGGCCCGACGTCGATGCCGTGTACATGGAGGCCGTGCAGGCGGCGACCGGGCAGGGCGGGTGGCCCATGTCCGTGTTCATGACGCCGGACGGGGAGCCGTTCTATTTCGGCACCTACTTCCCGCCCGAGCCCCGCCACGGCATGCCGTCCTTCCGACAGCTGCTCCAGGGGGTGCACCAGGCCTGGACGGAGCGGCGCGACGAGGTGACCGACGTGGCCGGGAAGATCGCCCGGGACCTGGCCGAGCGGGAGCTCTCCTACGGCGACGACCGGGTCCCCGGTGAGCAGGAGCTCGCGCAGGCGCTGCTGGGGCTGACGCGTGAGTACGACCCGCAGCGGGGCGGGTTCGGCGGGGCGCCGAAGTTCCCGCCGTCCATGGTGATCGAGTTCCTGCTGCGGCACCACGCCCGCACCGGCGCCGAGGGCGCGCTGCAGATGGCGGCGGACACCTGCGAGCGGATGGCGCGCGGCGGGATCTACGACCAGCTCGGCGGCGGTTTCGCGCGGTACTCCGTGGACCGGGACTGGGTGGTGCCGCACTTCGAGAAGATGCTGTACGACAACGCGCTGCTGTGCCGCGTGTACGCGCACCTGTGGCGGGCCACCGGCTCGGAGCCGGCGCGCCGGGTGGCGCTGGAGACCGCCGACTTCATGGTCCGCGAACTGCGCACGCCGGAGGGCGGGTTCGCGTCCGCGCTGGACGCCGACAGCGACGATGGCACGGGACGGCATGTCGAGGGCGCGTACTACGTGTGGACGCCCGCCCAACTGCGCGAGGTACTCGGGGAGGACGATGCCGAACTCGCCGCGCGGTACTTCGGGGTGACCGAGGAGGGCACCTTCGAGGAGGGCGCCTCGGTGCTGCAACTGCCCCAGCGGGACGAGGTGTTCGACGCCGAACGGATCGACGGCATCCGGGAGCGGCTGCTCGCGGCGCGGGCGTCACGGCCCGCCCCCGGCCGGGACGACAAGGTGGTCGCCGCCTGGAACGGGCTGGCGATCGCCGCGCTCGCCGAGACCGGGGCGTACTTCGGCCGGCCGGATCTGACGGAGGCGGCCGTCGCGGCCGGGGACCTGCTGGTCCGGCTGCACTTCGACGAGAAGGCCCGTATCGCCCGTACCAGCAAGGACGGGCACGTCGGCGCCAACGCGGGGGTGCTCGAGGACTACGCGGACGTCGCCGAGGGCTTCCTGGCGCTCGCGTCGGTGACCGGCGACGGGGCGTGGCTCAAGTTCGCCGGGCTGCTGGTCGACCACATCCTGGAACGTTTCACCGACGAGGCGTCGGGTGCGCTGTACGACACGGCGTCGGACGCGGAGCGGCTGATCCGGCGTCCGCAGGACCCGACCGACAACGCGGCCCCGTCCGGCTGGACGGCCGCCGCGGGCGCGCTGCTGAGCTATGCCGCGCACACCGGTTCGGAGCGGCATCGCACCGCGGCCGAGCGGGCGTTGGGTGTGGTGAAGGCGCTCGGACCGCGGGTGCCGCGGTTCATCGGGTGGGGGCTGGCGGTCGCCGAGGCGGCGCTGGACGGCCCGCGGGAGATCGCGGTGGTCGGCCCGGCGCTCGACGATCCGGCGACAACCGCCCTGCACCGTACGGCACTTCTGGGCACCGCGCCGGGCGCGGTGATCGCCGTCGGGACTCCGGAGAGCGACGAGTTCCCGTTGCTCGCCGACCGTCCCCTCGTCGGCGGTGAACCAGCCGCCTATGTGTGCCGTAATTTCACATGCGACGCGCCGACGACCGATCCCGACCGTTTGCGTACGGCCCTGGGCAGCTGAACGAGGAGACGCACCAGGGCAGTTGGTGTGCCCGGTTGCGCACTTATTCGGTCGAATGATGGCACGGTTCCGGTCAACTTCCGGACATCATCGCACTGTTCCCCCACAGGCTCTTTATCGGAAGCGCCCACACGCTTCACGATTCCCCCCTAATCTCTCCACAGCGGCGTGACGGATCGGGCGTCAGGTAAGCGACGCACCGTCACGTTGTGGGGGTTTTTGGATCTGGGGGGATCTGTTTGCTCACGTCTGTCTTTATTTCTGTCGTTTCGCTTGCCCTGTTCTGGATGGCCGCGTTCACTCTGTGGTGGCAGATGCACGCCTGGCGTACGCCGGAGGTGCTGGCCTCGACGAGGTTCAGCAGCCCGGACGGCGGCGAGCATCGGTCGTTCTCGCTCCTGCTGCCGGCCCGTCACGAACAGGCGGTGCTGGACCACACCATCCAGCGGCTGCTGGAGTCCAGCCACACCGACTTCGAGATCATCGTGATCGTCGGCCACGACGATCCCGAGACCACCGCGGTCGCCCAGGCCGCGGCCGGCCGGGACCCACGGGTCCGGGTGGTCGTCGACACCCATGAGAAGAAGAACAAGCCGAAGGCCATGAACACGGCGCTGCCGCACTGCCGCGGCGACGTCGTCGGGGTCTTCGACGCCGAGGACCAGGTCCACCCGGAGCTCCTCGCCCATGTCGACCACGCCTTCCGCTCCACCGGCGCCGACGTGGTCCAGGGCGGGGTGCAGCTGATCAACTTCCATTCCAGCTGGTACAGCCTGCGCAACTGCCTGGAGTACTTCTTCTGGTTCCGCTCCCGGCTCCATCTGCACGCCCAGAAGGGGTTCATCCCGCTCGGCGGCAACACGGTCTTCGTCCGCACCGACGTGCTGCGCGAGGCGAACGGCTGGGACCCCGACTGCCTCGCCGAGGACTGCGACCTGGGCGTCCGGCTCTCCAGCGTCGGCAAGAGGGTCGTCGTCGCCTACGACTCCGACATGGTGACCCGCGAGGAGACCCCCGGTTCGCTGATGTCGCTGCTCAAGCAGCGCACCCGCTGGAACCAGGGCTTCCTCCAGGTGTACCGGAAGAAGGACTGGAAGCAACTGCCCACGTTCGGGCAGCGGATGCTGGCCCGCTACACCCTGATGACTCCCTTCCTTCAGGCGTTCACCGGCCTGATCATCCCGCTGAACGTGGGGATCGCGGTCTTCCTCGACGTGCCCGTCTCCGTTGCCTTCATCACCTTCCTGCCGGCCGTCACCGCGCTGGTCACCTTCGTCTTCGAGGTGGTCGGACTGCACGACTTCGGCAAGCAGTACGGGCTGCGCGTCCGGTTCGTCCACTATCTCAAGCTCATCGTGGGCGGCCCCCTGTACCAGGTGCTCCTCGCCGGCGCCGCCGTCCGTGCCGTATGGCGCGAGCAGCGCGGGCGCAACGACTGGGAGCTGACCACACATGTCGGCGCGCACCTCGACGCCCAGGACGCCTCCGCCGCCGTGACCCGTGACGCCTCCGACATGACCCGAGAGGACGTTCCCGCGTGACCTCCACCCTTCCCGCGGTGACCGGCCCCGACGTCACCGCGCCACGCCGACCCGTGCCCAAAACCAATCCGACCGGCCGGGCCCAGCCGCCGAGCCGGCTGCGGTCCTCCCGCTCCGACCTGCTCCTGTGCGGAGTCCTTCTGGTGGTGATCCTACTCGTCCAGGGCTGGAACATCGCCGACTACCCGACCCTCAGCGACGACGAGGGCACCTACCTCGCCCAGGCCTGGGCCGTCCAGGAGGGCAAGGGCCTCGCCCACTACACGTACTGGTACGACCATCCACCGCTCGGCTGGATCCAGCTCGCCGTCCTGACCTGGATACCGGCGATGATCAGCCCCGAGTCGATGACCGTCGGCACCATGCGCGCCGTGATGCTGCTGATCAGCGCCATCAGCGCGGTCCTCGTCTACGTCCTCGGCCGCCGCCTCGCGCTGCCCCGCTGGGCGGCCGGACTCGGTATGGCGATCTTCGGCCTCTCCCCGCTGTCGGTGGTCCTCCAGCGCGAGATCTTCCTCGACAACCTGGCGGTGATGTGGACGCTGCTCGCGTTCACCCTCGCCGCCTCGCCGAGCCGCCACCTCTGGCACCACTTCGGAGCGGGCATGGCCGCAGCCACCGCGGTGCTCACCAAGGAGACGATGCTCGTCGTCCTGCCCGCCCTGTTCATCACCGCCTGGCGGCACAGCCACAAGGACACCCGCAAGTTCGCCCTGACCGGCGCCGTCACCGCCTGCGCGCTGATCGGCTTCTCCTACCCGCTGTTCGCCCTGCTCAAGGGCGAGTTGTTCCCGGGCAGCGGACACGTCTCGCTGTGGGACGGCGTCGCCTACCAGATGACCCGGCCGGGTTCCGGCTTCATCCTCGACGAGGGCTCCGGCTCCTGGGGCGTGCTCCAGTCCTGGCTGTACTACGACCGGATCCTGCCCCTCGGCGGGCTCGCGGGGGCGCTGCTGCTGCTCGCCACCTGGCGCTGGTCGGTCACCGCCCGCGCGCTGGCCGGACCGGCCCTCACGGTCGCGATCCTCGCCGCGCTGGCCCTGCGCCCGGACGGCTATCTGCCCGCCATGTACATCATCCAGGCGCTGCCCTTCCTCGCCCTCGTGCTCGCCGGAGGGACCGCCAGCGTCGCCCACGCGGTGCTGCGCCGACGGCGCTCGGCGGCCGAGCCGCGGGCGCTGACCCACGCCCGGTACGCCCTCGCCGGCGTCCTGGCCCTCGCCGCCTGCGTCCACGTCGTACCGCGCTGGTACGACGGCGCCCGCACCGCCGTGACCACCGAGGCCAACGCCCCGTACGAGGCGGCCTCGACGTGGATGGCCACCGAGGTGGCGGACCCGGCGGACACCCGGGTCCTGGTCGACGACGCGATGTGGCTGGACCTGGTGCACGCCGGGTACCGGCCCGGCCTCGGCGTCATCTGGTTCTACAAGGCCGACCTCGACCCGGCGGTGACGAAGACGCTGCCGAACGGCTGGCGGGACATCGACTACGTGGTCGCCTCCCCGACGGTACGGCGCGACGCCAAGGACCTGCCGAACGTCAGACAGGCCATTGAGCACTCGAAGCCGGTCGCCGTGTTCGGCACCGGTGAGGACCGTATCGAGATCCGTCAGGTCGAGACCGCCGGAGGCACCCGATGAGCCAGGAGTCCCTGTCCCCCGGCGAGCTCGGCGACCCGGCGCTCGACCCGGTGGGGGTGCCGGAGCCCGGTGCCGTCACCATCGTCGTACCCACCTTCAACGAGTCCGCGAACATACGGCAGTTGCTGCACCAGATCACCGAAGCGGTGCCCGCCCGGCTGCCCTGTGAGGTCGTCTTCGTGGACGACTCCACCGACGACACCCCCGACGTCATCCGGGAGGCGGCCCAGGACTGCCCCTTCCCGGTCACCGTCCTGCACCGGGAGGAAGCGGTCGGCGGGCTCGGCGGCGCCGTCGTCGAGGGCATCAAGGCCGCCTCGTCGGACTGGGTCGTCGTCATGGACGGCGACTGCCAGCATCCGCCGTCCCTGGTACCGGAGCTGGTGGCGACCGGTGAGCGGGCCAACGCCCAACTGGTCGTCGCCTCCCGGTACATCAAGGGCGGCAGCCGGGCCGGGCTGTCGGGCAGCTACCGGGTGGCCGTCTCGCGCGGCGCGACCTGGCTGACCAAGGCCCTCTTCCCGCGTCGGCTGCACGGCATCAGCGACCCGATGAGCGGCTTCTTCGCCATCCGCCGCAGCGCCGTCACCGCCGATGTCCTGAGGCCCCTCGGCTACAAGATCCTCCTCGAACTCGCCGTCCGCAGCCGCCCCCGCACGGTCACCGAGGTGCCGTTCGTCTTCCAGGACCGGTACGCCGGGGAGTCCAAGTCGACGGCGAAGGAGGGGATGCGCTTCCTGCGGCACCTCGCCGGGCTGCGCATGGAGGCCCCCCTCGCCCGCATGGTCGTCTTCGGACTGATCGGACTGACCGGCTTCCTACCCAATCTCGCCGCGCTGTGGGCGCTGACCGAGGCCGGGCTGCACTATCTGCCCGCCGAGATCGTCGCCAACCAGTTCGGCGTGGCCTGGAACTTCCTGCTGATCGAGACACTGCTGTTCCGCGAGCGGCGGCGGCACCGGCACTGGGCGGACCGCACCGCGCGGTTCGCGCTGCTCGCCAACGCCGACCTGGTGCTGCGGCTGCCGCTGATCGCGCTGCTGGTCGGCCAGTTCGGCATGACGGTCCTGCCCGCCACCGCGCTGGCGCTCGTGATCACCTTTGTCCTGCGCTTCGTGGGGACCGAAGCGCTGGTGTACCTCCCGAGCCGGGCCCGTAAGGCAAGGAGCACCGCATGAGAACACCCGGAAATCCGCCGACGTCCAGACGCACCACGGCCCTGCTGGCCGTGGGCGCCCTCACCACCGGCCTTCTCCTGACCGCGCCGCAACCCGCCTCCGCCGCCAACCTCATCAAGAACCCCGGCTTCGAGACGGCCGGCACCGGTGACATGCCGTACTGCTGGGAGAAGTCCGGCTGGGGCGACAACGACTTCACCTTCACCACCACCGCCGACGCGCACACCGGCGGCAAGGCCATGAAGGTGGAGCTGACCCGTCGCGTCGACGGCGACCGCAAGGCCCTGATCACCGAGTCCGCGGAGTGCGCGCCCGTGGTGACGCCGGGCAAGCAGTACGACCTGGGCCTCTGGTACAAGACGACCACCCCGGACGCGGCCATCACCCTGTTCCGGCACGACACCACGGCCGGCTGGCAGTACTGGACCGACCTCAAGACGCTGGACATGCAGGCCGCCTGGACCGAGGCCACCGTCCGCACCCCCGAGGTCCCGGCCGGCACCGACCGCATCTCCTGGGGCGTCTCCGTCTACGGCACCGGCTCCGCCACCACCGACGACTACACGATGGAGCAGGTCGCCGACCCGGTCCCGGAGCCCGGCTGCACGGGCACCGCCGAGGAATGCGCCGACGGCAGTTGGGAGGTGCTGCCCGCGCAGAACCCGGTCCGCTCCATGCACTCCGTCGTGCTCCACAACGGCAAGGTGCTGCTGATCGCCGGCTCCGGCAACGACCCGGAGATGTTCGAGGCGGGCACCTTCACCAGCGCCGTCTACGACCCTTCGAGCGGCAGCTACAAGGTCATCCCCACCCCGGACGACATGTTCTGCGCCGGGCACGTCCAGCTCAAGGACGGCCGGGTGCTGGTGATGAGCGGCAACAAGGGCTATCCGTCGGCCGACGGCACCATCGGCTACCAGGGCTACAAGGACTCCTACCTCTTCGACCCGGAGACCGAGTCCTACACCAAAACCAACGACATGAACGACGGCCACTGGTACCCGTCGGCGACCATCCTCGGCAACGGTGACGTGCTCAGCTTCGGCGGTCTGCGCGAGGACTCCACCGGCTCGGTCACCGCCGAGCGGTGGTCGGACGCCGAACAGCAGTGGCTGCCGACCTGGAAGGTCAACCAGACCTGGTCGTACTGGGGTCTGTACCCGTCGATGATCCTCATGCAGGACGGCCGGCTCTTCTACTCCGGCAGCCATGTCTTCGGCAACAACATCCCCGGCACCGGCTCCGCGATGTACGACTACGACGCCAACACCATCACCCAGGTCCCCGGACTGCGGAACAAGGACGAGCGGGACCAGTCGGCGAGCGTGCTGCTGCCCCCGGCGCAGGACCAGAAGGTCCTCACCCTCGGCGGCGGCAACATCGACTCCAACCCGGACGCCAACCGGCTCACCGACATCATCGACCTCAAACAGCCGAACCCGTCCTACGTCGCCGGACCGCCCCTCCCGCAGGGCACCGTCGACTACGGCAACGGGCCAGTGCCGCAGACCGGCGACCAGGGCAAGATGTACGTCTCCGCCGTGCTGCTGCCCGACGGCAAGGTGCTGGAGACCGGCGGCGCGCTGCACAACCGCGCCAACCCGGTGTTCGAGACGTCGGTGTTCGACCCGGCCACGGAGACGTTCGACCCGGTGGCCGTCGACCCGGAGGCACGCGGCTACCACTCCTCGGCGTTCCTGCTGCCCGACGGCCGGGTGATGACCACCGGCGACAACCCGGGCAACGGCTCCTGGAACCACAACGTGTCGGTCTACAGCCCGCCCTACCTCTTCAAGGGGGAGCGGCCGGTGATCACCTCGGTGATCGACACCGAGTGGAACTACGGCGACACCCAGCGGATCACCGTCGACCGGCCGATCGCCAAGGCCGAGCTGATCCGCCCGGCCGCCGTCACCCACTCCTCCGACCCCAACCAGCGGTTCGTGGACCTGCCACTGTCCGTCGACGGCAACACCATCGACCTGAACGTGACGAGCAACCCCAACCTGGCCCCGCCCGGCTGGTACATGCTCTTCGCGGTGGACGCCAACGGCGTGCCGTCGGTGGCGAAGTGGGTGCACCTCCAGGGCCCGGGGGCCCTCGCCGCCCAGGACGCCTCCGCCCACGTGCACGACTTCGCGGAGGCCCCGGCGGGCAAGGTGACCAAGCCCGGCAGGAAGCGCGCGTCACAGCCGGTCAGCCCGACGGTCTCCGGCTGCGACCGCCACTACGGCTCCGCCAACGTCTGCGTGCCGACCACGTTCCCGGACGAGGTCAAGCCGACCACGACGGCCCGCTGCACCTGGCTGAAGGACCATGACTACGGCCCGCTGAAGATCAACGGCAAGGACGACCCGCTGAAGCTGGACCGCAACAGGGACGGAACAGCCTGCGGCAAGGGAGACACCAAGGGACGGTGAGATACCGCCGCGCTCCGGGCGGAGCCCTCAGCCCCGCCCGGAGCGCGACGCGACCGCCCGCTCCACAATCGCGACGAGCTGCGAATGATGCGCGCCTTTCCAGTACGCGCGCCCGCACTCGGAGCACTGCGCGAACACGTCGTACGTCCGGTGCGTACCGCCCTTCAGCTGGTCGGCGACATCCTCCTTGCTGGCCTCGCGCAGCAGCCCGTTGCACGCGGTGCACCGCGTCCACGGGCGCAGCTCGGGACCGAACCGGTCCAGCACGTAGGGGAGTTGTTCGTCCGGCCGGGTGCTGTACACGAACGCGCCCGCCCACAGTTCCCGCCGCCGCAGCAGCCCCCGGTCCCGGCTGAGCATCACCCGCCGCTCCGCCGCCGACCGCGCGGCAAGCGCCGGATCGCCGATGTCCGTCGACTCGTACGCGGTGTCCACGCCCAGCAGCCGCAGCCGGCGGGCGAGGGTGCCCAGGTGCACGTCGAGCAGGAACCTCAGGGGTGCGCCGGGCACCCGCTGGGGGTGGGCGACGGTCCGCACGGTCACCGATTCGCCCGCGGCCGGGACGTGCGACACCGGTACCTCGCGTCCGTCCACGAGCAGCGTGCCGACCTCGGTCAGCGGGACACCGAGGGATTCGATGACATGGCCGAGGCTGGAGACGCCGTCGGTGGCGGCCTTCAGGGTGCCCGTCGGCCGCGCCTGGGGGACGAAGACCAGCAGTTCGGGAGCGAACTGCACGTGGATCTCTGGACCGTTCACCCGGCCAAGGATGTCACGGGGCCGCCCGTCCGGCCCCTGCTTTGCGGCTGCGGTGCGGTGCCCGGTCTCAGCGGCGGGGGAGGTCCGCGCAGACGGCGAGGGTGCGGTCGATCAGCTCCAGGACGTCCTCCTGGCAATCGCCGTCGACCCAGTAGATCATCGTCTCCAGCAGGGCGCCCACCAGCCCCACGGCGTAGACGCGCACCTCGAGGTCGTTCTCGTGGCGTCCGGTGCGTTCGGCGAGGGCCCGGCGCAGCGGGCGGCCGGTGACGGACAGGCTCTTCACCAGCCGGGAGCGCACCTGGGGGACCTCGGCCATGAGACGGACCCGGAGTAGCATCTCCTCCCGCCCGTGCTCCGGGCTGTCGGTGAGCGCCATCGTGATCGCCTTGCGGATGGACCGGTGCAGCGACTCCCGCACGGGTTCGTCGGCCGGGCGTTCCCGCAGCAGGCCCTCCAGGAGGGCGCCGTACTCATCCGTCAGGACGATGTCCTCCTTGGCCGGAAAGTAGCGGAAGACGGTGCTCTGCGAGACCTCGGCGCGGTCGGCGATCTGCTCGACGGTGGTGGCGTCGTACCCCTGCTCCTTGATCAGGGCGTAGGTGGCGTCCCTGATCGCCCTGCGGGTCTTGAGCTTCTTCCGTTCGCGAAGCCCAAGGTGGCGGGCCGCCTCGGGGACAGGGGTTCGTGCCGTGGTCATGCGGTCATTCTCCGCTATCGAGAGCGACTGTCAAAAAGAGGTGACTGTCAATATTACGGCGCTCGAAAAAGGCCGCGACATCGGTGTCGCGGCCTTGTCCTCAGGCGGATGCGCTCTACGCGTGCTGGTACGCCACCAGGGAGATCCCCACGTAGTGGGCGATGAAGGCGGCCAGGGTGAACGAGTGGAACACCTCGTGGAAGCCGAACCAGCGCGGTGAGGGGTTGGGCTTCTTGATGCCGTAGATGACGCCGCCCACGCTGTAGAGCAGGCCGCCCGTGATCACCAGCACGAGTACGGCGATGCCGCCGGTGCGCATGAAGTCCGGGAGGAAGAAGACGGCCGCCCAGCCCATCGCGATGTAGCAGGGCGTGTAGAGCCAGCGGGGCGCGCCGACCCAGAAGACGCGGAAGACTATCCCGGCGGCAGCCGCCGCCCAGATGCCCCACAGCAGCCACCGACCCTTGGAGTGCGGCAGCAGCAGGATGGTCAGCGGGGTGTAGGTGCCCGCGATGATCAGGAAGATGTTGGCGTGGTCGAGGCGGCGCAGCATCCCATCCATGCGGGGGCTCCAGTTGCCCCGGTGGTACAGCGCGCTCACGCCGAACAGCAGGCAGGCCGTGAGGGCGTACACCCCGCAGGCGAGGCGGCCGCGGGCCGAGTCGGCGAAGGCGGTGAGCGCCAGTCCGGCGACCAGGGCGGCGGGGAACATGCCGAGGTGCAGCCAGCCGCGGAGCTTGGGCTTGACGGGATGCGGCAGGGATGTCGCCACCGGGCCGGGGCCGTCGGCGGGCGGGTCCACGGGGGCGTCGGGGACGAACGCAGTCATGTCCCGCATCGTACCTACGGAACCGTAAGTTACGCCTGGTCGGGAGGAATTGGGTCGCCGGAGTGGCCATCGTCTCACGCCGCCCCCCGGAAAAGTCACGCAAAGAATGTGTCATGTCTACTCAACGTGCGCGTAAAGCTCCGCGAAAGACCGTGGTCAGCGTCACGTTGCTCACCTGTGCGCTCCTCTGGACAGATGGGCACTCTCGTCGGATGATCAAATGAGTGCGGTCGACACCGGATGAGCGCGCAGCGCACCACCGCGCAGCATCCGGGTCGCAGCCCCCACGGGGCCTCCAACAAAAAACCCTCATTTAGGAGCAAACGTGGCGCGCGACATCGCGGAACCCGGCGTCCCCACCACCCACCAGGGACTGATTTCCTGGGTCAACGAGATCGCAGAGCTCACCCAGCCTGACAACGTGGTCTGGTGTGACGGCTCGGAGGCCGAATACGAGCGCCTGTGCGAGGAGCTCGTGGCCAAGGGCACCTTCCGGAGACTCGACCCGATCAAGCGCCCCAACTCCTACTACGCGGCCTCCGACCCCACCGACGTCGCCCGCGTCGAGGACCGGACCTTCATCTGCTCCGAGAAGGAGCAGGACGCCGGCCCCACCAACCACTGGAAGGCCCCCGCCGAGATGCGGGAGATCTTCCAGGGCGAGAAGGGCGTCTTCCGCGGCTCCATGCGCGGCCGCACCATGTACGTCGTCCCCTTCTGCATGGGCCCCCTCGGCTCGCCGCTGTCCGCCCTCGGCGTCGAGATCACCGACTCCGCCTACGTCGCCGTGTCCATGCGCACCATGACCCGCATGGGACAGGCGGTCCTGGACGAGCTCGGCTCCGATGGCTTCTTCGTCAAGGCCGTGCACTCGGTCGGCGCCCCGCTGGAGCCCGGCCAGCAGGACGTCCCCTGGCCCTGCAACCAGACCAAATACATCTCCCACTTCCCCGAGGACCGCGAGATCTGGTCCTACGGCTCCGGCTACGGCGGCAACGCCCTGCTCGGCAAGAAGTGCTACGCCCTGCGCATAGCCTCCGTCATGGCCCGCGACGAGGGCTGGCTGGCCGAGCACATGCTCATCCTGAAGCTCACCCCGCCCACCGGTGAGTCGAAGTACGTCGCCGCCGCCTTCCCGTCGGCCTGCGGCAAGACCAACCTCGCCATGCTGGAGCCCACCGTCTCCGGCTGGACGGTCGAGACGATCGGCGACGACATCGCCTGGATGCGCTTCGGCGAGGACGGCCGCCTGTACGCCATCAACCCCGAGGCCGGCTTCTTCGGCGTCGCCCCCGGCACCGGCGAGCACACCAACGCCAACGCCATGAAGACCCTCTGGGGCAACTCGGTCTTCACCAACGTCGCCCTCACCGACGACGGCGATGTGTGGTGGGAGGGCATGACCGAGGAGATCCCGGCCCACCTCACGGACTGGAAAGGCAACGACTGGACCCCCGAGTCCGGCACGCCCGCCGCCCACCCCAACGCCCGCTTCACCACCCCCGCCGCGCAGTGCCCGATCATCGCGCCGGAGTGGGAGGACCCCAAGGGCGTGCCGATCTCCGCGATCCTCTTCGGCGGTCGCCGCGCCAGCGCCGTACCGCTGGTCACGGAGTCCTTCGACTGGAACCACGGCGTCTTCCTCGGCGCCAACGTGGCCTCCGAGAAGACCGCCGCCGCCGAGGGCAAGGTCGGCGAGCTGCGCCGCGACCCGTTCGCCATGCTGCCGTTCTGCGGCTACAACATGGGCGACTACATGGCCCACTGGATCGACGTGGCCAAGGACAAGGACCAGTCCAAGCTGCCGAAGATCTACTACGTCAACTGGTTCCGCAAGAACGACGACGGCAAGTTCGTCTGGCCCGGCTTCGGCGAGAACTCCCGCGTCCTGAAGTGGATCGTGGAGCGCCTGGACGGCAAGGCGGAGGGCGTCGAGACCCCGATCGGTGTGCTCCCGGCCAAGTCCGCCCTGGACACCGAAGGACTGGACCTCTCCGACGCCGACCTGGACTTCCTGCTCACCGTCGACAAGGACGTGTGGCGCGAGGAGGCCGCCCTGGTCCCCGAGCACCTCAACACCTTCGGCGAGCACACGCCCAAGGAACTGTGGGACCAGTACCACGCGCTGGTGCAGCGCCTGGGCTGACGCCCGCACAGACCCCGCGGCCGGTCGGTATGAGGATGCCCTGACCAGCGATCGTCACGCCACGACCGGCCGCGGAACACACCGGCGGGGCCCCGCACAACGGCGTGCGGGGTAGGGGCCCGTCACCGCCCCCTCCGTCCGCCCCGACGGAACCCGGCAGTGACAGGCCCACCCCCGCCCACCGCGGCACGGCCCACCCAGAGGGCTCACGAACGTGCCGATGCATGACCGAGCGCTCCGGCCGACACCCACCGTCGCCCGGAGCGCTCGGTCGTCCACGACGCCGGGCCGCTCTCCGCGACGGACGTCCGGACGACCGGGGCCCGTTCAGATCACGCGGAACAGGTCGGCCGTGGTGTGGACGTCCGTCAGGTCGTCAATCGTGCGGAGGTTGTCGCACAGGGACTCCAGGACCGAGCCCGACTCGGTGGCGGCGTCCGGAGTGGCGATGGCGACACCGAACAGGCGGAAGCCCAAGCGGTGTTTGGCGTCGTTCCAGACGCGGGTCCACCTCTCTGTGACCTCGCAGGCGTCGTCGGTGATCAGGACGATGTCCCCGCGCCCGCGGGCCGTGTCGTCGAACTCCTCCTCCAGCAGCCCGGCGGCCGTGCTCAGCGGACGCTGGAAATCGGTGCCTCCGCCGAGGAAGGTCTCCGCGAAGTCGAGGACATCGGTGACCCCGGCCGGACGGTCGCCCGGGAAGCGGAAGACGCGGATCTTGTCGGCGGCGGAGAACAGGATGCCGACGAAGTCCCGGCCGGCGTGCCGGGCCTGGTCGAGCAGGGCCAGCGCGCACGCCTTCGACCAGGCCTCCCGGGTGATCCCGCCGGGCCCTTCCGCGTACATGGAGTGCGAGGTGTCCACGCACGCGATGACGGCACCCCGGCCGGTGCTCTGCTCGCCCCGGGTGTGGTAGAGCATCAGCTCCCCGGCCGCGTACCGCGCGGCGAACACCGCACGCAGTTCCGGCACGCCAAGGACCGCCAGTTCGGAGGGGATGACCCGGGACAGGTCGTCGCCGAGGGTGACGCCGACCAGTTCCCCCATGGCGTTCTCCACCTTCCGGGCCCGCTCGCCGTCGGCCATCTGCCGGAAACGGCCGATCAGTTCGGCCCACCGGGCCAGCCGACCGCCGCGCAGCCGCTCGGCCAGCCGGGCACGCTCGTCGAACGGCATCCGTTCCAGTTCGCCGGAGCCGACGCCCCACGCCCGCATCAGCGCGGCCTCCTGCCGGACGGCCTCCGCCGCCGTCGCCGTCGCGTTCCGGGCGGCGGCACGGATACCGGGGAGGGCCGCCGCGAGGGCCTGGGCGGCGGCACGGGCCTCCTGCCGGGCGGTGGCCTCGGCGGCTTCCGCGGCCTCGATCGCCCGGCGTACGGCGTCGGCGGCCGGGGCGGGAACGGTGCCGTCCTCGCCGGCCTCCTCGGCGGCCTGCCCGAGCGCCTCGCTCACGGCGGTCGCGGCGGTTACGGCCTCCTGCTGGGCGTTGTTCGCATGTTGGGCCCGGTCCATGGCGTTCCGGGAGCGTTCCAGGAGGCCGCGCAGTGCGGAGGCCTGGGCGAGTACGGCCATGGCGGCCGCGTAGGAGTCGCCCGCCGTCTCCCGGTGCATTGCGGCGAACTCCGGTGACCGCAGCAGTGCGGCGACGACCTGGTGGTTGACCAGGTGGGAGGGGGCCATCTCCGCACGGTCGCGCAGCCGGGGGACTGCCTGGTAGGCGGACAGGAACACGTCGGCCAGCAGGTCGGTGGTGTGGAGGTGGCGCGGGTCCAGCTCGGCCGCCAGCTCGCGCAGCCCCGCCGACTGCTCGTACACGTCCCGCCACGCCACCCGGTCGAACGGGCCCGCGACCACGGCCGCCGTGTGCCGTGCGGCGGCGGCGGAGAGGGCCAGCCACCTGCCGGAACGGCCCGCCAACGCGTCCAGTGCGCTCTGCCCGTCACTCATCGTGCGCCTGATGGAGCTGGGCCTGCACCATGCTCGCGTCCATACCGAGGGCCTCGGTGAGGACGCGGGCGCGGACGGCGCGCTGGCGGCCGGTGACCCGGTCGATGGCGGCGGTGGAACGGCCCGCGCTCGCCGCCTCCTCGCGCAGCTTCTCCAGCCGCTTCCCGGCCAGGGCGAGTGTGCCGTGGGCGTTCTTGATGACCCACTCGCTCAGCGCCTCCCGGGACTGCCCGGCCATGGCGTCGAGCTGCGCCTCCAGCTCCTCGATGGTGTCCGCCAGGTCGAGCGCCTCCTTGGCGTCCGGGTTGACCAGGTGCAGCACCTCCCGCTCGACGAGCGGACGTTGGGCGGGGGAGTCCCACAGCACATGCGTCAGCACCGACAGATCGGTCTCCGACACCGCCGTACGCCCGTCGAGGTAGGCGGACGCCTGGAGCAGCCCCACCGCCTGCCGCCACCGGCGGTCGGAGGCGACGAGCTCCTTGCGGCGCAGCGCGGCCCGCAGCGTCACCACCGCGTCCACGATCATGTCGGGCACGTCCACGGCCGGGACGCCCTCGGTCACCGCGTGCTGTAACGCGGCCAGCTCCACGCTGGTCGGGGGCGGAGGTTCGGCTGGACGGCCGACGGCGGACCGCACCAGGGCGGCGAAGTTCGAGGGGTCCTCCAGATACCCGACCTCGATCCGGACCAGCAGCCGGTCGTAGATCGCGGCCGAATCCTCTCCGTCCGGCAGCTCGTTGCTCGCGGTGATCGCCCCGATCAGCGGGCAGCGGATCGGGGCCCCGCCGTTCTCGGGGTGGTAGATCCGTTCGTTGAGGTAGCCCAGCGTCTCGTTGAGCGCGGCGGTGGAGCACTTGAAGATCTCGTCGATGAACGCGACATGCGCGGTCGTCGCCCGCCCGTCGTACACCTGCCGGTACTCGCCCCGGGCCAGCGCGGCGACGTCGATCGGGCCGAACATCCGCGTCGGCGCGGTGAACTTCGACAGCAGGATCTCCCAGTACGCGGCCCCCTCGATACGGCCCGTCAGCTCCCGCGCCAGCTCCGACTTCGCGGTCCCGGGCGGTCCGAGCACCAGCGAGTGCTGCCCGGCCAGCAGCGTCACCGCGAGCGTCCGTACGACGTCCGCCCGCTCGTAGAAGCGCTCCGACAGCTCGTCGCAGATCGCGCGCAGCCGCTGGGCCGTGTCCCGCCCGTCGTCCATGTCCCTCTCCTCGCCCGTGACGCCCTGTGGGGCCTGCCGCCTCTGACAGGGACCCCGGTACGCTCAGGCCGCGTCGGTGTCGTGAGCGGTGAAGGTCACCCGGGTGTCGTCGTCGTCCAGCGCGATGTTGAGCGTGGCGTCCATGGCCTTGGCCAGCTTGGCGAGAAGCGGCAGCGTGGGGACGGTGTCGGAACCCTCGATACGGGAGATCTTGGCCTGGGTGAGCCCGGCGCGGTCGGCCACTTCCGTCTGGGTGAGCCCCAGCTCCGTCCGCCGGTCGTACACAGCCTTGGCCAGTGCCATGGACAGCCGGATCTCACGCCGTGCCTCGGCCACGTCCTCCGGCTCGGTGAGGCCCTCGGCGAGCTTCCGCTCACGCAGGCTCTTCCAGCGGCTGTGGCTCATGGTTCCAGCTCTCCCTCGTCGACGGTCCGGACGAATGCCTCGTGGGCCGGTTCGTGTTCCGCCTCGCAGATCTTCTGCGCGAGCTTCGCCCGCCGGACCTCGGCGTCCTCCCGCATTCTCGTTTTCCGAAAGACGGTCAGCAGGACCGCGGTGCGATGCGGAGTGAGCCAGTACGTGAGGCGTATGGAAGCACCATCAAGCGTCGGGCGCAGCTCCCGGACTCCGTCGCCGAGGTAGCGGGCGTAGGGCTCGCCGAGTTCGGCAGCGTGCTCGGCGAGCAGTCCGACATACTCGTCGATCTTGAGGAAGTGCTTGGCCGGAAGGGCTGCCAGCCAGTCCCGCACTTCGGGTTCGAGCTCGATCGTGAAAAGCGCATCCACGAGACGACTGTATATGTCGTTTGCAACATACTCAATGCGAGACACAGGCTGGCCGTACGCACCCGATACGGTCCCGGTGTGGATCTTTTTGATGCCGGCCCGCTCCGGCTGCTGGAGGCTCCGCCGCTGCGGCTGTCCCCGCGGGACCGGCGGGCCATGGACGACGCGTGGGACGCGGCGGTGCGGGCCAACCCCGCCTTGTTCGACGGACCGGTGGCCGGGTGCACGAGCCTGGTGCACGACGAACGCGACGGCCTCGTCCTGACCTGGGTCCGGGCGACGTACCGGTACTTCGTCCTGCGCAGGCTGCCCGGCGCGACCGTACGGCTGCCGTCCCTGTTCGTGTCGGTCGCGCAGCCGTCGGAGGACGGGCGGCTGCTCGTGGGCCGGATGGCGCCCTGGACGACCTCAGCCGGCCGCTGGCAGCTCCCCGGCGGCTCGGTCGAGCCCCCGCCGGACGGCGAGCCCCTCGACCTGGCCGCCCTGCGCCGCCACGCGGCCCGCGAACTGGCCGAGGAGACCGGCGTCGACACCCCCGCCGACGACCTCACCCCCTGGCAGGTCACCCGGCAGACGAACGGCAGCGTCGGCGTCCTGTTCCGGGCTCCGTCCCGCCCCGCCGCCTGGCTGCACGCCCGCCACGCGACCCTCACGGCGACCGAGCACGCCCTCGGCCGCACCCCGGAACTCGACCGGCTGGCTCTCGCCCGCTCCCCGGCCGACCTGACGGCCCTCACCGGCCCACACGTCTCCTACCTGGCCCCGGTCCTCCACCGTCACGCCCGGTCCGACGGCCCCTCGTCACACGGACACCACTGACACCGCCCCCGCCCCCGGAACGGCGCCGCTTTCCGGCGCCGTCGCCCCCAGCTCGCACCACACGGTCTTACCGCCGGGGTGGCTGTGCACCACGCCCCACCTCAGCGCGAGCGCCTCCACCAGCGCGAGCCCGCGTCCCGACTCCGCGTCGGCGTCCACGGCCGCGTGCAGAACGGGCAGCACCCGGGGGTCGGGGTCGGTGACCTCCAGCCGGGTCCGTCCTCCGTCGTCGCGCGACACCCGGATGGTGACGGGGACTCCCTCGCCGAGGTGCTGGATCACGTTGGTCACCAGTTCGCTCGCGCAGAGCTGGACGTCGGTGCCGTAGTCGCGCAGGGCACGGCGTACGCCGGAGACCTCGGCCGGTGTGGCGAGCAGTTCGAGTGTCGTGTCCGGTCGCATCACGCGGCCCCCTTGCGGAGGGCGGCGGTCAGGGCCTGGGCGGTGAGGAGGTTGCAGTTGCCGAGCGCGATCAGCGGCCGGGCGGGGCAGCGCGCGGCGAACGTCGGCAGGTCGACGCCGAGGGACGGCAGCGTGATGCCGTGCGCGGCGAGCGCCGCCCGCAACTCCTCGGCGCAGGCGTCGGCTTCGGTGGGGCTGTGCATGGGGGGATTCACACCTTCCAGTGCGCTGTGTGACGAACGGCTCACACTCTGCCGCCGCCCGGCGTAGCGTGACAGCCCTTCGGTATCCCGGCCCTGAACTGCACGTACGCGATACGGCAGTTGGTACCGGCTGGGGAACGGCACAGCAAGGAGGGTGAACGATGGGACAGCGCAAGGACATCGACGGCTCGACGGGCGTCCCGACCTTCTACGGCAGTGAACTGCGCTGGAAACGGGAGGAAGCGGGGCTGACGCTCCAGCAGTTGGTCGAGGGCAGCTTCTACGGCCCGAGCCACCTCAGCGAGATCGAACGCGGCACGCGGAGGATGCCGGCGGAGCTGGCGGAACACGTGGACAAGGTGCTCGGTACGGACGGGTTCTTCCGGCGGCGGTGCGAGGACGTACGGAGGGCGAAACGGCGGGGGCACGCGAGTTATTTCGAGCGGGTACTGGAGGCGGAGAAGCACGCGGAGACCATCGAGGAGTGGTGCCCGACGCTGGTGCCTGGGTTGTTGCAGACGGAGGCGTATGCGCGGGCGGTGACGCGGGCGGCGCATCCCCTGGTGCCCGACGCGGAGGTGGAGGAGAAGGTGTCCGCACGGCTGGCGCGCGCTCAGCTCTTCGACGACAACCACAAGACCCCTGAGTACTGGGTGATCCTGCCCGAGTCCCTGCTGCGTCAGCCGATTCTGCCGCCGGAGCAGCACGCCGAACAATTGGAGCGCGTGACGGAACTGGCGCGGCGCCATCGGATCGTTTCCCAGATCCTTCCGTGGAACTGCGGGCCGCACCCGCTGATGCTGGGCAGCGCCATGGTTATGACCTTCTCCGACGCTCCCCCTCTGATCTATACGGAGGCTCAGTACAGCGGGGACACCATCGACGATCCGGGCCTCGTGAAGCAGTACCGCAAGGCATACGATCGGCTTAGGGCCGCCGCACTGCCTCCGGAGGCGTCCCTCGCCCTGATCGAGCAAGCGGCTGAGGATGACCGAAATGGCAAACTACGCAATTGACTTGAGCACGGCTGCCTGGCGCAAGAGCAGCTACAGCAACGGCGATGGCGGCAACTGTGTGGAGGTCGCCGAAGCCTTCCCCGGCGCCGCCCGCTGGCGCAAGAGCACGTACAGCAACGGCAGCGGCGGCAACTGCCTCGAAGTCTGCGACGCCCACACCGCCGTAGTCCCCGTCCGTGACTCCAAGGTCCCCCACGGCCCGGTCCTCACGATCACGGCCCAGGCCTGGACGTTGTTCGTCGCCTCCCTCAAGTGATCTCAGGTCAGTTCTGGTTCACCGGGAAGACGGCCGCCGGGTCGCAACGCTTCGGGCAGGCCAGCAGGTAGACCTCGTTGCCGAGGAACAGGAGGTAGGCGTCGTCCCGGATGCTGTAGGGCTGCACCGGGGCCCCGGGGTGGACGCCGAACTCCCAGTTCCCCGGCACCTGGCAGACGAACGCCAGCTCCGATCCGCACGCGCACCGGTAGTACTCGGGGTCCTGCACCCAGGACGCCGTACCGCCCACCTTGAAATACGTGTCCTCGAAGGGCCGCAGGGCCAGGGGCAGAGCCCGCACGGCCGGTTCGGGCTCCGCCTCCGGTATCCCCGGGTCACGCTGGAGCAGCACCCGCCAGAATGAGCCCGGGAACGGCGGCTGCGGAGCCTCCCAGAACCGGGGCACGAGGCGGCCGTCGGCCGTGATCGGGTCGGACGCGTCGTTGTGGTGCGCACAGTGGAAGACCGACAGGTGTTCTCCGCCGAAGTACTCGATGTCGTCGGGCAGATCGAGCTGGAAGAACAGCGCCATCCGCTCGCCGCAGAAGCAGCGCGGCCACTCCTGGCCGTCGTCGAAGTAGGGCCACCCGCCGACCGAGTTCCGGGCCGGCCGGTCCAGCGACTCGGTACCGACCTCGATCTCGTACTCGGAGGGCGCCACCCACTCCACCTCCAGCCCGTCCTCGCTCACCGGCCGGCGTCCAGAACGGTCCGGCCGATAAGGGGCCGGTCCCACAGGGCGAGGAGCTCGTTGGCGAGGTCGAAGATCGGCAGCGGGGGCTGCTCGCCCTGCACCTCGATGCGGGCCGCCGACAGGCCCTGCGGAACCGCACCGGCGTCCAGCAGGACCCGCCACTCCTCCGGGCCGAGGCTCAGGTACTCCAGACCCGTCAGCCCGGCGATCTCCAGGGGGTCGGCGAGCGTACCCGGAAGGGCGGTGAGAGTCCTCAGGCGGGGAAGCCCGGCTACCGGGGCGAGGCTGACCGGCGCGCCCTTCCGCCAGCCGATGCAGAGCACCTCCAGCTCGGGATGGGCGGCGGCCTCCACACTGTCCAGGTAGTGGCTGTTCACCCGGGCTACCACCGGCGGGCTGTCCGCGTCGCGGTCCTGGTGCCAGCCGCTGGGTCGGTTGATCACCATGTCGGTGAGGGAGTCGGCGCGTAGTCCGGCGCCGATGGTCCGCTCGTGGTCGATCACGATGACCTGCCCCTTATGTCCGCCGGGGCCCGGCGTCAGGTCGACGGCCAGCCGGTCGCCGCCCCCGTTGTCGCCGAAGACGATCCAGCCGGGCGAGCCGACGAGACCCTGCACGGCGGCGTCCGGCGCGGTGACGACGGCGTCGTCGGCAGCGAATTGCCAAGGGCAGGGACGGGAGGCCGCGTCTGCGATGTACAGCGAGTCCAGGGAGAAGAGCTCGCAGCCGACGGCGTCAGCGACGCGCTCCGCCGCCGCGTAGTCGCCGCCCCAGTCCTGCCGCCGCGCGCGGGTGACGCGGTAGAGCGCCTTGAGCTCGTCGGGCAGCGCGACACCGAGACGTGCTTCCGCTTCGGCGATCTCCTCCTCGGTGGCGCCGATCGCGTCGGGAAGCCGCTCGCGAAGGGTCCGCTCCAGCAGCGCCGGGTCCGCCGACGGCGCAGGTGTGGCCCCCGGCACATCCTCGGGCAGGCGCCGCCAGGGCTCGGGAACGGCACCCTCGATTAGGAGCAGGGCTCCCACGAAGGGGCTGACGACGCCGTGCTCCACGGCAGGGCCCAAGTCGACGACGTGAAGCCGTGTCGTCCCGTCCGGCGCCGTCTCGACCATGTACGAAACGCTGCTCGCGCCGTCGGCCCTGAGGGCGTCCTGTACCCGTTCCACGGCGGTGAACTGGTCCTGCATGTCCGCCACCTGGAGGGCTCGCCCCGGCTGCGGGCGCGGCTGGGGGGCGGGCAGTGTCCAACTGCCCAGAGTGATCTGCCCCACGAAGCAACCCCCCGGCGCGTCGAGCTGTTCCGCATGGGCATCCCGCACGAGCCCCAGCAGCGGCTCCCAGGTCGCGAGGTCATGTATCTGGGACAACGGCGCGCTCCACTCGGTCTCGGTCTGTTGGTCACCCGGCAGCACAACTGATCACTGCGTTGGCACGCGATCCTAGGACCGGCCACTGACACCGCCGCTCCCTCTGCTCTACTGCCTTCAGAGACGCCGGGACCAGGAGGGGAACGATGGGTGTTCTGACCGACTACTTCCGTGCACCGCACGCCGAGGCGGTGGTGCAGTCGCTGGAGGAAACGGACGGAGGATCCCCGCTCCTCGCGGAACCCCCTCGGTTCGAAGGAGCCGACGCCAAGGGCGTGGATAACGTGGTCCTGGGGAAGCTGATCGCCGCCATCCGTCGAACCGAGTGGCGAGTGGACCTGGTGGACGGGACGACCGTCTGGCCGACCTGCCCGGCACCGGGTCCGGACGGCACCGAGACCGAGGACGACCCGTGGGCTACGGGCCCATGGGTATGGGAACTCCCGTCCCTGGTACGGGACACGCTGGCCAGAGTACCCGACTCCACGGTACCTGCGGTCATCGCCCGGTGGACTGACGCGGAGGAACTCCAAGGAGCGAGCGTCGAGAGCATCCAGCCGCTGGCCGAGAAGCTCATCGTTCTTGCCAGACGGGCTCAGGACGCCGATGAGCAGCTCTACTGCTGGCTCTCATTGTGAGGCCGCTCCGATGACGGGACGCTGACCCCATGTCGAATTCGTATGCGCGGCCCATCCTGAGGACGACGGATCTCGCGGCGGCGATGCGCGTCGTTCAGCAGTTGCTGGTCATTGCCGACACGAGTGAGCTGGAAGTGGACTTCGAGGCACGAATATCCTCGGTGCCCACCATGACAGCCCTGATGGGACTGCGCCCGGACACGGACTGGTGGGCTGAAGGAGACCGGCGGGGCTCGTCGGAGTCGGGAGACGACCCATTGGCGCATCTCCCCGTCAGAGTGCGGAGCTGGGCGCTGCCGCCGCAACTTCTGGATCCGCTCATCAGAGCCACGGGCGGCGCGCCCCTGCCACAGTGCGGTGGGATCTCTCCGGGTGGCCGGAGGCACCCGAAGTGGGCCTCGGCGTCGGCGGATACAGAGGCGCGTTCGTGACGCTGTGCCTGAACTCCCGCGACCTCGACCTGGAGGTACCCGCCACCGACCACACGGTGTTCGTGCACGTCAAGCAGTTCGAGGCCGAACGTGCCCCCTGGCTGGCGGCCCAAGTCGGGCTACAGGTGATCGGCGACCTTGTGATGGCCCCTTACTGACTGACCTACCGTCCGCCATCCGCAAGTGTGCTCTGGACTTCAAGGGCCTGGGCAAGCTCCGTCACGTCGGCGAGCAGTACTTCGCCCTGCCCCACCGGTTCAAGCGATGTGTCATCCCTGGGAACGACGCCTCGAACCTCACCACCCCTTCCTCTCGTTGACCAGTAGCCCGATCTGCTGGCACAGGCTTCTAGGGCGTGTATCGAGTCATGATCAATTTGGACTGTGCATAACCGCTTCCGGCAGTGGCGTGACGCGGGCGTCTTCGAGGCCCTGCTGGAGAGCCTGATCGTGGAAGCAGCGAAGCGGGGTGAGTTGGACCTGCCCTTGGTCAGCATCGACTCCACCACCGCGCGCGCTCACCACGACGCCGCCGGGATGCACCTGGATCAGGGCCTCCTCGCCGCTCTGGAGAAGGCCGCCGCCAAGGAGGATAAGGTCAGGTCAAAAAGGGGTAACTCCGAAGAACAAAACGGGCAGGAAGCCGAAGCGGATCCCGAGCGAGAGGAGCGGCGAGGCGTCCAACGCCGACGAAGAGTCCGCCTGAAGGCCGCACTCCTGGGACGCTCCAGGGGTGGGCAGACCAGCAAGGTGCACCTCGCCGCCGACCGCAAGTGCCGCCCGCTGGCATTCGTCCTGACCGCGGGCCAGGCCGCGGACAGTCCGCAGTTCATCCCCGTACTCAACCAGGTACGGGTCCGCGGGCCTGTGGGCCGCCCCTGCACTCGCCCGGACGCGGTCGCCGGGGACAAGGCCTACTCGTCCCGCGGCAACCGTGCCCACCTGCGGAAACGACACATCAAGGCGGTCATCCCGGAGAAGAAGGACCAAGCCACCAACCGGAAGAAGAAGGGCAGCAAGGGGGGTCGACCCGTCAGTCACGACGCCGACCTCTACAAGGAGCGGAACACCGTCGAGCGACTGATCAACAAGCTGAAGGCCTGGCGGGGAATCGCCACTCGCTACGACAAGACCCCGGAGAGCTACCTCGCCGGCCTCCGCCTGCGCGCCTTGATGATTTGGATCAAAGACCTCACCCGATGCGACTGACCGCTCGGGCGGCGACTTGAGCGCCTTACCAGCCGACGGCGCGAGTCGCCAGCCGCCGACGCACCCAGGCGGCGAAATCGTCCCCAGGACCAGCTGGCCGCACGTCGGTCAGCAGCGCTTCTATCTCGGGAACCGGTGCGTCATCGACCCGCAGCAAGATCTCCAGTCTGGTCAGCGGCACCAGTCGCACGACCGGCATGGTCGGATGGCGACACTCGTGCAGGAGATTGGTTCGGTCGAGCAGGTGGATCATCTGCGGGATCGCTTCGTCGCGCAACGCACTTGCCAGCGCCTCACCGCAGATGTGTCGGTTGTCCTCGAGCAGAGCCCAGCGTGAGCGAAGCCGCCCCTCGATGTTGGGCATATGTGCTGCCTGTGGTGGTGGAATCACGTCGCCGGCCACAACCGCCTCCCCGATGGCGCGGGGAGCCCCCACCTCGCCGCTGGCCCAGTGCTGC
This sequence comes from Streptomyces sp. NPDC052079, assembly GCF_040680275.1. Lineage (NCBI taxonomy): Bacteria > Bacillati > Actinomycetota > Actinomycetes > Kitasatosporales > Streptomycetaceae > Streptomyces > Streptomyces sp. NPDC052079. Next base: position 453,788 of record NZ_JBFAWL010000001.1, read on the forward strand.
CGGTTGATCCACTGCCAGTAGAGAGCCGGCACAATGCGGTACCCCACTTCGAACACAGCGGTGTCCCGGTCGACGTAGTGACGTGCGAACCCGAGAACAGCCTGATCACCACTGTCCGAGACGAAGCGGAAGGTGGGGCCAGCCCGCTTGAACTTGGCTGATCGCATCACTGGCGCCACATACTCCCTGACCAGCAAGTCCAGCGGTCTCATCAGCCTCACTTCCACGTCTACGCGCCCGCATGGAGCCCAGTTGCTGCCGCAGCGTAGTGCCGCGCACCGACAGTCTCTGAGGTGCGTTGCACCACCGGATGGAGATCGACGTCCGCGAGCATGAGGGGCGCTCCTCAAGGTCACGCTCGAACCGCCCTTTGACCACAACTCGACACGTGCCCTAGGAGTTTCGGCTCACGATTGAGTTGGCGTATGACGCGAGATCGTGGACCAGGGCCTGCAGGCGCCGTCTTCTGCGCGTGTCCAGAAGTGGGAGGGCGTGCCGGTAGGTTGCCGACCAGGTGATGTCGGTGCCGCCGTGGGGTGCTCGAGCCAGGTCCACAGACCCCCGGTGGGACGTGAACAGTCCGGCGGCCTGTTCGTAGCTGAACCGCCGGCCGGGAACCAACTCGACGATGCGCTCGCGGCAGCACACCCGTCCAAGGGGGGTACGGATGGTGCGGAGGTCATCTACGCGTGCCGGTCGCTCGACCCCCGCGGGCAACTCCCACTGGACTTCGTAGTAGGAGGTCCACGACGGCCAGGACTCCGCGTCCAGGAGTGCCGCGTAGACGAGAGCGCAAGGCGCCGACGAGTAAGAGGTGGCAGAAACAGCGAACGACGGCACCCGGCAAGGCTAGATGGTGTCTCGCCCTAACTGTCCTACGCGTGCATACGGAGATCAGCACCTGCTGGGTTTCTGCCGGCGGTCCGTCGGCGGCCGGTACCGTGCGGCGCAGATCCGCAGGGGAGTGAGCTCTGTTCGTGGCAGCCGGCCCGTGCCCCCTCACGGCCCGGAGACGGCCAGGGCCTGTCCCCCGAGCACCCCGGAGACGATGAGGCAGGCGGTGGTGGCACCGGCGGTGATACGCCGCCCCAGGGGAAACCGGCGCGGGAGGCAGAGAACCATCACCGCACCGGCCCACGCGGCGGTCACCAACCGGGGCAGCCAAGTCTCCGCCCGGTCATTGACCAGGTAGCAGTGATCGGCGCGCGGCCCGGCGTCACCGAAGTAGAAAAGGCAGTCGTTCCCGAAGTTCTCGGACAGCAGCGCAGTGAGTCCCCAGCACACGGTGGTGAGGACGGCTGCGGTCACCGCGACACCGAAAACCGAGCAGCCTCCGGGGCCACGCGGCACGGCTGCGTCCATACTCCAGGACCCTTCGACCGGGCACGGCTCTCAACTGACCCTACCGGCACACGGTTGGGCCTGTCGGCCACTGCGTCCACCGCACGCTTCCTGCGTGAGCGATGAGTTCGGGCGGCGGACGGAGTCTGCTCTGTCATGACTCGTAACACCACCACCGTCAACGCCAATGAGGCCACCTTGGGCGTCGAGTCGTTCGGTGACGACGACGCGCCGCTCGTCCTGCTCGCGGGCGGGACAACGATGCTCTCCTGGCCCGACGCGCTCTGCGAGCGTCTCGTCGCCGGCGGTTGCCGTGCGGTGCGCTACGACCTGCGCGACAGCGGGGAGTCGACGACGGCGGATCCGGAGGCGCCCGCCTACACCCTGCGCGACCTCGCCGCCGACGCGGCGGCCCTCGCGGGCGCGCTCGGAGGCGGGCCCGCGCACCTCGCGGGGATCGGCGTCGGCGGAATGGTCGCCCAGGTGGCCGCGCTCGATCATCCGGGCGCCTTCTCTGCGCTCACGCTGGTCGGCACCCGCGCGGTCGCCCCCGGCCCGTCCGACGACGACCTCCCCGACCACGACGGGGAGACGATGAGCCGGCTGTTCGCGCACGCGATGCCTGATTGGAGCGACCGCGAGGCAGTCGCGGACTTCGCCGCCGCCGGTGCGGAGATCCTCGGCGACGACCCGGATACGGCACGCGCTGTCGCCGCGCACATCTGGGACCGTACGCCCAGCACCGCACCGGCGGTCCAGATGGCCAACCAGCTGGGCATGGTGTTCTCCAGGCTCGACTGCACACCGCGCTGGCGCGAGCGCCTGCCCGAGATCAAGGCCGCCACACTCGTCGTCCACGGCCGCCGCGACCGGTTCTTCCCCGTCGGCAACGCGGAGGCGATCGCACGCGAGATCCCCGGGGCGCGCCTGCTCGTCCTCGAGGAGGCCGCCACCGCGATCCCTGAGACGGCGGCCGACGAGGTCGCCAAGGCGATGCTCACGCTCGGACCGTCCGACGGCTGGAGTCAGCGGTAGTACTTACGTCGTAGATCTGCCTCGAACTGCATGTGAGGGCCCGCGTAGCTCGCGAATCGCTCCCAGAGTTCAGGAAACCCCAGCAGGAGATCCGTAATGCGAATGCTGACGAGTTCGATGACCTGAGGGCGTCCCGATCCCAGGAGTGCCTCTATCAAACGGGCCGAGCGAACGATGGTCTCCTCCACCGATTCTTCCAGCGCAGGCCGCAACAGGGGGTGGATAAATCCGTAACTCAGCATGGAATACATGCCGGGATCGGAGCACTCGCCGTTCGTGAGCTCCAGTTCCTCCTGTTCGAGCCCAGTGACAAAGGGGCGGGCCTCCGGGACATGTTCCCAAACGCTCTGCCGCACGAACTCGCTGTCTGTATTGTTCATTTCCTGTATCCGCGATGGGTTGATGGGGCGAAGGGCGAGCCCAGGGGGATGCGAACGCATCGCAACCCCCTGAACTCCGGACGGAGGCCCGGACTGTAGTTGCGGAAGCCCATGTCGTAGGTGTCGGCGTGGGCGTCCCAGCGCCACTGAGCGTTGCTGTGGGCCAGCTCACCTCGACCTTGGGCGGCACACTGTCCCTCATGTCAAACTCGTATGCGCAGCCCATCATGAGAACATCCGATCTTGCGGCGGCCATGCGGATCGTTCAACAGTTGCTCGACCTCGCCGACACAACCGAGCTCGAAGTCGACTTCGAGGTGCGAATCTCCTCGGCGCCCACCCTGACAGCTCTGATGGGACTGCTCCCGGACACGGATTGGTGGGCTGAAGGAGACCGAGACGGCTCGTCGGGCACAGGAGACGATCCTGCGATGCATCTCCCTGTCAGATTGCAGAGCTGGGCGATGCCCCCGGCCCCCGTAGATCTGCTCCTCAAATCTACGCGTAACGCCCCTGCCGTAGTGCGTTGGGACTTTTCCGGCTGGCCGGAGGCACCCGAAGTGGGCCTGGGCGCAGGCGGCTCCAGAGGCGCGTTCGTGACGCTGTGCGTGAACTCCCGCGACCTCGACTTGGAGGAGCCCGCAGCTGACCACACGGTGTTCGTACACGTCAAGCATGCCGAGGCTGAACGTGCTCCTTGGCTGGCGGCTCAAGTCGGGCTGCAGGTGATCGGCGATCTTGTGATGGCCCCCCACTGACTCACCGCATGTGTCCGTAAACGGTGGTACACACCGCCGCAGGAGCACCCAGCAGCGGAGGTCACCTGAATTCCGAACGAGCGATTTCGCCCTCTCCATTCAGCGGGGTTGCCGGCTCACACCGGAAGCCAAGCGGGCCACCACTGTGGCACATTGTCGGGCGGGCAGAAGCTGACCGGATAACCGTCGGGCGCATGCCAGATGGCCATCAAAGGCCACAGCAGTACAGCCGCGGCGGCAGTGGTCAGGAGTAGTGGATACAGCAGCCGACGACGGCCGGTAACCTTGCGCACCAGCACCCACAAGAATGTGGATGCAGCAGCCATGGAGGTAGATGCCATCACCAGATCTCCCAGGTTGGCCGATGTATTGACACCGATGTCGCAGTCATGCCAGGCGTTACTCAGCAGTATGGAGGCCGCAAAGCCGGACGCCAGGAAGACGACCCAGCCAATACCCCAGGCCGCGGCGCTGTACGGCCCCCTCTCATTCTCGCTCACAGCATTCCTTCGGGATGGGTGGATACAACGGGGGCGCCGGCGGTGTACCGGCCGCCCCCGCGGGCGCATGATGCCACCCCAGTCCCATACGGGTGTCCTCCGGAAGGCGGATGCCTTCCGGAGGAAGTCAATTCAAGTACCTTGTCGGTTCCCCGAAGTCCATCGATCATCTTCAGCATTTCTGAGTGAAACTCTTCCTGATCGGCGCCGTATTTGTTCCACAGGTCGATACCCATGCGCACCGTGACCTCGTCACCAGGACCGGAGGCGCCCACCAGTGGCAGGCTCTCCACCCCGGTACGTCGAGTCCCGGTGACACGCCGAACTCCAGGAGATCCTGGTCCAGCCCGGAGGCCGCGCCGACGTATCCCTGGCACGATGCCGCGGGCCCGGACCTGGTCGCGGTAAACGTCATGGTCGTAGCCGCGGTCGGCGAACAAGGGAGTCCGGCCTGCGGCGGGGACGCCCGACCCGGCCGCGGACCGGCGGAATCGCGTCGAGCAGCGGCAGGAGCTGGGACACCGCTGTCGAGTTCGGCATGCTGCGCCGGGCGGCAGGTGACACACCGTGATCTCAAGGCCGGTCTCTCGCAGTCCTACTGACGAGATCGCCGCCCCGCCCATCACTCGCCATCGCTTCCACGGCGACTGGAACTACACCATCCACCCCCACCGGCCGATGGTCGCGGCGACCACCGGCAGCACACTCCCCCTGATCGGCGACCGCACCGACACGGTCACCGTCTCGGTACCGCGAGGGGGGCGCCGGCAGGAAGACAACTGGCGCGCCCCGCGCATGGGGATCACCCTCAGTCAGAACGGGCTCGGGACCTGCGTCCAGACGATCACGATGAGGGCCAGATGGACGAGGCACAGCAGTCGCGCGGACTTCCATCTGAACGACACCCCGGCCGTGGCGGCGAGAAAGAGTGCGGACAGGATGAGGCAGAAGAAGGCGCCGGCCGCTGTGTCGGGGTCCGACGTCGGCGTGTTCTCGACGCCCACGGCGGGCAGGCTCAGGGCCAGCATGCCGACGGCGACGGCGTACAGTCCTGCGGTCAGCAGACCTCGCAGCCACAGGCCCGGCTTATGGTGCTCAGCTGTCACGTTTCGCGACGGCCCGGCTGTGTCTGCCGGGCAACCCCCACGCCTGACGGGCCGCCCTCCGAGTGGGGGCTGGCCCATGGTGGTACCACCGCATCCGTGCTCCAGGGCGCCGCCCGGGGCCATGAACCCCCCGATTCCCAGCCCGACCCCGACCAGCGCCCGAGCGGCTCCCAGCAACAGCAACAGCACCAACCCCAGTGGAACCAGCCCCCAGGCGGCGACTCTGAGTCCGCGGCCCATACGTTGCGACTGCATGAACGCCCCTCCCTGTCTGTCTCTGCTCAACTGCCGTGGACAGAGCGGCCCGGCTGGAACGTCGGGTCAAGGTCGTAGTCCGCGATACCGAAGGGTTTGAATTCCTTGTCCGCAAGGACCCGGTACAGGAATTCCGAGGTCGACATTTCGTACCTGCACCATTCGCCGACATCACCTCGCACGAGAATGCAATACTCACCCGGACGCTGTGCTTCGAGAAGCTCTCTCTCGACCGCATCCCAGGCGACATGGTGCGCCGACGGCTCCCAGCCAGTGAAGTCGATTGCACGTTGCACCCACATAGAGAATCCCTTCGGAAGGTAGGGTGTAGGCGGCTATCAGAATCCAGCGACTTCACGAGTTCAACCTCAGTAGTCCGCTGCTCGCGCCGTCGGCCCTGAGGGCGTCCTGTACCCGTTCCACAGCGGTGAACTGGTCCTGCATGTCCGCCACCTGGAGGGCTCGCCCCGGCTGCGGGCGCGGCTGGGGGGCGGGCAGTGTCCAACTGCCCAGAGTGATCTGCCCCGTGAAGCAACCCCCCGGCGCGGCGAGTTGTTCCGCGTTGGCGTCCCGCACCAGCCGCAGCAGCGGCTCCCAGGTCGCGAGGTCATGTATCTGGGACAACGGTGTTCTCCTGCCGGTCGGTGGTCGAGACAGGATCGGGCGTGAGCATAGGGCCGCCCACTGACACGCCGGCGGGCCGCGCACCAGTGACGTTCTGGCTGCCGCGTGCGCAGAAAGAAGCATGAACGTCATGGAATTCTTCCCGCGGGCCGATGACCGCGGACGGCCTGGTGACGGCGCCGGGACGGTCGGCCGAGTGCAAGGGCGTGACTGAGTGTTCCGCGCTTCCCTGCGTTCCTGGCTGATCCTCGCCGTGCCCGTCGTGGGGCTGCTGGTACTGACGTACTCCGCCACCACGCCCGAGCCGCGCGCAGCCGTGGACTGGCGGGCCGCTGCCGAGCCGTTGCGGGACACTCCGCTCTCCTCCGGCGGCACGGCCCAGCTCTCGACATGCGGGGTGAACGAATGGCCGCGCCCGAAACCACGGGGAAAGGCCGAGCGGAGCAAGAACCCCCAACTGGTGCTCACCAGTTGGGGCTACTACGACCCGGGGCCGAAGAAGCCGGGTGAACCCCGCTTCACCGTCCACGCGGCCATCCGAACGGGCAACCGCCCCCTGCTGCTCGACGCACCGGTGGCCGAAGGCCGGGTCACCCTCGATGTCCACGGCCCCCACGGTGAGGGCGTCCGCGCATCCGCCCGCGGTCTCACCGCGACCGTCGTGGACGGCGGTTTCATGGGCAAGCCGTTGGACGTCCCGGCGTCCGGCCGTTTCCGTGTCGATCCGGGCGAGGAGTTGCTCCTGGAGGTGGAGTTGCCGGCTGGGGCCGTGTGTCCGGGCCGTAGCCTGCTCGACGTCACCACTTGCTCGCCTCAGCACACCAACGACGCCGCGGACTGCCCGGTGCTGACGCTCACCGTCACCGACCCGGCGATCCGCACGTACCGCGCCGGGACGGCAGCCGACAGCGCCGCCGACTCTTTCAGCGACCGGCTGGTCACAGTTTCCCTGGAGCCGGACGTCTCCCGGGTGTGAGCAGGACCCCTCCGAGCATGCAGCCCCACGGCTCAGTCGCCCGAGTATCCGAAGATGCCCAGGTGGGTCGGCTCGGGCCGGTCATCGGTGTAGAGGAGGACGTACACACCCGTCCACCGCATACGGCACTCGTCCAGCAGCGTCTCCTCGGGATCGGGCGGGAGCCGGTTGGCCGTGCGGGCGTGGTCGAGGAGTCCGGCGAACCGAAGCGGTGTCGGTCGGCTGGTGCCGAAGTGGTGCAGGACGCGTTCCGGCGTCAGGGGACGCAGTGTCCCGTAGTCCTCGACGTTGAGCGGCGTCGGCGCTGCGGTGGAGTGGACGACACGCTGGATGTCGAGGATGGAATGCGTCCCCTCTTCACCCATGAACTCTTCGTCGGCCCAGAGGTCGTCCAGGCAGCCGTACATGTCGTCGTGGCCGTAGTACTCGTCGAAGACCCGCCGGTGCAAAGCCTCCAGCGACGTCTCGACGCTGCCTTCGTACGCGGTGACGTACTCCCACCAACTGGCGCCCACGGTCGTCCCTCTCTGTCATGGATCCGGCGTGATCCTAGGGCGATGAGTTCGGGCGGCGGACGGAGTCTGCTCTGTCATGACTCGTAACACAACCACCATCAACGTCAATGAGGTCACCTTGAGCGTCGAGTCGTTCGGTGACGACGACGCGCCGCTCGTCCTGCTCGCGGGCGGGACGACGATGCTCGCGCATGCCAAGCGCACCGTCCGGGTGCCGCTCGGCGAGGCGCCGACCGTGGCCGTCGTGCTCGGTGAGAAGGGCGGACAGGCGGGCTGCACGCTTGCGATCCGCGGCAAGCATGTCCAGCGGGCGACGGCATCGGGCGCGTACGGACGCGCGACGTGTGCGGGTGAGTTGCCCGTTGGCGAGCGCTGATCACTGAACGGGATGCGGGCCGGAAACGGGGGCGCCCGGTCCGCGCGTCGCTGCGGGTTCGCGCGGACCGGGGCCGTCGAGGGGAGCCCCGCAGGGCTCAGCGGGACGCGAGGGCGGGCGGCTGCAGGGCCGCGGCGTGGGCGTCCATCTGTTCGGCGGCGAGGATCGCCACCGCCGTGTCGGCGCGCGACGCGGCGACGACCAGGGCGCGGCCGGCGAGGGCGTGGGCGCGCCGGTGCAGGGCCGCCGCGTTCGGCTCGCGGTCCGTCGTGGCCGCCGACGCGCGGGCCGGCGTACGTCCTCCCCGCAGGCGTGTGACCTGCTCGGTGAGCCGCTCGGCCGCGGTGTCCAGTGCGGCCGAGGGTGCCGCGGCGCGCAGTTCGTCGGTGACGGCGAGCAGCGCGGCGAGATGGCCCGCGAGCTGAATGTCCAGCTCTTCCTCGCGCGAACGGTGGGGGAAGTCGTGGGGGGTGCCGGCCATCGTGCTGTGGACCGACTTGGCACGTATCGGCTCGTACATGGATGGCCTCCTGGGTGCTGACAGGAAGCCATCCTAGCTTAGATTTCGTCTAAAGTTGAGTCGTCCACAAGATCGGACGAACGGGACCGGTTGTCAGGGCTGGGCGTAACCGTCCAGGAAGCGGCCGATCCGGCCCATCGCGTCCCGCAGGTCGGTGACCGACGGCAGGGTGACGATCCGGAAGTGGTCCGGCTCCGGCCAGTTGAAGCCGGTCCCCTGGACGACCATGATCTTCTCGCGGCGCAGCAGGTCCAGGACCATCCGCCGGTCGTCCCTGACCTTGAAGACGTCGGAGTCGAGGCGGGGGAAGAGATACAGCGCGCCCTTGGGTTTGACGCAGCTCACGCCCGGGATCTGGGTCAGCAGCTCGTACGCCGTGTCCCGCTGCTCGCGTAGCCGCCCGCCGGGCAGGACGAGGTCGTTGATCGTCTGGCGTCCGCTGAGCGCCGCGACCACGCCGTGCTGGCCCGGCATGTTCGCGCACAGGCGCATGTTCGCCAGGATCGTCAGGCCCTCGATGTAGGAGTCGGCGTGGGCGCGCGGGCCCGAGATCGACATCCAGCCCACCCGGTAGCCGGCCACCCGGTACGCCTTCGACATGCCGTTGAAGGTGAGGGTGAGCACGTCGGGGGCGACCGAGGCGGTCGGGATGTGCTGCGCGTCGTCGTAGAGGATCTTGTCGTAGATCTCGTCCGAGCAGACCAGCAGGTTGTGGCGGCGGGCGATGTCGGTGAGGCCCTTGATGACCGCCTCGTCGTAGACCGCGCCGGTCGGGTTGTTCGGGTTGATGATCACGATCGCCTTGGTGCGGTCGGTGACCTTGCGTTCCACGTCGGCGAGGTCGGGCATCCAGTCGGACTGCTCGTCGCAGCGGTAGTGGACCGCCGTGCCGCCGGAGAGTGAGACCGCGGCCGTCCACAGGGGGTAGTCGGGCGCCGGGACGAGCACCTCGTCGCCGTCGTCCAGCAGGCCCTGCATCGCCATCACGATCAGCTCGGACACGCCGTTGCCGATGAAGACGTGCTCGACGTCGGTCTCGATGCCGAGGGTCTGGTTGTGCATGACGACCGCCCGGCGCGCCGCCAGCAGTCCCTTGGCGTCACCGTAGCCGTGCGCCGTCGACACGTTGCGGAGGATGTCCTCCAGGATCTCGGGCGGGCACTCGAAGCCGAACGCCGCCGGATTGCCCGTGTTCAGCTTGAGGATGCGGTGACCGGCAGCTTCCAGCCGCATCGCCTCCTCCAGCACCGGGCCACGGATCTCGTAACAGACATTGGCGAGCTTGGTCGACTGGATCACCTGCATGCTGGGAGCTTACGGCCCGGTATGGACCTTCGGGCCGTGTTTTCCGCCACGTGAGACGCATCGCGTTCGGGTGCTTTTGTCCGCTCGCTGTCCTGGAGGGCCCCGAAGTCCCTACAATGCGCCGCCATGTCCAGCCCATCCCCGTACGCCGACGGGGGGAACGACGTGTCGGATCCCCGCACTCCGCCGAACGTGTACCTCCCGCAGAGCACCCCACCCCCGGCGTACGACGCCTACGCCGACCCGGCGGCCGCCCATGGCTGGCAGAACGCCTACGACGAGACGCGCGAGCTGCCGCTTGTCGGGGTGGGTGAACCGGACGCCGCGGACGGTGACGCGGTGGGCCCTGCGGGGGTGGGTGGCGGGGTGGCTCGCCCCGGCGGCGAAGCGGCCGGGCGGCGGGGCCGCCGCAGGGCCGCCCCGCTCCCGCGCACGCGTCGCGCGGCGGTGGCCGGGTCGGCGGTGGGTGCCGTGTCGGTGGCGGCGCTGATCGCCGCGTTCGCCTTCTCAGGGTCGCCGTCCGACGGCGGCGAGGGGAAGGCCGACCGTGAGGACGTCACCACAGGGCGGTCCGAGGAGCCGTCCACGGTGGCGGACCCGTCCGTACCGGCCGGGGGCCCGGACGTCACCGGCAGCCCGTCGGCCGGCTCCGCCTCCCCGAGTGCGAGCGGCTCCGGCGACGACCGGAAGGACGGCACCGGGGAGGGTGATGAGCCGTCGTCCGGGCCTTCCGCCACCGCCTCCATCACCTCCACACCGACCCTCCCCACGGCGTCCCCCACCGCCTCCACCGGCCCGGGTGACCCTGGTCCGGGCAACTCCGGCGACCGGCCGGGCCGAGGGCAGGGCCCGAAGCGGTCCGGCTAGCGGCGGGTGCCCGGACACGGGTCCGGGGCCGTCGGGCCGCCCGTCGGTCACGCATGTCCGGCCTGGTGAGGGGTCCGTCCCCGGTTAAGTTACCGGCTGGAAACAAGGCCTTGCCCCCTCGGCTTACGCGTGCTGACAATGCGCATGACAATTCTGTGGGCGGCTGGAGGATGCCCTCCGGCCGCCCGACGCCGCAAGAGGGGACCCCCATGAGAAAACCTCTCGTCGTCGCGCTCTGCGCCCTGGCCTTTGCCGGGGCGGGCGCGACCCCCGCGGTCGCCGCCGCGCCAACCCCCACGGGCGCGGACACGACCACGGACGCGGTCCCGACCACGTTGACGGATCTCGTCAACGACACGGTCGGGACCGCGGCGGACACCCTGTCCGGACTCACCGCGCCGAAAGCCGGCGCGGTGAACTTCGCGGGTACCGTCTCGCTCAGCAACTGCTCCGGATCCGTCGTCCGCATGCCCGACTCGGCGGCCGACGACCCGGCGCTCGTGCTCACCAACGGTCACTGCCTGGAGAGCGGATTCCCCGCCCCCGGACAGGTGCTCGTCGACCGGGCGTCCAGCCGCAGCTTCGGACTGCTGAACTCCTCCGGCTCCAAGGTCGCCACCCTGCGCGCCGACCGGCTCGTGTACGCGACCATGACCGACACGGACGCCGCGATCTACCGGCTCGGCACGACGTACGCGCAGATCAAGAGCTCGTACGGCATCGATCCGCTGACCCTGAGCGACACCCGTCCGGCGGCCGGCACGGCCATCAGCGTGGTCTCCGGCTACTGGAAGCGGATCTACAACTGCTCCGTCGACGGGTTCGCGTACCGCATGAAGGAGGGCGACTGGACCTGGAAGGACTCGGTCCGTTACACCTCCGCCTGCAACACCATCGGCGGCACCTCCGGCTCACCGGTCGTCGACGACGCCACCCGGCAGGTGGTCGCCGTCAACAACACCGGCAACGAGGACGGCGAGCGCTGCACGGTCAACAACCCGTGCGAGGTCGACGAGAACGGGCAGGTCACGGTCCGTCAGGGCATCAACTACGCCCAGCAGACCTATCTGTTCCCGGCCTGCTTCGGGGCGGACAACAGGCTCGAACTGAGCGCGAGCGGTTGCTCGGTGCCCAAGCCGTAACAAGCCGTGTCCGGTAAAAAGGGCGGGCGGTCAGCGGGGAGTCCTGCGGACCGCCCGTCCCGCCAGGACGTCCGTGCGCCGCCCGTCCTCGATGACGAACCGCCCGTCGACCATCACATACGGAATCCCCGTCGGCAGCGTCCGTGGCTCGGCGAAGCTCGACCCCGCCGCCACCGTCCGCGGGTCGAACAGCACCAGGTCCGCCCGGTAGCCCTCGCGGACCAGCCCCCGGTCCGGCAGCCTCAGCCGCGCGGCCGGCCGCGCGGTCAGATGCGCGACACATTCCTCCAGCGACAGCACCCCCAACTCCCGCACGTAGTGCCCGAGATAGCGGGGGAACGTCCCATAGGCGCGCGGGTGCGGCTTGGCGCCCCGCAGGATGCCGTCGGAACCGCCGGTGTGCACCCGGTGTCGCATGATCGCCCGGACGTTCTCCTCGTGGCCCACGTGCTGGAGGATCGTCGGGGCGAGCCTGTCCTTCAGCAGCAGTTCCCGCGCGACCGCCCAGGGCGACTCACCGCGCTCGCGCGCCGAGTCGAGGACCGTACGGCCCACGTACTCGCCGAGCGCCGGATCGCCGACCCCCGAGATCTCGATGGTCTCCCACTCCACGGGCACCCCGTGGCAGCCGTCCGAACCGGTGACCTCCAGATGGTGCCGGATCCGCTCGGCCGTCCCCTCGTCCGCCAGCCGCCGCAGGATCTCCTCCGGACCGCCCTCGCTCGCCCAGCTCGGCAGCAGCGCCACGAGGGTGGTGCAGCCCGGGGTGTAGGGGTAGGTGTCGAGCGTGATGTCGGCCCCGGCGTCCAGCGCGTCGTCCAGCAGGGCCAGCAGCTCCGGCGCCCGGCCCTTGTTCACGCCGAAGTTCATCGTGGCGTGCGCGAGATGCAGCGGGCAGCCCGCCTCCCGCGTCAGCGCCACCATCTCCTCGTACGCCTGAAGCGCGCCGGCGCCGTAGGAGCGGTGGTGCGGGCAGTAGTAGCCGCCGTACGACGCCACCACCCGGCACAGCTCGGTCAGTTCGGCGTCCTTGGCGTACATGCCGGGCGTGTACGTCAGTCCCGACGACATCCCGACCGCGCCCTGCTCCATGCCCTCCGCGACCAACCGCCGCATCCGCTCCAGTTCGCCGGGCGTGGCCTCACGGTCCTCCCAGCCGACGGCGAGCGCGCGGACCGTACCCTGCGGGATCAGATACGCGGCGTTGACCGCGATGCCCCGGTCGAGCCGGTCCAGGTACTCGCCCACCGACCGCCAGTCGAAGTCGATGTCGTCGCCCGAGCCGTTCCACCCGGCGATCGCGCGGCGCACCTCGCCGAGCGTGCGCTCGTCGACCGGCGCGTACGACAGCCCGTCCTGGCCGAGGACTTCGAGGGTGACGCCCTGCGCCGCCTTGGCGCTGTGGTCGGGGTCGCGCAGCAGCGCCAGATCGCTGTGGGCGTGCATGTCGATGAAGCCGGGGGCCAGCACGAGCCCCTCGGCGTCCAGTTCACGGCGTGCCTTCGGGCGCTGACAGCCCGCGTCCGCCGCCTCCTTCACGATGGAGACGATGCGGCCGCCGTCCACCACCACGTCCGCGCGGTACGAGTAGTCGCCGGAGCCGTCCACCACGTCCGCGTCCCGGATGACGAGCTCTTCCATGTCCGGCCTCCTAGAAGAACGTACGGACGTAGTCGACCACCGTGCCGTCGGCCTCCGCGACGGGAATGAGCACCCACTTGTCGAACGACGTGCACGGGTGCGACAGTCCGAGCCCCACCCAGTCTCCCACCTCCAGATCGGCCTCCTCGGTGGTACGCAGCCACGCGTGCTGGTCGGACAGGCCGGTCACCGCGATCCCGGTGGCCGGGCGCTCGCTCCCGTCCCGTCGCACCACCTGGGCGAACGGCAGATCGAGGTCGTAGGCCGCGTCCCGCTTGCCCGCGTTGGTGAACGCCTGCTCGGCGGACGGCCGGGACACCACCTGCGTCCACAGCCGGAACGCCGGCTCCAGCGCGCCTTCCTCCGGGACCCGGTTGAAGGGGGTCAGCTTGCGGTAGTGGCCGTCGTCGTGGGAGACGTAGGCGCCCGAACGCAGCAGCTTCAGCACGGGTGCCGAGAGCTCGGGGATCTGGGCGAAGACGTCCGCCACCGCGTCGAACCAGGCGCTGCCGCCCGCGCTCACCACGATCTCGTCGAGGCCCTCGAACCGGCCCGCCTTGTCGAAGTCCACGGCGAGGGCCACCAGTCGCCGCAGCCAGGCGTGCACCCGCTCCGGATCCGCCCGCGGCACCTCGCCCTCGTACCCGGCGACCCCGGCCAGCCGCAGCGACCGCGCGCCCGCCACGGCATCGGCGACGGCGGCACACTCCGCCTCCGTGCGTACGCCGGTGCGCGCGCCCTCGCCGGCGGCGAGCTCGACGACCACGTCCACCGGACGGGCGGCCCCGGAGAGGGCCGCGTCCATCAGTTCGACGCCGCGCACGGAGTCGACGTAACAGACGAAGCGGAATCCGGGGTCGGCGTCCAGCTCGGCCGCGATCCACCGCAGGGCCGCCGCGTCCACCAGTTCGTTGGCGAGGAAGACCCGCTGGATCCCGTACGCCCGCGCCACCCGCACCTGGTGCGGAACGGCCAGCGTGATGCCCCACGCGCCGCGCTCGATCTGCCGCCGGAAGAGCTGCGGCGCCATGGAGGTCTTGCCGTGCGGCGCGAAGGCGAGACCGTGCCGGGCGGTGTACGTCTCCATCAGCTCCAGGTTGTGCTCCAGGCGCTCGGCGGAGAGCGCGAGCACCGGGGTCGTGAACCCGTCGGTGAACAGGTTGCGCCGCTGGGCGGCCAGCGCGCCGACGGTCAGTCCCTCGGCGTCCGGCGGGAGGCCCTTGAAGCGGTGGTCGACACGTTCCTCGGCGAGGCGGGCGAGAGCGTCGGTGCCGGAGACCATCGGGAACCTCCCTGATCAGGAGTGTTGCGCTTTGTGCAACATCCATTGCGTATATCGCTTACCGCTGTCTAACATCTCGGCCACGCGGGGTCAACGGACACCGCTGCACCGCACCGGACGAGGAGCCCCGCCATCGTGACCGTCACCGGAACCGGCAACGCCCCCGACGTCGTGGACGTCGTCGCGCTCGGCGAGTCCATGGTGACGTTCCTGCCCTCCCGGCCGGGCGGCCTCGCCGACGTCCCCTCCTTCCATCGCGGCATCGGCGGAGCGGAGTCCAACGTGGCCTGCGTGCTGGCGGCGGCGGGGCACACGACCCGGTGGCTCAGCAGGGTCGGCGCCGACGGCTTCGGCGACCACCTCGTCGAGACGGTCGGCGGCTACGGCGTCGACGTGTCCCACGTCCGCCGCGACCCGGCCCGCCCCACCGGCATCTACTTCCGCACGGCCGGCGACCGCTCCACCGACGACCACGAGGTCGCCTACTACCGGTCGGGCTCGGCGGCCTCCGCGATGTCACTCGCCGACTTTGACCCGGACGCGGTGGGCGCGGCGCGCATCCTCCACCTCTCCGGCATCACGCCGGCGCTGTCCGAGGGATGCCTGGCCCTGATCCGCGAACTGACCGCCCCCCGCCCCGGCCGCCCCCTGATCTCCTTCGACGTCAACCACCGCCCGGCCCTGTGGCGCGACGGCCACGGCCCGGAGATCCTGCTGGAGTTGGCCCGCCGCGCAGACATCGTCTTCGTGGGCGAGGACGAGGCGGAGGAGGCCTGGGGCCTCACAGGCGAACACATCCGCGAAGCGCTTCCCGAGCCAGACCTCGTGGTGGTGAAGCGGGGAGCAAGGGGAGCTGTGGCACTCCCGACGTACCGCGGGCAATCGTGCCTCCCCCAGTGCCTGAAGGGCCTGGGAGGTGCCCCCACGGGCGATGGGGGTCCCCCCGCTCGAGCGAAGTCGGGAGTGGGGGAGGGTGGGCGCGACGGCACCCCGCAAGCGCCGGGCCGCGCAACCACCCCGCGCCCGGCCACAACCGCCCCCGCCCTCAAAGTAGACGTAGTCGCCACCACCGGCGCCGGCGACGCCTTCGCCGCAGGCTTCCTCTCCGCCACCCTCCGCGGCCTCCCCCTCCGCGCCCGCCTCCGCCACGGCCACCTCACCGCCGCAGCCACCCTCACCGCCCCCGGAGACCTCGCCCCACCCCCCTCCCGCGCCCTCGCCGACCGCCTTGCCGCCCTCGACGACACCGCGTGGGGGAGACTGCGACTCGGCCCCGGTTGGACCGACACCCTGAGCCGGGCCGAACAGGAGGCACGCACCCCATGAGCCAGACCGTAGACCGCGCCCTGAGCATCCTCCCGCTGCTCGCGGAAGGCCCCGCCGACCTCGGCCAGGTCGCCGACCGCCTCGGCGTGCACAAGTCCACGGCCCTCCGCCTCCTGCGCACCCTCCACGAGCACGGCATGGTCTACCGCCAGTCCGACCAGCGCTACCGCCTCGGCGCCCGGCTCTTCGCCCTCGCCCAGGAGGCGATGGAGAACCTCGACATCCGCGAGATCGCCCACCCCCACCTCGTACGCCTCAACGAGCAGTGCGGACACACCGTCCACCTCGCCGTGTACGAGGAGAACGAGGTCCTCTACATCGACAAGGTGGAGAGCCGCTACCCGGTCCGCATGTACTCGCGTATCGGCAAACCCGTCGCCATCACCGTCGCGGCCGTGGCCAAGCTCCTCCTCGCCGACCTGCCCGAACCGGAGCGCCGCGCCCTCGCGGAGAAGCTCGACTACCCCATGTACACGTCCCGTTCGACACCCCACGCCACCGCGTTCCTCCAGGAACTGGCCAAGGTGCGCGAACAGGGCTGGGCCACCGACCTCGGCGGCCACGAGGAGTCCATCAACTGCGTCGCCGCGCCGATCCGCGGCGCCGACGGCCGGGTGGTCGCCGCGATGTCGGTCTCCGCGCCGAACGTCGTCGTCACCGCCGACGAACTCCTCACCCTGCTCCCGCTGGTGCGCCGTACGGCGGACGCGATCAGCGGCGAGTACTCCGGCAGGACCCCGGCAGAACTCCAGTGAAGGAAACACCCCGCATGACCGAGAAAGTCGCGCTGACCCCCAACACCCACACCACCCCGCCCGCGAAGTTCTCCCACGGCGTCCGCAAGGGCAACATCCTCCAGGTCGCCGGCCAGGTCGGGTTCCTGCCCGCCGAGGAGGGCAAGCCGCCCACGCCCGCCGGTCCGACCCTGCGCGAGCAGACCCTCCAGACCCTCGCCAACGTCAAGGCGATCCTCGAAGAGGGCGGCGCGGGCTGGGACGACGTGATGATGATCCGCGTCTACCTCACCGACGTGGACCACTTCGCGGAGATGAACGAGATCTACAACGCCTACTTCGAGGAGCAGGGCCTCACCCAGCCGCCCGCCGCCCGCACGACCGTCTACGTCGGTCTCCCGGCCGGCCTCCTCATCGAGATCGACGCGCTCGCCGTCCTCGGCTGACCCGCGCCGAGACCCCCACATCCGCACGCCGGAGTCGTCGTCACGGCACGGTGTCCCGCACCCCCTGGGACGCCGTGCCGCGATCCCCCCTGCCCGAAAGCCCCATGCCCTTACCCAGAGGACCCCCGAATGTCCCATCCGCTCCTCCCGCTCGCCGCCTCCGCACCGGCTCAGACACCACCGCACACCGGAGGACTGCTCCTCCTCCTCGACGGCACCGCGGGCCTGCTGACCGTCGCCGCCATCGGCATCGCGCTGCTCCTCTTCCTGATCATCAAGGTCCGGCTCCAGCCGTTCGTCGCACTGCTCGCCGTCTCCATAGCCGTCGGCCTGATGGCGGGTCTGTCGGTCACCGAACTCTTCGGCACGGTCCAGCGTTCGGACGCGGTGTCCACCATCGAGTCGGGGATGGGCGGCATCCTCGGCCATGTCGCGATCATCATCGGCCTGGGCACCATGCTCGGCGCGATCCTCGAAGTCAGCGGCGGCGCGGAGGTCCTGGCGGGCCGGCTGCTCGGCCTGTTCGGCGAGAAGCGGGCCCCGCTCGCGATGGGCCTCACCGGCCTGATCTTCGGCATCCCGGTCTTCTTCGACGTCGGCATCTTCGTGCTCGCGCCAATCGTGTACGCCGCCGCCAAGCGCTCCGGCAAGTCGATCCTGCTCTACTGTCTCCCGCTGCTCGCCGGACTGTCCGTCACCCACGCGTTCCTGCCCCCGCACCCGGGCCCGGTGGCCGCGGCCGGACTGCTCCACGTCGACCTGGGCTGGGTCATCCTGATGGGCATCGTCTGCGGTCTGCCGGCCGTCGCCGCCGCCTGGGTCTTCTCCGCCTGGATCGGCAGGCGCATCTTCGTCGCCGTACCGCAGGACATGGTGGAGGCCGCGCAGGAGGCCAAGGACGCCGTCGCCGCCGACCAGCGCGCCTCCGGGGCCGAGCCCCGGGAGGCGCCGGTGCCGCTCGGCACGGTCCTCGGCATCATCGGTACGCCGCTGATCCTGATCCTCGCGGCGACCTTCTCCTCGATCGCGCTGGACGAGTCCACCCTCCGCTCGGTGATCGAGTTCTTCGGCCACCCGTTCGTGGCGCTCACCCTCGCCCTGTTCCTCGCGTACTACCTGCTGGGCATCCGGCGCGGCTGGTCCCGCACATCCCTGGAGACCGTCTCCACGTCCTCGCTGAAGCCGGTCGGCAACATCCTGCTGGTGGTCGGCGCGGGCGGTGTCTTCGGCGCGGTCCTCAAGGGCAGCGGGGTCGCCCAGGCGCTGTCCGACACCTTCAACGACGTCGGCCTCCCGGTGATCGTCCTCTCCTACCTGATCTCCGTGGTGCTGCGGGTCGCGCAGGGCTCGGCGACGGTGGCGATCGTGACGACGGCGGGCATCGTGGCGCCGCTGCTGGCGGAGGGGGACCATTCCCAGGCGTTCGTGGCGCTGGTCATCATGGCCATCTCGGCAGGCTCGATCTTCGCCTCCCACGTCAACGACGGCGGGTTCTGGATGGTCGCCAAGTACTTCGGCATCAGCGAGCGGGACACGCTCAAGACCTGGACGGTGCTGGAGAGCGTGCTGTCCGTGGCCGGCTTCGCGGTCGCCGCGGCGCTCAGCCTGGCGGTGTGAGCCATGGTGCCCGTGTAGGCGTCTGATAACGAAGTTGGGGCTGGCTGTGACCGGCACAGGTTTGTCGACCATACTCCTGCGGTGTGGAGCAGCGCATAGGTTCGAGCAGCCAGCCCCTGGAAGGCGCCGGATTCGACCCGGCATTCATCCCCGGGCTCACCGCGCCCGCGTCCGGCCGGGAGGAGGACGCGAAGGCGAAGGCGGACGGTCCCGAGGAGGACACGGCGCCGGAGGCGGACGCCGGGACGGAACCCGAGGAGGAGGCCGTCGAGGCCGCCGAGGAGCCCCAGGCGTCCGAGGACGGCTCCGAGGCTTCCGAGGAGGACCCGGAGCCCGCCCCCGAAGGCCCCGTCTTCGAGGCGTCCGACCGCCGCGCGAGAATCGTCGCCGACCACAGCGGGGTACGCCTGCGCCTGGACGACCAGGAGTGCGAGTTCCGCTGGGACGAGATCGGGGCGGTGGAGACGGAGACCCCGCGCTTCGGCAAGCGCTACACGGTCACCGTCCACACCCCCGACCGGCGTTGGTACTTCCTCGAGATCGAGGCCGACTCCCGGAACCGGTTCACCGAGTGGGACGCCGGACTGGACGCGGTCCTGGACGAGTACTTCGACGACGAGGCGGACAGGACGGCGGACGACGCGGAGACGGCCGCCGACGACTCCGAGGAGGCGAAGGATTCCCAGGACTCCAAGGACTCCGAGGACTTCAAGGAGCCGGCGTCCTGAGCGGTAGCGGCCCCCCGTCGCCCGCCGGGCCTCAGAGCGAGGTCATGACGTGCTTGATCCGGGTGTAGTCCTCGAAGCCGTACGCGGACAGGTCCTTGCCGTAGCCGGACTTCTTGAACCCGCCGTGCGGCATCTCGGCGACGAGTGCCATGTGGGTGTTGATCCACACACAGCCGAAGTCGAGGTTCTTCGACATCCGCATCGCCCGCGCGTGGTCCTTGGTCCACACCGAGGAAGCGAGCGCGTAGTCGACGCCGTTGGCGTACCGCACGGCCTCGGCCTCGTCCGTGAAGGACTGGACCGTGATGACCGGGCCGAAGACCTCGTTCTGGATGATCTCGTCGTCCTGATGGAGGCCGGAGACCACGGTCGGGGCGTAGAAGTAGCCGCGCTCGCCGACCCGGTGGCCGCCGGTCTCGATCCTCGCGTGCTCGGGCAGGCGCTCGATGAAGCCGCTGACCTGGGCGAGCTGGGCCGCGTTGTTGGGCGGTCCGTACAGCACGCCCTCGTCGCCGTCAGGCTGCTGCGGTACGGGCGGACAGGTGCTCGTGGACGGCGAGCCACCGGCCGTTGCCGGCCCGGCGGAAGACGATGGTCTCCCGTTCGTGGACCGTCTCCTCGCCGGTGTGGGTGGCGACCCGGGTCTCGACGTCGTGGCTGAAGACAGCCGTGTCGCCGAAGGGCTGGATCAGCTGTGCGGACGAGGTGCAGCCGAGGATCCGGAAGCCGTCCTGGTCCACCCACTGCTGCCACAGCGCCCGGTACTCGGCCGTGGAGCCGAGCCGCCGCGGGGTGGTGTGGAAGACGAAGGTCGCGTCGGGCGCGAAGGCGCCGAAGTAGTCGTCGAGGCGGCCCTCGGCGAAGGCGGCGATCAGCGCGTCCGCGGCGGTTCGGACCTCCTGGACGGTGGTGGTGCTCAATGTACGGCTCCTGGTCATGGGCGCTCGGTGGTCGGGCCGCAGCCCGTGTGTCGGGCTGCGGTGGGTGACGGGCGTCAGCGGGCCACGGCGGGCTCGGTCGCGCTCTCCTCGGCGTCGCCGGTGATCGGCGGCACCGGGGCGTCTGAGGCGCGCACGAACCGGGGTCCGGCCGGTCCGTACACGGCGCGCGGTTCGGGGAACAGCGCGAGCAGGGCGAGGTAGAGCACGGTCGCCAGGGTGAGGCCGACCAGCAGCGAGATGTCCGTGCCGCCCGCGAGATCGCCGAGCGGGCCGACGAACTGGCCGGGCAGGTTGGTGAAGAGGACCGCCACGATGGCGGAGACCAGCCAGGTGGCCAAGCCACGCCAGTTCCAGCCGTGCGTGAACCAGTAGCGGCCACCGCGCTGGCGGCGGTTGAAGACCTGCAGCGCCTCCGCGTCGTACCAGCCGCGCCGGGTGACGTAGCCGAGAGCCATGACGATCATCCACGGTGCGGTGCAGGTGATGATCAGCGTGGCGAACGTCGAGATGGACTGGGCGAGGTTGAGCGCGAAGCGGCCGGCGAAGATGAACGCGATGGACAGCACACCGATGAAGACGGTGGCCTGGACGCGGCTGAAACGCGGGAAGACGCTGGAGAAGTCCAGCCCCGTGCCGTACAGGGACGTCGTGCCGGTGGACAGGCCGCCGATCAGGGCGATCAGGCAGAGCGGCAGGAAGTACCAGCCCGGGGAGATCGCGAGCAGACCGCCCACGTAGTTGGGGGCGGCCGGGTCGACGTACTTCTCGGCCTTCGAGGCGATGATCGACGCGGTCGCCAGGCCGAAGAGGAACGGCAGCAGGGTGGCGATCTGGGCGAAGAAGGCGGCCCCCATCACCCGGCGGCGCGACGCCCCGGCCGGGATGTAGCGGGACCAGTCACCGAGGAACGCGCCGAAGGAGACCGGGTTGGAGAGCACGATCAGCGCGGAACCGAAGAACGAGGGCCAGAACAGCGGGTCGGCCGTGGAGGCGAAGGCCCCCGCGTAACCGGCGTCGAAATCGCCGGCGAAGGCGAAGGCGCCGAGCACGAAGAGGGCCGACGCCGCCAGGACCGCGATCTTGTTGACCAGCAGCATGAACCGGAACCCGTACACGCAGACCACCAGGACCAGCCCGGCGAAGATCGCGTACGCGACGGCGTAGGTCAGATTCGACTCGGGGACGTCGGCGAGCCGGTGCGCGCCGCCGACGAGCGCGTCCCCCGAGGACCACACCGAGATCGAGAAGAACGCGATGGCGGTGAGCAGGGACAGGAACGAGCCGACGACCCGGCCGTGGACACCCAGGTGCGCGGAGGACGAGACGGCGTTGTTGGTGCCGTTGGCAGGGCCGAACAGCGCCATCGGGGCCAGGAGCAGCGCACCCGCCAGCAGACCGAGGACGGTCGCCGCGACGCCCTGCCAGAAGGACAGGCCGAAGAGGATCGGGAAGGCGCCCAGCACACAGGTCGCGAACGTGTTGGCACCACCGAAGGCGAGCCGGAACAGATCGATCGGACGGGCCGTGCGGTCCTGGTCCGGGATCCGCTCCACGCCATAGGTCTCGATCTCGGTTATCGACGCCGTCATGGCATCACCTTTCGGTCATACAGGAGGAGGCGTCACAGTCTCATCCACCCGGATGAGCAGCCACAATTGTGTATGTCACAGAGACGTACGCTGTTTTATGTGGCCGAAAACAAACTCACCGTCGGTGATCTGCTGTCCTTCCCCGCGCTCCGGCTCTCCGTGAAGGCCGGCAGCGCCGGTCTCGACCGGTCCGTGTCCTGGGCGCACGCCAGCGAGCTCGCCGATCCCACGCCCTGGCTCCTCGGTGGCGAGGTGATCATGACGGCGGGTCTGGCCGTCCCCCGTACCGCCGCCGGGCAGCGCGCCTACCTGGAGCGGCTGGACGACGCGGGGGTGTCGGCTCTCGCCCTCTCCGCACAGCTGCACATGCCCCCGCTGCACGACACGTTCTTCCAGGCGGCGGACGAGCGGGGCTTCCCGGTCCTCGAGGTGCCGCTCGCCGTCCCGTTCATCGCGGTCGCCCAGGAAGTCGCGGCCGCCGCCAAGGAGGACGCCCGGCACCGGCTGGGCGCGCAGCTCCAGGTCTTCGACGCGCTGCGCTGGCTGGTCGCCGAGGACCTCGACACGCCGTCGCTGCTGCGCCGTCTGGAAGGCCTGTCGGGTTACGAGGTCCATCTGTGCACACCGCAGGGCCGCCCGCTGCTGCCCGGCGTTCCCGTGCCGGATCCGGCCGTCCTGCCCGCTTCCGTCGACGCCCCGCCGACGATTCCCGGCGGATTCGTCCTCCCGGTGCCCGCGCCCGGCGGCCCGGCGGGCTTTCTGGTCGCCTACGAGCGTCAGGGTGCCCAGCCCGGGGGACTCGCCGTCGCCCAGCACATCGCCACCGTGGCGGCGCTGCGGCTGGCGATGGTGCGCACCGAGCGGGAGACGATGCGCCGCGAGGGCGCGGAGACGCTGGCCGAACTGCTGCAGGAGGTGCTCGATCCGGAGACGGCCCGCCGCCGGCTCGCCCGGCACGCGATCGAGGGCGACACCGTGCTCCTCGTGGTGCGCCACACCACCGACGAGGCGCTGCTGCGCTGTCTGGAGGACCAGCCCCATCTGCTGCTCACCCGCGGCGAGGACCGCTACGTCCTCGGGCCGTCGGAGCTGGCGGAGGCCGTCGGTGAGCTGCCGGGCGTGACAGCGGGGGTCAGCCGCCCGTTCCAGCCGGGCGCACCGCTGAAGGTCGCCCAGCGCGAGGCGCTCTGGGCGGTCGCCAAGGCCGGGGAGTCCGGCCGCCCCGTCGTCCGGTACGGCGACGACTCGACCGGGCTGTGGCTGCCCGACGACCCTGCCGTCCTGACCGCGCTGGTCGAGCACGTGCTCGGCGAGGTCCTGCGCTATGACGAGGCCCATGGCTCGCAACTGCTGGTGTCCGCCCGTACCTGGATGGAGCGCGAGCGCCGGACCGAGACGGCCGCGGCGGCGCTCCACATCCACCCCAACACCCTCGCCTACCGGCTGCGCCGGTTCGGCGCGCTCACCGGCCGTGACCTGACCTCGACGGGGGCGCTGGCCGAGGTCTGGCTGGCCATCCAGGCAGCGGGAGCGCTGGGCCTGACCGATTGAGCACGCCGGTGGCCGGCCGGAAGCGGGAAGGTGCGGGAGCCGCGAGCTGGTCGGCTGCTTCGATCCCCATCGGGTTCGACGGTCACGGCCAGGGACGTGGCGGACCGGGCAGCTGCCGTACGCGTCCCCCCGGCGGGTTGCCGTATCCGCTGAGGGTGACGACGGCCCGCCCCTCCTGGGCGGAAGCGATCACTTAGGGTTTTCGCGTCGGGGACCGGTCCATGGGCATCTCGTGAAGATCCCCGCACGCCCTCTTGTCCGGCCGTCACCCATCCGCTTTCTTGACCCCATGGCGGACACCACGGGAAAGACCCAGGACACCGGCGCGGCGAGCGACCCCGGCCCCGACCCGCGCAAGTCCGGTTGGCGCTACATCGGCCCCGGAATCGTCGTCGCCGCGACCGGTGTGGGCGCCGGTGACCTGGTGGCCACGCTCATCGCCGGCAGCAACTTCGGATACACCCTGCTGTGGGCCGCGGTCCTCGGCTGTCTGGTGAAGATCTCCCTCGCCGAGGCGTGCGGCCGGTGGCATCTCGCCACCGGCCGCACCCTCTTCGACGGCTGGGCCGGCATCGGCCGCTGGACGACGTGGTTCTTCGGCGTCTACGCCGTCATCTGGGGCTTCGTCTACGGCGCGGCGGCGATGTCGTCCAGCGGCCTGCCGCTGCAGGCGCTGTTCCCTGACGTGATGGACCTCGAGTACTGGGCCATCGCCTGCGGTCTGGTGGGCCTGGTCTTCGTCTGGTTCAACAAGTACGCCGTCTTCGAGAAGGTCATGACGGTCCTGGTGGGCGTCATGTTCGTGGTGACCGTCTATCTGGCGGTCCGGGTCACCCCGAACCTCGGCGAGGCCTTCGCCGGCCTGCTCCCGGTCCTCCCGGACGAGAAGGACTCGGTCCTCAACACCCTCGGCCTGATCGGCGGCGTCGGCGGCACCATCACGCTGGCCGCGTACGGCTACTGGGTCAACGCCAAGGGCTGGACCGGCACCGGCTGGATGCGGATCATGCGGCTGGACAACCGGGTCGCCTACGCCACCACCGGCATCTTCGTCGTCGCGATGCTCATCGTCGGCGCGGAGCTGCTGCACTCGGCGAACATCGCGATCGCCGGCGGCGACAAGGGCCTGATACAGCTCGGCGACATCCTGGAGGAGGAGTACGGCACGGCCACCGGCAAACTCTTCCTCATCGGCTTCTTCGCCACCTCCTTCACCTCCCTGATCGGTGTCTGGCACGGCGTCAGCCTGATGTTCGCCGACTTCCTCGCCCGGCAGCGGGGCGAGCGCGAGGCGCGGGGCGACGAGCTGGCCTCCGGGCGCCGCGAACGCTCCTGGGCCTTCCGCGCCTATCTCCTCTGGCTCACCTTCCCGCCCATGGTCCTGCTCTTCGAGGACGAACCCTTCCGCCTGATCATCATCTACGGCGTCCTGGGCGCCGCCTTCATGCCGTTCCTCGCCCTGACTCTGATGTGGCTCCTCAACTCCTCCCGTACACCACGCGAATGGCGCAACGGACCCCTGAGCAACACCATGCTCACCATCGCGGGCCTGCTGTTCCTGGTGCTGTGCGTGAAGCAGATCTGGGACCAGCCGTGGTCGGAGTTCTTCTGACGCGCGGCTACCGCAAGAAGGGGCCCCGCCCGCAGTGCTGTGGACGGGGCCCGGGAACCGGGAGCCGGACGACCGGCTACGGCAGGGCGTGCACGTGCGGGCCGACCGCGTTGGACCAGGCGTTGTTCGCCGTGGCGTCCCAGTTGGTGGACCAGGTCATCGCGCCCCGCAGGGACGGGTAGGTCCGGGACGGCTTGAAGCTGCCGCAGCCGGTGCCCCTCGTCAGGCAGTCCAGGGCGTTGTTCACCACGGACGGAGAGACGTAGCCGCTGCCCGCGCCCCGGGTGGAGGCCGGGAGGCCCAGGCCGACCTGGGACGGGTCGAGGCCGCCCTCGAGCTGGATGCAGGCCAGCGCGGTGAGGAAGTCCACCGAGCCCTGGCTGTAGACCTTGCCGTCGCAGCCCAGCATGGAACCGCTGTTGTAGTACTGCATGTTGACGACCGTGAGGATGTCCTTCACGTTCAGCGCGGTGCGGAAGTACGCGTTGGACGTCGACTGCATGTCGATGGTCTGCGGGGCCATCGTCAGGATCATCGACGGGCCCGCCTTCGCCGACAGGGAGCGCAGCGCCTGCGTCATATAGGTCGCGTTGAGGCCGTTCTCCAGGTCGATGTCGACGCCGTCGAAGCCGTACTCCCGCATCAGCGCGTACACCGAGTCGGCGAAGTTCGCCGCGGAGGCAGGGTCGTTCACCGAGACGGTGCCCTTCTCGCCGCCGACCGAGATGATGACCTTCTTCCCGGCCGCCTGCTTGGCGCGGATGTCCGCCTTGAACTGGGCGACGGTGTAGCCGTTCAGGCCCGCCGAGTCCAGGTTGAAGGTCACGGCACCGGGAGTGCCGGTGGCGTCGGCGAAGGCGACCGCGATGATGTCGTACGCGGACGGGACGTCCGAGATCCGCTGGACCGCCGCCCCGTTGTTGAAGTTCTGCCAGTAGCCGGTCACCGCGTGCCGGGGCAGGTCACCGCCGCCGCCCCCGCCGTCGTCCTTCGTCCGCGCGGACACCGCCGTCGACTTCGGCGACTCGCCGGCCGCGTTGGCCGCCGCGACCTGGAAGGAGTACGACGTCGAGGCCGCGAGCCCGGTCACCGTCGCGGACGTGCCCGAGACCGCCGTCACCTTGGTGCCGTCGCGGTAGATCGTGTAGCCCGTGGCCCCCGGCACCGCGTTCCACGCCAGGGACACCGACGACGCCGTCGTACCGGAGACGCTGAGGCCGCCCGGGGTGCCCGGGACCGTGGGGTCCGGGTCACCGCTGCCGCCCCCGTCGGGGCCGAACACCGACAGGTCGTCGGCGTAGTAGGGCTGCTGGCCGTACCAGCCGTGGGTGTAGACCGTCACCGAGGTGGTGTTCGAGCCGGTGGTGAAGGTGGTCGACAGCTGCTTCCAGCTGCCGCTGTCCGGGGTCCAGGTGGACACGTCCGTCGTACCGGTGCCGGTCACGCCCAGGTAGGCGTACCCGCCCCGCACCCAGCCGCTCAGCTTGTACGTCGAGCCGGGCTTCACCGCGACCGTCTGGGTGCAGCGGGCGTTGTCCTGCCCTGCCGGGGTGGCTTTGAGCGCGGCCGTGCCGCCGTGCGCGGGGGAGGAGACGGTGCTGCCGCTGTTCGCGGAGCAGGTCCAGTTGCTCAGGCCCGCCTCGAAACCCGCGTTCTTGGCGTTGTTGACGTCCGCGGCGGACGCCGGGCCCGCGCCGGTGAGGGGCAGGGCGACGGCGAGGGCGGAGACGAGAGCTCCGGCCCGGACGCGTCTGCCGCGGCCGGGCGTTCGGGGTGCGCGGTCCACTTGGGGCCTCCGGTGGGGGAGTTGGGGAAGGCTGGGACGACGGTGGCCACCGTTGGAGACAACGTGGTCCAGACCAATCTTCTTGTCAATAGGTCCAGACCAGAAAGGTCGGCATTCAGGACGGGAGTAGGCCCGGCGCTCGGAGGGAAGCGTGGGCCCAAGGGCCCGGGGTCGGGTCCGGCGTCAAGTCGCGTGCACAGGACTCACACCACTGGGTCCGTATCGAGACCGGCGAGATGCTCAACCTGCCCCGATTTGACGCATCTTGTGCACCAGTAGTTGCTGTACGGCTACACAAACGCTGTTCTCCGGTCACAGGCCCGCGGTTACAGTGCTCACGTAGTCACGCAGTGAAGTCGCCGGGGTGCGTCGGAGTGACGCCCGGCGGGCTGCCGGGATGGGGAGAACGGGGAGCCGCGCGTGCCAACTGCCATTGCCGTGACCGGCGCCGACATGGCGTTGCCGGCCCAGGACGAACGGACCCTGCCCGCCGTCGTGCTGCGGGACGTCGAGACCCGCCCGCTGGACCAGGTGCTGACCGAACTGCAGATGATCCTCGAGCAGCACGGCCATCTCATCGTCGTCTGCTCCCAGGCCGCCCCCACCCCGGTCCAGCGGCGGCTGCACACCCTGCGCTCCCTCCTGGAGAGCGACCGGATAGCCCTCTTCCGGCCCGATCTGCCCCCGCTCGGACTGGCCGTCCTGGCCCGCCAGTTGCGC
Source organism: Streptomyces sp. NPDC052079 (assembly GCF_040680275.1). Lineage (NCBI taxonomy): Bacteria > Bacillati > Actinomycetota > Actinomycetes > Kitasatosporales > Streptomycetaceae > Streptomyces > Streptomyces sp. NPDC052079. Next base: position 481,461 of record NZ_JBFAWL010000001.1, read on the forward strand.
CAGCTCGCCTCCTGCGACCTCAGCCCCGGCGTCCTCGCCTCGGCCGGCCGCCTGCTGATCCACTACATCCACTCCGGGGCCCTGCTCGGCTCCGTCGCCCGGCTCGACCGCGTCCCGGTGAACCTCAAGCAGCACGCCAAGTCGTGGATGCCCGGCAGCCAGTTCGCCGTACTCGCCCACCCCCAGCCCCAACTCGTCCGCCTCGGCCCCGAAGCCGCCCTCGACGGCCCCGAGTTCGGCACCTGGATGCTGGTCGCCAGAGGACAGCTCCAGTCCGACTGGGTCACCACGACCCTGGCCCCCGCCTGGAAGGTCCAGGGCCTGCGGGAGACACCACTGCCCGCCGCGTCCCCGGGCTGGTGGGGGACCGGCAAGCTCGTCGAGTTCTGCACCTATCTGCCCGACCTGTCCGTCCTGTATCAGCTGGTCACGTCCGTACGTCGGGGCACCTGCCACTGGTGCGGCATCGACGTCATCGGCGACCGCTGCGTGTTCTGCTCCGCCGTACCACCCGCCCCCGAGGGCACACCCGCCCTCGCCCGGCGCACCTGACCCGTCCGCCACCGCACCATCCCGACCGCCCGAGTCCGCTCGACCGCTATCCCCGATGAGGTTGTACGGTTCATGAACTCCCGTCAGCGCCGCGGCGTGATACTCCTGCTCCTGTCGGTCCTGTGCGCCCTCGGCGCGTTCGCCGGCGTGCTCTCCGTCATCAGCGACGTGAAGTCCAAGGTCGGCCCCGAAGTGACCGCCTACCGGCTGAAGTCCGACATCGCGCCCTACACCGCGCTCGGCACGGATCAGTTCGAGAAGATCGAGATGCCCGAGCGGTGGCTGTCCCAGAACGCCGTCACCGACCTCGACGACATCCGCGGCAAGATCGCCGTCACCACCCTGCAGAAGGGCTCCCTGCTGCAGAGCGACATGATCGTGGACCAGCCCGCCCTGCAGCCGGGACAGCAGGAGGTCGCCATCATGATCGACGCGGCCACCGGCGTCGCCGGCAAGATCACCCCCGGCTCGACGGTCAATGTCTACGCCACCTTCGAGGGCGAGGGGGAGGGCGACCCCGCCCAGTCCAAGATCATCGTGACCAACGCCAAGGTCCTGGACGTGGGCCGGCTCACCGCCCTCCAGCCCGACGAGAACGACCGCGGCCGGCAGCCCACCGACGCCGTACCGATCACCTTCGCCCTGTCCGCCATCGACGCCCAGCGCATCACCTACGCCGAGTCGTTCGCCCAGCGGGTCCGGCTCGCGCTGGTCGCACCCGGGGGCGACACCACCGTCCCCGAAGAGGACCGGACGTACGAACTCGCGAAGGACAAGTGAGAGGCCCGCATGCCCACCAGGATCCTCCCGGCAGTCGGCGACGCGGACGCGGTCCGGTCCATCACCACACTGCTCAGCCAGCTCCCGGACGCCGAGCCGGTGGCCCCGGTGGTCGACTCCACCCAGCTCATCGACACCCTCGCGCGCCTGGCCGCCGAGTCCGTCGACGAACTGCCCGAGGTCGTGGTCGTGCATGAGCGGATCGGCCCCGTCCCCGCCCTGGAGCTGATCCGCGAAGTCGCCCTGCGCTTCCCCTCCGTCGGCGTCATCCTCGTCACCTCCGACGCGAGCCCCGGCCTCTTCCAGGCCGCCATGGACTACGGCGCCCGCGGACTGGTGGCCCTCCCGCTCAGCTACGAGGAACTCGCCAGCCGCGTCCAGGCCGTCGCCCAGTGGTCGGTCGGCGTACGCCGCCATCTGGGCGCGGGCGTCGACGTGTTCACCGGCGTCGGCGGCACCGTCGTCACCGTCAGCGGCGCCAAGGGCGGGGTGGGCGCCACCCTGACCGCCATCCAGCTCGCCCTCGCCGCCCAGGCGTCCGGCCGTACCACCGCCCTGGTCGACATGGACCTCCAGACCGGTGACATCGCCTCCTACCTGGACGTCCAGTTCCGGCGGTCCGTCGTCGACCTCGCCGCGGTCGGCGACATCTCACCGCGCGTCCTGGCCGACGCCGTCTTCCGCCACGACACCGGCGTCGCCCTGCTGCTCGCCCCCGCCGAGGGCGAACGCGGCGAGGACGTCACCGACCGCGCCACCCGCCAGATCGTCAGCGCCCTGCGCTCCCGCTACGAGGTCGTCGTCATCGACTGCGGCGCCCAGCTCGGCGGCGCCGGCGCCGCGGCCGTGGAGATGGCCGACCGGGCCCTGCTGGTCACCACCCCCGACGTCATCGCCGTACGCGGCGCGAAGCGGGCGGTGCGGATGTGGGACCGGCTGCAGATCCGCAAGGCCGAGGAGACCACGGTGGTGGTCAACCGCCACACCCGGGCCACGGAGATCCAGCCCCCGCTCATCCAGAAGATCACCGGCACCACGGTGGCGGCCACCACGGTCCCCGCCCACTTCAAGGAGCTCCAGTCGGTCGTGGACGCCGGCCGCGTCCACGAACTGGAGGCCAAGAGCACCGTGAAACAGGCCCTGTGGGGCCTGGCCGGCGAACTCGGCCTGGTCAAGGCCACCGAGGGCGCCCACAGGAGCGGCCGGCTGCGCGGCGACCGGGGGTCGGTGAGCTTCCGGCGGAAGAGGGACGACGGGGGATGAGGGGAGCGAGGGGCATGCGCATGAAGGGCTTACGCGAGCACCGCGACCGGGGCCAGGTCACCGTCGAGTTCCTCGGCATGACCCCGACGATCCTGGTCACGCTGGTGGTGCTGTGGCAGCTCGTCCTCGTGGGATACACGTTCACGCTCGCGGGGAATGCTGCGGACGAGGCGGTACGGGCGGCTACGGCGACGGCACCGGGCGCCCGCCAGGGCGCCTGCCAGCAGGCCGGCCTGGACAAGCTGTCGGGAGCGTGGGCGGGGGGAGCGACCGTGAACTGTGCGACGGCGGGCGGCTTCGTCACCGCCGACGTGGAGCTGGACGTCCCCCTCCTCTTCCCGGGCACCGTCTCCTTCCCCTTCGAGGTGACGGGGCACGCGGGAGCGGTCGAGGAGGAGAAGGGTGACTGAGATGCGGATGCCCTGTCGGCGAAGCCGGCACCTTCCGAAGGAACGGGACCACGGCCAGGCGGCCCTGGAATACCTGGGCTTCCTGCCCATCCTGCTCATCGTCGCCATGGCCGCCGTACAGCTCGGCCTGATCGCCTACACCGCCCAGCAGGCCGGCACCGCCGCGCGGGCGGGAGCGCGCAGCGCGTCGCTGGACGAGGGCGCCCAGGGAGCCTGCACGGCCGCCGTCAGCGCCTGGCTGGCCGACGGCACCGACTGCGGGGAGGCGCAGGGCGGCGACGAGGTCACCGTCACCGCCACGATCGACATCCCCTCGATCGTCCCCGGCTGGGACTTCGACCCCGCCAGCAAGAGCGCCACGATGCCGATGGACCACTGAGGGACCGGGACAAGGACGAGGAGCGCGCGACTCATGAGCCTGCGGGCACGCATCAACTCCCCCGAGGAGACGGCCGGCCGGGGCGAGGACGGCCACCTGGTCGCCTCCTACCGGGCCAAGCTCCTCGAGGAGATCGACCTCGCGGAGATGAGCTCGCTGGCCGCGGCCGAACGCCGGGTCCGGCTGGAGCGCGTCCTGGGCCACATCATCAGCCGCGAGGGCCCGGTCCTGTCGACCGTCGAACGCTCCCAGCTGATCCGCCGCGTGGTCGACGAGGCACTGGGCCTCGGCATCCTGGAGCCCCTGCTGGAGGACGCGTCGATCACCGAGATCATGGTGAACGGGCCCGACGCGATCTTCGTCGAGCGCGGCGGCCGGGTGGAGCAACTCCCCCTGCGGTTCGCCTCCCACGACCAGCTGATGCAGACGATCGAACGCATCGTCTCCACCGTCAACCGCCGCGTCGACGAGTCCAACCCCATGGTCGACGCCCGCCTCCCCTCCGGCGAACGCGTCAACGTCATCATCCCGCCGCTCTCCCTGACCGGCGCCACCCTCACCATCCGCCGCTTCCCGCGGTCCTTCACCCTCCAGGAACTCATCGGCCTGGGCTCGCTCGACGAACACATGCTGTATCTGCTCGCCGGGCTGGTGCAGGCGCGCTTCAACGTCATCGTGTCGGGCGCGACCGGCACCGGCAAGACGACCCTCCTCAACGCCCTCTCCGGCCTGATCCCCGAGGGCGAACGCATCATCACCATCGAGGACTCCGCCGAACTCCAGCTCCAGCAGCCGCACGTCATCCGCCTGGAGTCCCGCCCGCCGAACGTCGAGGGCAAGGGCAAGGTCACCATCCGCGACCTCGTCCGCAACTCCCTGCGCATGCGCCCCGACCGCATCGTCGTCGGTGAGGTCCGCGGCGGGGAGTCGCTGGACATGCTCCAGGCGATGTCGACCGGCCACGACGGCTCCCTCGCCACCGTCCACGCCAACAGCGCCGAGGACGCGCTGATGCGCCTGCAGACCCTCGCCTCCATGTCCGACGTGGAGATCCCCTTCGTCGCCCTGCACGACCAGATCAACAGCGCCGTCGACGTGATCGTCCAGCTCACCCGCTTCGCCGACGGCGCCCGCCGCATCACCGAGATCGCCCTGCTGGAGAGCCACGGCGGCGAACCGTACCGGCTGGCCACGGTCGCCCGCTTCCACGCGCAGCCGATGGCAGCCGACGGACGCGTCCACGGCGTCTTCGACCATTACCCGCTGCCGCGCCGCACCGCCGACCGCCTCTACATGGCGAGCCAGCCCATCCCGCAGGCGTTCGGCATCGCCCAGTCCGCCGACCAGCTCGCCACCAGAGAAGCCAGGTAGGAACCGTCCCCATGGATCTGCAGAACCTGATCACGCTGACCACCGGCATCACACTGCTGACCTGCGTCCTCGCGGTCATCGGGGTGCATTCCTACGCCTCCGGCAGGGCGCAGCGCCAGGCACTGGTGGACCGCCTGACGGCCACCGGTCAGATCCCCGTCGTCGGCCGCCGCCGCCACTTCCCGGCCCTGGACCGCCGCCTGCGCCGCACCGGGCTCGGCCGCAAACTGGAACTCCGCCTGCTGGCCACCGGCCTGGACATCACCCCCGGCGAGTTCTTCGCCGCCATGCTCGCCGCCGTCGCCGGCCTCTGGCTCGTCGGCCAGGCCACCCTCGCCCCGTTCTTCGGCCCGATCGCCGGGCTGCTCGGCATCTGGGCGGCGCTGCAGTTCCTCAACTGGCAGCGCCAGAAACGCATCGAGAAGTTCATCAACCAGCTCCCGGAGCTGGCCCGCATCCTGGCCAACGCCACCCAGGCCGGCCTGGCCCTGCGCACGGCCATCGGCATGGCGGCGGAGGAACTGGAGGCCCCGGCCGGCGAGGAACTGGCCAAGGTCGCCAACCAACTCGCCGTGGGCGCCTCCATGGACGACGCCCTCGGCGAACTCGCCGACCGCCTCCCCTCCCGCGAACTCGTCGTCCTGGTCACCACACTGGTGCTGTCCAACCGGGCGGGCGGCCAGGTGGTGAGCGCGCTCAGGAACCTCACCGAGACCCTGGAGGAGCGGAAGGAGACCCGGCGCGAGGTCCGCACCCAGCTCTCCCAGGTCAGCATGACGTCGTACGCCGTTCCCGTCCTCGGCATCGGCTCGTTGTTCCTGATGAACGGCGTGAAGGACGGCGCCCTGGAACGCATGACCGGCTCCCCGGCCGGACAGGCCGCGGTGATCATCGCCTTCGGGCTGTACGCCGTCGGCTTCGTCCTCATCCGCCGACTGTCCCGCATCGACGTCTGAGCGGCGAGGAGGCTGACTGACATGGGACTCCTGCTCGCCCTGCTGATGGGCCTCGGCGTCTGGGGCATCTTCGCCGGCATCCGCATGTACCGCGCGGAGGCCAAGCTCCCCGGCGACCTGATGCTCGCCCTGGAGGTCGGCTCCACCCGCACCGGCGCGGTCGACTCCCTCGTCGACCGCATGGGCATGCGCTACGCCCCCGCCGTGCTGCGCCTCATGGGCCCCAAGCAGGTCGCCAAGTACCGCCGCAAAATCGACCTGGCGGGCAACCCCGGCGGCCTCACGATCGACCGCTACGCCGCCCGCCGCGCGGTGTACGGCGCGCTCGGCGGGATCGGCTTCCTGGTCTTCCTCATGCGCGGCCAGCTCTTCGTGGCGCTGCTGCTCCTGGCGTTCGGCGCCTTCTGGACGGAGGTCGGCATCTGGTCGGCGATCCGCATCCGCAAGGACGTCATCGAACGCACCCTGCCCGACTTCCTGGACGTACTGGCGGTGGTGGTGAGCGCGGGCCTGGGCTTCCGCCAGGCACTGGACCGGGTGTCGTCGAAGTACGAGGGCCCGTGGGCGGACGAACTGCGCATCACGCTGCGCCAGATGGACCTGGGCATGAGCCGCAGGCAGGCATTCGCGGAACTGCGCCGCCGCAACGACTCCGAGCAGGTGGCGATGTTCGTCACCGCGTTGCAGCAGGGGGAGGAGCTGGGCGCGCCGATCGTCGACACGCTGGTGTCGCTGGCCAAGGACATGCGCCGCACGGACGCGCAGAACGCCCGCCGGAAGGCGGCCCGCGCGGTCCCCAAGGCCACCATGATGATCACCACCTTCATGGTTCCGGCCACGATGATCCTCCTCGGCGCCGGCCTGATCCTCGGCTCCGGCACCGACTTCGGCTCCATCACGGGCGAGTAGGACGGGGGCAGGGTGCGATGACGACGACCAGGGAACGCACGGGGCTGCTGCGCCGCCCGGCGAAGCCGTCCGAGATCACCACACCGCCGGCGGGCACGGTCCTCCCGCCCGACGTGAGGACGGGCGCCCCGGACATCCCGGTGACCTCGGCGACCCCGGCGCTGCCGCCGGGGTGGGAACCGGTGAGGGGTGTTCCGGCGAGGGGACCGGATGCCATCCACGGACGGGATGCCGCCGACGGCGCGGAAGCCCCACAGGGGCCACCCGCACCCGACAACGAATCCCGCATGAGTGGTGCGGGTGGGAACCCCCATCCGGCCGAAGGCCGGATGCACCCCCCACAACCCGCACCGGCACGGGCAACCGCCCCGGACGTCCAAATCCAGGTGAACGCCCTACAAGCCCTGTGCCGGCAGGCCTTCGGCTTCAGACTGGCGATGATCGCCCTGGCGTCCCCCGCCGCACTCCTCAACGCCGGCCCCGGCTGGGGCACCCGACTCGTCGCGACAGCCGTCGTGGTCACCTTCATGGCGTCCTACGTCCTCTTCCGCGACTGGGAACGCTTCGGCCCCCTTCTCCTGCGCCACCCCGCCCTCCTGGCGGTGGACACCCTTTTCGGAGCCCTGCTCCTCGTCTCGGCGGGCCCGGACACCACCCTCGCCTACGTCAGCGTCTGCACCCCCCTCCTCGCCGGCCTGATCTACGGCTGGCGCGGCGCCGCGGTCTTCGCCTCCCTCCAGGGCCTGATCCTCCTGCTGGTCTACGCGACCCTGGAGAACCCGCACGCGGAACTCGCGCAGACGCTGCTCCTGCCGGGCCTGTGCGTCATCGCCGGGGCGGTCGGCTCGAGCCTGCGCAACCTGATGCTCCGCCTCGGCTCGGCGACCCAGGCCCTGACGACGGTCCGGGCCAAGCTGGCCGTCACGGAAGCCGTCAGCGCCGAGCGGGCCCGCCTCGCCCGCGAGATGCACGACTCGGTGGCCAAAACCCTGCACGGGGTGGCCCTGGCGGCGGACGGTCTTGCGGCCACGGCCGGCGCACCCCATATGGACCCGGCCCGGGTGACACAGCAGGCGGAACTGGTGGCCCGCTCGGCCCGCAGAGCCGCTGCCGAATCCCGGGAACTCCTGACCGACCTGCGCAGGGAGTCCGACCCGGGCCAGGGCACGGACGTACTCGTGGAACTCGCGGCCCGCACCAAGAACTTCAGCAAGCGCACCGGCCTGCCGGCGTCCTACAACCCGACCGGCGAGGACACGGTCCCGCCCGTCCCCCCGGCGGTGGCACGCCAACTCCTCACCATCGCCTCCGAGGCGATGGAGAACGCCCACCGCCACGCGAAACCGACCCGCGTCGACGTCCAGGCCGGCGTCCACGGCGACCTGCTCCGCATCAGCGTGTACGACGACGGCACCGGACTCCCCCCGGGCACGAACCTCGCCCACCTGCGCAAGGCCGGCCACTTCGGCCTGGTCGGCATGGTCGAGAGGGCGGCCTCGGTCGGCGCCCGCATCCGCATAGGCCGGGGCACACGGGCCCGGGGCACGGAGGTCCGCCTGGAACTCCCGCTCGCGGCAGTGACACCGGCAATCCCCACGGAGGCCACCCCATGACGACACCGCCGAACCCCTTCGCGAACGTCCCGCCGCCGTCCCCCCTCCGCGTGGTGGTGGCGGACGACAACCCGGTGGTCCGCGCCGGCCTGACCGCCCTCCTCACCGGCCGGGAGGACATCACGGTCGTGGCGGAGGCGGCGGACGGCAGGGAAGCGTACGAGGCGGCCCACAATCACCGCCCCGACGTCGTCCTCCTGGACGTCCGCATGCCCGGCGTGGACGGCATCTCGGCACTGCCGCACCTGGTCGGCATCGCCCCGGTCGTGATGCTGACGTACAGCAGGGAATCGGAGATCGTCCAGGAGGCGCTGCGGCGCGGGGCGGGCGGCTACCTGGTCCATGGCGAGTTCACGGCGGACCAACTCGTATCGGCGGTACGGGACATCAAGGACGGCCGCCCGCACTTCACGCCGACGGCAGCCGGGGCGTTGCTGTCGCAACTGAGGCAAGAGCCACCGGGCGGACACCCACTACCGGACGGACTGGGCGCAACTCAGGCAACACGCCCACCTGCTTCTGCAGAAAACCTTTCGCGACTGCAACCGGATATGGCACAGTCGTCGTCTGGGTGGACAAGCGGCCGCCCGGCCGCTCCCGACAGGTCGAGGTTCCAACTCAGCGCGAGGGAGGCGGAGATCATGGACCTCATCGCATCCGGCATGAACAACCAGCAGATCGCCGCCACGTGCTTCATCAGCGAGAAGACGGTCAAGAACCACATCAACCGCATCTTCGCGAAGCTCCACAGCACGAGCCGCTCCGAGGCCGCGGCAAAGTGGCTCGGCACGGCACCGGCTTCGGACCGGGGAGTGGGGTGACCTGAGATGAGGTCAGGAGGGAAGACGCGGTGGGCCTTGGTTTGGGCCCGGAATTGGGCCCTGGGACCCTCCGACGGACGGGGCACCCGGCCGTACGTTGCTCGTGTCGAAAGCGGCCCCACGAGGAAGGCCGCCACCGCGCCAGAGGGGGAGCCCCATGAGCAACTGGATCAACACGACCGCCCGTTACCTCCAGTCCCGCGCCGCCCGCAACGACAAGGGCCAGACCGCGGTGGAGTACCTGGGCATCATCGCGGTGGTCGTGGCAATCGTGCTGGCGATCACGGGGACGGACATCGGTCAGTCGATCTACGACGCGATCGTGGAGCAGATCGACGAAGTCACCGGTGGTTGATGCGGCAACCCCGTAGGTACGGCGACGCAGGGCAGGCCTTCCCCATCTACATCACGGTGGTGGGGGGCCTGCTCTTTCTCGCGTTCGCGTACTTTGCGGTCGGCCAGGCCGCAGCGAATCGAAACGACGGGCAGACAGCCGCTGACGCGGCCGCCCTTGCAGCTGCTCAGGACAGGCGGGACCAGCTCGCCGGCGCGTGGGTGAAGAACCTGCTCGAGCCGGACAAATGGCAGGCGATCTTCGAGGGCAATGCGGATGGGCTCAGCCCGTCGTGTTGGCGGGCGGACCAACTCGCGGCGCAGAATGACGCTGTTGTTCTGAGCTGCCTTCCTGACGGGCCGCTGGGCTACACGGTGGTGGCCGAAACGAACGACACCGTGGGTGAATCCATCGTGCCTGGCACCGAGGACAAGAAGTCCCAAGAGAAGGCCACTGCCGTGATCGAGCCTGTCTGTGAGTTCGACCTTCCGGTAGAGGAAGCTGCGGAGGACACGCTGCCTCTGCTCACCTGCGAGGGTGCCGAGTGGAAACTGGACCCAAAGGCTCCTGAGGAGCTACTTCCGAAGCCGGAAGACCTCTTCGACGTTCATCTGGCCGACTGACAAGCGAACGACGAGTGATGAAGGAATCAGAGGCATGAGCATGCGGTTCACTACGAAGGCCCGCAGGGGGATGGTCGTGCTGACCGTTGCGGCCGCATTGGCCACCAGTGTGGCAGGGTGCGGCGGGGACGGTGACGACGACAAGAAGCCGAAGACGTCAGCCTCTGCTTCCAAAGGCGGCGGCTCCAACCCGAGTGCTCAGGAAGGATCCGACGATGCCTTGGTAGAACTCAAGGGCGAGGATGGACTGATGCTCAAGATCACCTCCGCCGCAAGGGACGCCGGCGGTTTTGTGACTGTAAGTGGTGAGTTGAAGAACGACGGCTCGGAATCCGTGCGGGTCTCAGTCCGTACCGCGGGTGACGAGACGGAAATCATCAGGCATGGATCATCGCTCGGCGGCGCCACGCTCGTCGACTCGAAGACCAAGAAGCGCTATTACGTTCTGCGGGACACAGACGGGCGCCCCCTGACAACTACGAACATGCCGAGGATCAAGGCCGGGGCATCGATTCCCGTATTCATGCAATTTCCGTCGCCCCCACAGGGGAGCACTGAAGTCACCTTCCAACTGCCCACCTTCGCCAGCGGCACCATCCAGATCTCTGGGTGAGGCAGAAGATGACGCATACGCGCATGATCCTCATCGGAACCGTCGCCTCCCTCCTCGCCGTCACCCCGGGCGTGGTCCACGCGGTCGACGGCCCCAGCGTCCCCCCAGGCACCGAAGCCACCGCCTCGGCTCCCGTGGAACTCGACGCCAACGACCCCGACCTCAAGCTCCCGGACGGCGCCACCCTGGCGGAGCCGAAGGTGCTGGACATCAAGCAGGTCGTCGAAGACCAAAGCGGCGACGAACGCCGCGAGGACACCAACTCCGACGTCACCTTCGCGCTCCAGGCGGAAGTCCTGTTCGGCAAGGACAGCGCCAAGCTCGGTGGAGAGGCGAAGTCCCGTATCGCCGCCATCGCGGACGAGATCAAGACCCAGAACGCGACGAAGATCCGCGTCTTCGGGTTCACCGACAACCTGGGTTCCTCCGCCCACGGCGACGTCCTGTCCCGCAAGCGCGCCAACGCCGTACATGGAGTACTCGTCCAGGAGCTCAGCGACGCGAACGTCACGTACGAGGTCAGGGGCTACGGCGAGCAGTACCCGATCGCCGACAACTCCACGGAGGCCGGCCGCAAGAAGAACCGGAGGGTGGAGATCTCCTTCCCGCGCACACAGAGCTGACTAAACCCGCACTTCCACGCGCGCCCCCGCCCGCAGTCCCCAGCCCTCCATCGCCCCCGCCTCCGCTTCGAGCACGTGCCGTGCCCGGAGCCGGGGCAGTCCGAGCCGCCCCGGTGGCATGGTGCGTACCGCGATGACGCGGAGCCGCCGGTCGAGATAGGCGACGTCGATGGGCATGCGCATCCGGAAGGTGTGCACGCTGTTGGCGGGGGAGAGGAGCAACGCGCCGTCGAGAGAGTCCCGCCCCAGCAAACCTTTGGTGCGGGCTCGGTAAGAGGTCGCGATCTCCAAGCGAACGCGGACGGGTGGCCGCTTCTCCCCGTCCTGCCGCACGGCCAGTTCCCCACGCCCGTCCCGCCAACGGCCCGTCACCGACCGACCCCCTTCGTGAGCTCCTATGGCACGTTGGGCGCTGTTTTGGGCCCACGGGCCCATGCCCCGACCATGCACCCCTTCCTACCCTCAGGGCCTGCCGTGAACCAAACACGGTTGCGAATCGGGGGACTTGAGGAGGGGCGGGCATGGCCTGGATCGGGGGAGGGGCGGAGTCCGGGGCCGTGCCGGGGGCCGGGAGCGGGGGCGGGCGGCGGGACATGCCCCGGCCCCTGTCCCGCGCCCTGCTGCTGGTCCACGCGCTGGCCGGGCTCACCGCGCTCGGCGGTCTGGGTCTGCTGCTGACCGCGGCGTCGCTCGACGCGGTCGACGGCACACTGCTCGCCCAGGTCGCCCACGCAGCCGCTCCCGGCGTGCTCGGCTGGTGGCTGGCCCGCCGCACCTGGCGGGGCGGGGCCCGGGTGTGGGCCGGGCTGATCGCCGTCCAGGCATGGCTGGTCCTCGGCTCCGTGTCCAACCTCGCCGACGGGTCGGCCCGCGGCTTCACCCAGCTGCTCCTTCCGCTCCTCGTCCTCTTCCTCCTGACCCGTCCGGAGAGCCGCGACTGGTACCGCCTCGCCGCACCCGACCGGCGCGAGCACCGCCCCTTCTCCCTGCCCCGGATGATCCGCTGGCGCCGGGACGACGGCCAGACGGCGGTGGAGTACGCGGGTCTGGTCGCGGTCGTCGCGGCGATCATCACGGCCCTCGTCCTCACCGGCCTGGGCGGGCACCTCCTCACCGGCATCCAGGCGCAGGTGTGCCGCGTCACCGGTGCGGCATGTCCGGCGCCCGGGGACGGAGGGGACGGCCAGGTCACGGCGGAGGACGGTGACGGGGACGGCACCGGGGACACGACGACCGGCGGCGACACGGGCAACCCCGGGGGCGACGCCGACGACCCGGGCGACACGGGTCCCGGCGACCCGAACTCGGATGACCCGGGCGGCACGGACGCCGACGACCCGTCGACCGGGCCGACGGACGACGACCCCTCCGCCGTGGACCCCGTGGCCGCCGAGGACGAGATCGACGAGCCGCCGTACGAGGACTCGACCACCGGGGGCGACGACGGCGAGACCGGCGACGAGGGCGACGAAGGGTGCTTCTCCGGCTTCGGTGCCTTCTTCGGATGCGCCGGCGACCAGCTCAAGCAGGTCGGCCAGGGACTGTTCGTCGACGGCATCTGGGGCGACCTCACCGGCATCTGGGACGTGGTGACCAGCCCCGTCGACACCTGGAACGGCCTGATGGACTACGGCAGTTCCCTCGGTGACGAGTGGTGGGACAACACCGCCGACGCCCGCGACAAGTGGGACGACGGCGACTACTTCGGGGCGATCCTCGACTGGGGCGGCGCCTCGCTCGGCACCGGCGGAACCGTCCTGTTCGACTCGTTCATCGGCGACGACGTCGTGGACCAGTGGAACAGCGGCAACGAGACCCGGGCGGTCACCACCGTCATCTGGAACGTCGGCTCCCTCTTCATCCCCGGCTACGGCGAAGCGAAGATCGCCGAGAAGATCGGCTCGCTCGGCCGGCTCAGCAAGGTCGTCGACGACGCCACCGGGGCAGCCGAGGACGCGCGGCGAGCCGCCGAGGCGGGCGACCTCGACGCGCTGGAGGACGCCGCCCGGCGCGCCGACGAGGCCGCGGACGAGGCGGAGGACGCGGCCCGCCGCACCGGCTGCACCCTCTCCGCGCCCGCCCGCGGGATCCCGTACGGCGAAGGCCCCCACCCGGGCATCGGCGGCGGCCCCGGCACGGGCACCACCGTGCTCGCCGCCGGCCCCGTCACGAACCGCCCGTACGTCCTGCTGGCCGAGGGCGGCTGCGACGAGGAGGCCCGGAAGCAGGCCGAGGAGGCCCGCGCCGCCGAGCGCCAGGCCTACCTGGAACGCAAGCGCGCCCAGGAACCGGACCGCGCCCGGGAGGCGCTGGAGAACAGGAAGCAGTACCCCGAGCCCAAGCACGGCGACACGAGCGACCCGCGCAACTACAACCCGCCGGACTGGGCCGACGGCCTGAGCAGTCGCGAGTACGGCGACGCGGACGGCGGCGACGGTTTCTGGGCGAGCCGCGACCGCAACCCCAGCCCCAACTGGCGCAACGAGTCGTGGCTGCGCTACCAGGAACAGGTCACCGGCACCCAGCGCGGATACGAGTACGTCGTCCCCCACCCCGACCCGAAGGTGCCGGACGTCGAGTTCGACGGCTGGGACTCCTCCCGGGAGACCTTCCTGGAGGCCAAGAACGGCTACGACAGCTTCCTGACCTCCGACCGCACGGAACTCACCCCGTCCGGCAGGGAAAAGCTGCTCACCGAGGCACGCCGGCAGGTGAGCGCGGCGAACGGCAAGGACATCGAGTGGCACTTCTCGAACGAGGAGGTCGCCGACGCCGCCCGGGACGCCTTTGAGGACGCCGGCCTGGACATCGAGGTCGTCCACACCGCACCCGACAGGATCGCCGGCGAAAGGAAGCCCGAGGCATTCGACTGACGCCGCTTGAACGGACCAATGACCGCCGCACCGCGCAGGGCATGTCTAAGGTGGTCGCGACGGTGGAAGTGGGCCACGAGCGAGAGCAGAGAGACGGGACATGCGACGCGTGGTGCGGGGCTTCTGGGGCCCCCGGCAGGAGTCGGCGGAGGAACTCGCCGCACGGTGGAGCACGACGTTGGACCGGTTCGCCCTGCTGCTTCCGGAGGCGGCCGGCGGGCCGGGTGAGGCGGCCGGTCACCCGGCATGGACGTGGCGCACCGTTCCCGCCGCCGGGCCCGCCGAAACGATCGGGTCGGACGAGTCGTCGCTGCTGGGCGCGCTGCGTACGGCGCGGGAGGCCGATCCCTGGGCGGCGGCGAACGGCACGTCCCTGCGTCTGCTCGCCACCGGCCTCGCCGACGGCTGGAAGGTGGAGATCGCCGCGCTGGCGGGCGGGACGCCGGACTCCCTGCTCCAGTCGCTGGTCGCCACGATCACCTTTCCCGACGAGGCGTCGCTTCCCGACGCCGCGCTGCTCACCGTCGTCGCGGAGGCCTGGCATCCGGACTACGGGGACGTGAGCGACCGGGCCGTCACCTCCGCCCTGAAGAAGGAGGCGGGCTTCAAGATTGGGACCCCGTCGGTGGGCTGGGTCGGCTATCTGTCGGAGGGCCGCGCCGCGCGCATCCCCGCCGACCTGACAGCCGACCGCGTCGAACTCCCCACCGGGGGCGTCCTCCTCGCCATCGCGTCGCCCGGCGACACCCGGGCCGTCGTCGAGGCGTACAAGACCCTCGAGAAGTCCGGTGCGCTGGAGCCGTTGCCCCGCCCGATGAAGAGGCCCACGCTGTGACAGCCCGCACGGGTGAGCCCTTCGACATGGACCAGGCAGTCTCCGCCGTCGAAGCGGCCCTGTCCGCTTCCCTCCCGGGATCCGGCCCGACAGGCGACGAGGGGGAGCCGGACACCGGCGCCTGGACGTCGACCCGGGGCGAGGGCTTCCTGCTGTTCCCCCTCTGGGAGAGCGCCGCGCTCACGGGTGTGTACGGGCGCGAATGGAACGACGCGGAGGCGACGGCGGAGGCACACCTGGCAACCGTGGTGCGGGAGTTGGACCACCGCTGGGGGCCGCACCGGACGGTGACCATGGGGCCGGCCCTGCTCGGACGCCCGGCGGGCGAGCCCTTCCGCACCCTCGTCGCCAAGGACTGCAACGGCGACCTGTCCGTCTGGGGACCGGTGCCCGCCGCCCCGGGCGCCCGCTGGGCAGCCGTCTCCCTCAACCAGTCCGACGGCGACGCGCCGATGATTCTCACCGCGCTGATCACCGACCGGCCGCTGCCCGATGTGCCTGGGTTGTAGCAGTAGTTGACACCGTTCACTCATCGCGGCGGCCGTATCGGCGAGCCGTACGCGAAGGGCAAGGCGGACCGGACGCCGCCGTGTGGGGTGACGTACCTGCGCTCCTCGGGCGACGGGACGGCGAGTTCGGTGCCACGCAGGACGTCGTCGTCCAGGAAATCCAGGCCGTCGACCGCTGAGGTCGGGTAGGAAGGGCCCATGACCACACTTGGCGCAGTCTTCCGTCCCCAGCTCGCTCCCGAGAAGCTTCGGTCCGTCGCGCGGACCGCGGACGAGAGCGGGCTCGAGGAACTCTGGCTGTGGGAGGACTGTTTCCGGGAGGGCGGGATCTCGACCGGCGCCGCCGCGCTGGCGTGGACGGAACGGGTGCGGGTCGGGGTGGGGCTGCTTCCCGTGCCGTTGCGGAACGTCGCCATCACGGCGATGGAGGCGGCGAGCCTGCACCGTATGTTCCCCGGGCGGGCGACTCTCGGGGTCGGCCACGGGGTGCAGGACTGGATGGGGCAGGTCGGGGCGCGGGTCGAGTCGCCGGTGACCCTGCTGCGGGAGCATCTGGCCGCCCTGCGTGCCCTGCTGGGCGGGGAGCGGGTCACGATCGAGGGGCGGTACGTCATGCTCGACGAGGTCGCCCTCGACTGGCCGCCGCAGGGGCCGGTCGAGATCCTCGCCGGAGCCACCGGGCCCCGCACCGTCCGGCTCACCGGTGAGGCCGCCGACGGGACCATCCTCACCGCGAGTACCTCCCCCGACGGGGTCCGGGATGCGCGTCGGCTCATCGAGGAGGGGCGGGCCGCAGCGGGGCGGACCGGAACGTCCCACAAGGTCGTCGTCTATCTGCTGGCCGCCACCGGGGACGGAGCCGACGAGCGGCTGCGTGCCGAACTGGTCGCCGAGGGGGTCGGTGGGCAGACGGATCTCGGGGTGGCCGGGGACGCCGCCGCCGTGGCGGAGGCGGTGCGGCGGCTGGCCGACGCCGGTGCCGACTCGGTCGTTCTCCAGCCGACCGGTGACGAGCCCGACCCCGAGGGCTTCGTGCGGTTCGTGGCGGAGGACGTACGGCCGCTGGTGCCGTAGCGAGGCGGCGCACACTGGTTTTCGCATTGTTATCGGCCCCGGCTGGCCCCCGGAGCCCGGGATCACATAGGTTCAGACCAAGGTAATTCGCGCCAGCAAAGCTGCGCGGGGTGGTACCGCGCAGTGGAGGGGGCTGCGCGGTGCCGTGCTCAGCGGTCGCTGACTCCGCCGCCGGGTCAAGCGGAGGGCGCCTCCGGGGTCACCCATCAGAGGGACGACCGGAAGAGTGGCGCTGATGGTGTGGCGACGGTGCCACAACCTGCACACAGTCCCCCCAACGCCCCTTTCTCCCCAGGATGTGGCCGTGTTCCGGCCATGAGAAGGCCGTAGAGCGCGCTTTCCGAGGCCGTTCGGGCGTCGTCGGTCGATTCCGGAGAGTAGTTGTGTGCCGCCGATGCGCGCGGCATCACTCACGAAGGGTTATGGTGGAAACCCCCCCTCGGGCCGGTCCGTCTCCCCCCCACGGACCGGCCCGTTTTTCTTGGCGCCCCGGAGGGACCGTGTCGTCCCCTCGCCGCCCGACCCCTACGGCACCCCGCCGGCGCCCGGAGCGCAGCCGCCCCACCCGCAGCAGCCCGCAGCCCGCAAACGGCACCGCACAAACCGCATGCCGCCGCAGCACAGCGACAAACGCACCACTGCGGACTTTGGGGACCCCCGCCCCGGCAGGGGTACGCTTCGCCTTCGGGGACCGCCATACGGACAGGTACCGCCGGCGGCCGAGACCGGGCCGCT
This sequence comes from Streptomyces sp. NPDC052079, assembly GCF_040680275.1. Classification (NCBI taxonomy): domain Bacteria; kingdom Bacillati; phylum Actinomycetota; class Actinomycetes; order Kitasatosporales; family Streptomycetaceae; genus Streptomyces; species Streptomyces sp. NPDC052079. Next base: position 498,734 of record NZ_JBFAWL010000001.1, read on the forward strand.
TGCCGCGCGACGCGGTGGGGTGCCGCGCCTGTCCGATCCGTACGGAGGGGCTGACGATCACGTGAACCTGCGCGACAAGCTGCGGAGCCTGCTGGTCAGGCTGTACGCGCGCCGGGTGGAAGGCCACCTGGACACCGCTCAGGTGCCCAAGCACATCGGCGTCATCATGGATGGCAACCGCCGCTGGGCGAAGGCCGCGGGTTCCAGCACCGTCCACGGCCACCGGGCCGGCGCGGAGAAGATCGAGGAGTTCCTCGGCTGGTGCAGTGAGACCGACGTCGAGGTCGTCACCCTCTGGCTGCTGTCGACGGACAACTTCGACCGGCCGAAGGAGGAACTCGTCCCGCTCCTCGGCATCATCGAGGACGTGGTGCGCAGCCTAGCCGCCGACGGGCGCTGGCGGGTCCATCACGTGGGCACGCCCGACTTGCTGCCGTCCGGGATGCAGACCACCCTGAAGGAGGCCGAGGCGGCCACCGCGCACATCGACGGCATAGTGGTCAACGTCGCCATCGGCTACGGCGGACGGCAGGAGATCGCCGACGCCGTGCGCTCCATGCTCGTCGACGCCCACGAGAAGGGCACCTCCATGGAGGAGCTCGCCGAGGCCGTCGACGTCGACATGATCGGGCGTCATCTCTACACCGGGGCCCAGCCCGACCCGGACCTCGTGATCCGCACCAGCGGGGAACAGCGGCTGTCGGGATTCATGCTCTGGCAGACCGCCCATTCGGAGTACTACTTCTGCGAGGTTTTCTGGCCGGCCTTCCGCAAGGTCGACTTCCTGCGGGCGCTGCGCGACTACGCCGCCCGCCACCGGCGCTACGGCGGCTGAACGGGCACCGCGCGGAGCCCGTGCGCCCGCGTCTTCCCCGCCTCCCGCACCACTGGTCAGGCACCGTTCACCGGTCCGCCGTCATATGCCATGGCATGGCCTTGCTCGTTCGAGGGAATAAGCCAGGCAGGTCGACACCCGAACCACGGGTGTCGGATCTCAGCGGGCGGCACGGAAGCCGTCCGCCCGGGAGGCCCTTTTGCAGCAGCCCGACCGTGCGGTCACGGCACGGACGAAGCAGCGGAGGGCCGGTTCTCGGCCCGCTGTGCAGAGGGGCCGTCGACCGGTCCAGCTCCGCTCCGTCGCTCCCCGACCTCATCCGAGGGGGTACGTCCTTCCGTGGTGACCAGCGCAAAGCGCCACAAGCCAGACCGGCGCACCTACGTTCTTGACACCAGCGTCCTGCTGGCCGACCCCAATGCCCTGAACCGCTTCGACGAGCACGAGGTCGTGCTCCCCATCGTCGTGGTGACGGAACTGGAGGCCAAGCGGAACCATCCGGAACTCGGCTATTTCGCCCGGCAGGCGCTCCGTCTGCTGGACGACTACCGGGTGCGGTACGGCCGCCTCGACGCCCCCATTCCGACCGGGGACCTCGGCGGAACCGTGCGGGTCGAGCTCAACCACTCGGACCCCAGCGTGCTGCCCAGCGGCTACCGCCTGGGGGACAACGACTCCCGCATCCTGGCGGTGGCCCGCAATCTGCAGGCCGAGGGGTTCGACGTCACCGTGGTGTCCAAGGACCTTCCGCTCAGGATCAAGGCGTCCTCCGTGGGTCTGCTCGCCGAGGAGTACCGGGCGGAACTCGCCATCACGGAATCCTCCGGCTGGACCGGAATGTCCGAACTGACGCTGCCCGGCGAGCAGGTGGACATCCTCTTCGAGGAGGGGCACGTGCACGTGCCCGAGGCGTCCCACCTCCCCGTGCACACCGGCCTGACCATCCAGTCCGAGCGCGGCAAGGCGCTGGGACGGGTCACCGCCGAGGGCGGCGTCCGGCTGGTGCGCGGCGACCGGGAGGCGTTCGGCATCAAGGGCCGCAGTGCCGAGCAGCGCATCGCGCTCGACCTGCTGCTCGACCCGGATGTCGGGATCGTGTCCATGGGCGGCCGGGCCGGCACCGGCAAGTCGGCGCTGGCGCTGTGCGCGGGCCTCGAGGCGGTCCTGGAGCGCCGGCAGCACCAGAAGGTGATGGTCTTCCGTCCGCTGTACGCGGTCGGCGGGCAGGAGCTCGGCTATCTGCCCGGTACCGAGGCGGAGAAGATGGGCCCCTGGGCCCAGGCGGTGTTCGACACCCTGTCGGCCGTCACCAGCCGGGAGGTCATCGAGGAGGTCACCGCGCGCGGCATGCTGGAGGTCCTGCCGCTCACCCACATCCGGGGCCGCTCGCTGCACGACGCGTTCGTGATCGTGGACGAGGCGCAGTCGCTGGAACGGAACGTCCTGTTGACCGTTCTGTCCCGGATCGGGGCGGATTCACGGGTCGTTCTGACCCATGATGTCGCCCAGCGGGACAATCTGAGGGTCGGCAGATACGACGGTGTGGTCGCCGTCGTGGAGAAACTGAAGGGGCATCCGCTCTTCGCCCATGTCACCCTGACGCGGTCCGAGAGGTCCCGGATCGCTGCCCTTGTGACCGAAATGCTCGAAGACGGGCACATCTGACCCAGGAATTCCAACAAGGGTCGGTTACTCAGTAGTTGGCGCCGTCCGGAAAGGCGTAGAGCCTAGCCGGGCGGCGTCGGCGTGCGTGCGGCTTTCCGGCAATCACCGGGGCCAAACGGGATGTGAGCTTTCACACGCAACGGAGAATTGCCTTGCGCCGCTGGGTTACGGCAGAGTCTCACTCCTGTCAGGCCCCGCATACGACACATCTGTACCCCTGGGGGTACCTCCCACGCCCTTTAGGGGCAGTGGGGGAGGTATAGCACCACAGCAGGACACCGTTTCAACTCCATAGCGTCGTCGTATGCCGCCCGAGCACTACGCGGTGCTCCCCTCGCGGGAGTTGCCCACCGGGCCCGTGCCTCCCGTGACCCGAAGTTGGGGAGGCCAGTGTCAGGGGCACGATTGCGTCCGCGAGGGTCACCGAAGCGGGCGATGCTGGAAGGAAACCGTGTGAGCCGGATCTCGGTCCGGGGATTCGCAGTGGCCTCGGCCACGGCGGTCACCGCTGTCGGAAGCGTCGTCGGCGTTGCCTCGGGCAGCACCGCGCAGACCAACGACGTCGAAGCGACGGCAAGCGGCACCACGCTGCTCGCGGACATCCCCGCGGGCCAGCAGGCCCAGGTGCAGACCGCGTCCCTGACGCAGCAGGCCGAAACGATGGCCATCGCGGCGGACGCGAGCGCCAAGAAGGACGCGGAGGAGGCCGCCCGCAAGGCAGCCGCCGAGACCGCGGTCGCCAAGAAGAGGGAAGCGGCCGAGAAGGCGGAGCAGGAGGCCAAGGAGCGCGCGGAGGCCAAGGCCGCCGCCAGCCGTTCCGCGGTCCGCGACGCCTCCACCTTCGCCGTCCAGTCGTCCTACACCGTCGCCGAGGTCCAGGCGATGGCCCGGCAGATCGTCCCGGCGGACCAGTTCCAGTGCTTCAGCAGCATCGTGGAGCGCGAGTCGAGCTGGAACTACCAGGCCGACAACCCCACTTCCGACGCCTACGGCCTGGTGCAGGCGCTCCCGGGTTCCAAGATGGCCTCCGCCGGAGCCGACTGGGCGACGAACCCCGCCACCCAGATCAAGTGGGGTCTGGGCTACATGAACGACCGCTACGGCAGCCCGTGCGGCGCATGGAACTTCTGGCAGGCCAATCACTGGTACTGACAGCACCGGAGCGCCCCTGGCTCCCGGCCGTCGCTCAACCCTGGCGCAGCCCCACACCGTCCTACGGTGCGGGGCTTTCGCCATGTACGGTCTGACCGATGACTCCAGGGGGAGTGGTGGGGAAAGACGGGGGAAGAGGACGGATCATGTCGCGACTGCCAGGATGGCTCGGCCAGGTCGGAGCCCGACTCACCGAGGTCAGCAAGCGGCTGGAGGAGCGCCGCGCCGAGGTGTCGCGGGAGGACCGTCCCGACGAGCAGGACACCGGACGGGAGGCGGCCGGCCCGCGCCTCGACCAGGCGCCGCCGCCGGCCGAGTACGCCGCCGCCCCGGTCCGTCCGGATCCGGCGCAGGCCGTGCCCTGGGGCGTACGGGTCGCCGCCGAGGCCGGCTGGCGGCTGCTGGTGCTGGCCGGCACGGTCTGGGTGCTCATGCGGATCATCAGCGCCGTACAGCTGGTCGTGCTGGCGTTCGTGGCCTCGCTGCTGATCACCGCGCTGCTCCAGCCGACGGTGGCCCGGCTGAGGCGGGTCGGCGTGCCGCGCGGTCCGGCCACGGCGCTGACGGCGCTGTTCGGGTTCGTGGTGATCGGCCTCATAGGCTGGTTCGTGACCTGGCAGGTCATGGAGAACATCGACAACCTCTCCGACCAGGTCCAGGACGGCATCGACGAGCTGCGCAACTGGCTGCTCAACAGCCCCTTCCACGTCACTGACAAGCAGATCAACGAGATCGCCAAGAACCTGCGGGAGGCGGTCGGCGCCAACACCGAGCAGATCACCTCGGCGGGCCTGGAGGGCGTGACGGTCGTCGTCGAGGCACTCACCGGCATCCTGCTGGCGGTCTTCTCGACGCTGTTCCTGCTCTACGACGGCAAGCGGATCTGGGAGTGGTCGCTCAAGCTCGTTCCCGCCGCGGCCCGTCCGGGGGTCGCCGGTGCCGGACCGGCGGCGTGGCGGACGCTGACGGCGTATGTGCGCGGCACGGTGATAGTGGCTCTGATCGACGCGATCTTCATCGGGCTCGGCATCTACTTCCTCGATGTGCCGATGGCGGTGCCGCTCGCCGTCTTCATCTTTCTGTTCTCGTTCGTCCCGCTCGTGGGTGCGGTGGTGTCGGGAGCGCTGGCGGTGGTCGTCGCGCTCGTCACCCAGGGGGTGTTCACCGGCGTGATGACGCTGGTGGTGGTGCTGGCCGTGCAGCAGATCGAGGGGCACATCCTCCAGCCGTTCATCCTGGGGCGCGCGGTCCGGGTCCATCCGCTGGCCGTGGTGCTGGCGGTGGCCTCCGGCGGCATGGTGGCGGGGATCGGCGGTGCGGTGGTCGCCGTGCCGCTGGTCGCGGTCACGAACACGGTGGTCGGCTACCTCCGCGCATACGCCGCCGAGCCGACGGTCCATCAGACCCCCCGCCCACGCGGCGCGACGGCGCTGTCCGCCCCGCAGCCTCCGGCGCCGGCGTCCGAGGCCGAGCAACGCCGGGACCCCGGCGAGGACTAACGCTGCCGCCCCAGCTGCGGGCCTGCGCCCGGTCCCGCGTCTCCGCGGGCAGTCGTGCCGCAGGGCGGCACGGGTGGGCGCGACGGCGCCCCGTTGACGCCGAGCTGCGTGACACCCCCCGGCCACACCAACACCGCTCACGGCGCTGGCCAGGTGCCGCTGCGCCCACCCGTGCCGCCCCAGCGGCACGACTGCCCGCAGCTGCGGCGGCGGCGGGATGCGGCGCGGCGTGCGGATCGCGGAGTGCGCGGGGGTGCCGAGCGCGGTGCGCGGAAACGGCCGAGTGTGGGGCGGGCCCGGCCACTGAAGTAGTGGGCGGGCCCGGGGGTGTGGCAGGCGGGCGGAGTTAGTCCGCGAGGGCCGCTTCTGCGTCCAGGGTTGCGGCGACCGCCTGGATCACCGCGGCGATCTTGAACGCCTCCTGCACCGCCTCACGCTCCACACCGGCCTTGCGCAGCACCTGCTCGTGCGAGTCAAGGCACATACCGCAGCCGTTGATCGCGGAGACCGCAAACGACCAGAACTCGAAGTCGACCTTGTCGACACCCGGGTTGCCGATGACGTTCATCCGCAGACCGGCCCGCAGGTTGCCGTACTCGTGGTCCGACAGCAGATGACGCGTGCGGTAGAAGACGTTGTTCATCGCCATCACCGCGGCGGCGGCCTTCGCGGCCGTGTACGCCTCCGGCGACAGGTTCGCCTTCGCCTCCGGCTCCAGCTCGCGCAGCACGATCGCCGAGCGCGAGGCAATCGCCGTCGACAGCACCGTGCCCCACAGCTGCTGGGCCGGCAGGTCGGAGTTCCCGATGACCGAGCCCAGGTTGAGCTTCAGGTCCTTGGCGTAGTCCGGTATACGGGACTTCAGGGAGTCGAGGGACATGTCAGCTCACTCCCCCGCCAGCAGCGCGACCGGGTCCAGCGTCTCGTCGCCCTTGCTCCAGTTGCACGGGCAGAGCTCGTCCGTCTGCAGGGCGTCCAGCACCCGCAGGACCTCCTTGGGGTTACGGCCGACGGAGCCGGCGGTCACCATGGAGAACTGGATCTCGTTGTTCTGGTCCACGATGAACACGGCGCGCTTGGCGAAGCCGTCCTCGCCCTCGATGCCCAGGTCGCGCATGAGCTCGTGCCTGGAGTCCGCCATCATCGGGAACGGCAGGTCGCGCAGGTCGTCGTGGTCCTTGCGCCATGCGTGGTGGACGAACTCGGAGTCGCCGGAGAAACCGAGGACCTGGGCGTCACGGTCGGCGAACTCGTCGTTCAGCTTACCGAAGGCGGCGATTTCGGTCGGGCACACGAAGGTGAAGTCCTTGGGCCACGCGAACACGATTTTCCACTTGCCCTCGTAGGTCTTGTGGTTGATCGTCTCGAACTCCTTGCCCTTCTCCAGCGAGACGCAGGCGGTCAGTTCGAACTCGGGGAACTTGTCACCGACAGTGAGCACACGCTCTCCTTGCAGCGAAGAAACACCCACTTTGCGAGTGTTTCCCATGGGTTGGACCTGATTGATGTTGGCACAGCGTGCATTGATTAGTGAAATAGCTACACTCGGTCGTGTTGATCGGAGGGACCTATTAGTGACTGTGGGTAATAGACCCAGGCAGCCCAGCCTTGCGCAGCTCCGGGCGTTCGCCGCGGTGGCCGAGCATCTGCACTTCCGGGACGCCGCGTCGGCGATGGGGATGAGCCAGCCGGCGCTGTCGGGGGCCGTTTCGGCGCTCGAGGGGACACTGGGTGTCACCCTCGTGGAGCGTACGACGCGCAAGGTGCTGCTCTCGCCGGCCGGCGAGCGGCTCGCCGTACGCGCCAAGGCCGTACTGGCGGACGTCGGCGCGCTGATGGAGGAGGCGGACGCGCTGCGGGCGCCGTTCACCGGGGCGCTGCGCCTCGGCGTGATCCCGACCGTCGCGCCCTATCTGCTGCCGACGGTCCTGCGGCTGGTGCACGACCGCTACCCGCACCTCGACCTCCAGGTGCACGAGGAGCAGACGGCGAACCTGCTGGAGGGCCTGGCCGGCGGGCGGCTCGACCTGCTGCTGCTCGCCGTGCCCCTCGGTGTGCCGGGCGTGAGTGAACTCCCCCTCTTCGACGAGGACTTCGTGCTCGTCACCCCGCTCGGCCACCGGCTCGGCGGGCGGCAGGGCATCCCACGAGAGGTGCTGCGCGAGCTGAACCTGCTGCTGCTCGACGAGGGGCACTGCCTGCGCGACCAGGCCCTGGACATCTGCCGCGAGGCGGGCCGCGGCGGAGTACCGGCCACCACCACGGCGGCCGGACTGTCCACGCTGGTGCAGCTGGTGGCGGGCGGCCTCGGGGTGACGCTGCTCCCGCGTACCGCCGTCGACGTCGAGACCAGCCGCTCCAGCCGGCTGCTCACCGCCTGCTTCACCGACCCGGCCCCCACCCGCCGCATCGCCCTCGCCATGCGCACGGGCGCAGCCAGGGCGGCGGAGTACGAGCAGCTGGCGGCGGCCCTGCGCGAGGCGATGGGGGACCTCCCGGTGCGGATCGTCGAGAGCTGACGGACCGTCCCAAGCTCATGCTGGTACGTGAGCTGACGGACATTCGGGAACGGACCGAACGCCCCGCCGCCGGCCGCGGACCTACTCCGTGCGCAGCCCGTCCGGGCGCATCATGCGCAGCAGCGGGGGGAGGCTCAGCAGGGTCACCACGAGGACCACCCCCGCGCCGATGCCCGTCATCCGCAGGATGCTCGGCCAGTCCACGCTCACCGGTGTCGCCGTCATCCGCAGCAGCACCGCGCCCAGGGCCATCCCCACCGCCGAGGCGAGCAGCAGTCCCAGACCGATCGGGATCGCCGTCTGCCACAGCACCGACAGGCTCAGCGTGCGCCGCCGGGTGCCGAAGGCGATCAGGGCCGCCAGCAGTTTCCGGCGTTCCCGCAGCTGCTCCAGCTGCGAGACCAGCAGGCTCGCCCCGATCAGCGCCAGGACGGCGGCGGCACCGGCGAACAGACCCGTGCGGATGGCGTCGAAGCGCTGGGTCCGCTCGGTGGCGGCCCATGTCGCCGGATGGGACAGCGGGTCGATCGCGAACGCCGTGTTGCGCACGTACTCGCGGGCGTCGGGCACCGAGTCGTCGACCGCCAGATACAGCTCGCCCCTGACCGCCTTCGCCACGTCCGCGGGCACCGCGCCCGGAGTCATCAGGAAGCCGCCGCGCTTCGTCCCGGTCGGGTCCTCGACGGAGGCGGCCTCCTTCAGCGTGCTGGGGAGGGTCCAGACGACTTCCTCCGCCTTGTCCTGGGCGCTGGACATCTCCAGGTACAGCTTCTGGCCCGGCCTGCTCAGCGACGGGGTGTCGGTGTCGTACTCGCCGCCCCGGAGCGAGAACACGTCGCCGTCCGCGCAGGAGGGGAGCTTCGCCACCTGGCGCAGGGTCACGCAGTCGCCGATGGTCAGTTCGGCGGAGCGCTCCGGGTCCTTCGTCCAGGAGCGGTCGCCGAGGTACCCCTCGGACAGCGCGTAGACCTTGCGGACGCCCTTGGTCTCCTCGAGCTTCGCGGTGGCCGCGGCGAGCTGAGTGCCGTCCGGCACCCGTACCTGCATCTGCGCCCGCGACACGTCGAAGCCGGTCTCCGTGGTGTAGTCGCCCTCGACCCCGGCGAACAGCATCTGCAGCGCGATCGCGCCGGCCACGGCCACCGCGATGCCGTTGACCATGCGGGCCGCCGCGCCGCTGCTCAGCTGCAGGCGGCGCACCGCCAGCTGCCAGGACACACTGCCCGAGCCAAGCCGGGCGACGACCGTCTCCACGATCCAGGGGAGCAGCGCCGTGACCCCGACGAGCAGGCAGATGACACCGCCGGTGACCAGGTAGCCGTTGAAGCCCCCGTTCTCCCGGCCCTGGCCGAGCATGGGGGCCAGCATGCCGATCCCGGCGACCGGCAGCAGCAGCCGCCACCAGAGCCGGCGGCGGGCCGGCCGTGCCGTGCGGACCACGCCCAGCGGTTCGATGACCACCCCGCGCAGTGCCAGCAGGGTCACCAGCACCGCGGCCCCCGGGACCGCCACCGCGACCAGCAGCGCCAGCAGCGGCGAGGGGTTCAGATAGCTCGGGAAGACACTGACGTCGAACACCTCGAAGGATGCCGCTAGTTCGCGTCCCGCCAGGAAGAACCCGGTGCCGAACACCAGGCCCAGCAGTGCCCCGCCGAGCGCCTCGCCCGCGGCGATCCGCCGGGTCATGCCGCCGTCGGAGCCGACCAGCCGCAGCGCGGCCAGCCTGCGGTCGCGCCGTTCGCCGCCGAACCGCACCGCCGCGGCGATGAACACGGCGACCGGCATCAGCAGCACCACGAACACGACCAGGACGAGCAGCACGAGGACCGGGTCCGTCTCCTCCTCCGTCGGGTACGGGTCCCCGAAGCGGTCGATACGGCCGACCATCCCGTCGCCGATCCGTTCCGCGAGGCCCTCGGCGCCCGCGTAGTAGGCGAGCTCCTGGGAGCCGATCAGTCCCTGTTCGCCGATCGTCCCCACGATGTCGTAGGCCAGCCGGTCGCGCAGCAGCGCGCCGCCGTCCGAGTCGAGGAGTTCCTTCAGCGCGGGGGAGACCACCATGTCACCGGGCGCGGGGAATTCCCGCAGACCGGGCGGCAGCGGGGCCCGGTCGCCCTCCGGTTCCACCAGCCGTCCGCGGATGTCGTGTTGATCGAACTCGGTGCCGGTGTCCGCGATCACGAGGGTGTTGTCGGCCGGGGACTCGATGGTGTCGCCGAAGGTGTAGTCGAGGCGGGCGTCCCCCCGCCGGTCGCGCTCCGCCAGCGCACCGGGCAGGGCGGTGGTGAGCAGCAGCAGCGCCACCCCCAGCCCGACACCGACGGCGGTGAGCAGCGCCCGGATCCATCCCTCGCGTCCGCCGGCGAAGGCGAACCGTAGGCCCATGCCGAGGTCGCGCCCCCACTGACGCGCACTCATACGACGCGCTCCATGTCCCGGGACCTGCCGTCGCGTACGACGATCTCGCGGTCGGAGTACGCGGCCACCCGCGCCTCGTGCGTGACGAGGACGACGGCGGCGTTGGCGGACCGGGCGGCGTCGGTGAGCAGTTCCATGACGCGCTCGCCGTTGAGGGAGTCCAGGGCGCCGGTCGGCTCGTCGGCGAACAGCACCCGCGGGCCGGTGACCAGAGCGCGGGCCACGGCGACCCGCTGGCCCTGGCCGCCCGACACCTCGCCGGGCCGCTTCTTGCGGACGTCGTCGACCTCGAGGCGCTCCATCCAGGTCAGGGCGGCCCGCTCGGCCTCCTTGCGGGGCGTGCCGTTCAGCCGCAGCGGCAGGGCGACGTTCTCCACGCAGGTGAGCTCCGGCACGAGCTGCCCGAACTGGAAGACGAAGCCGAACTCCGAGCGCCGCAGCGCGCTGCGCTCGGCGTCGCTCATGGTGGTCAGCTCACGCCCGTCGTAGGTGATCGAGCCGGAGTCGGGGGTGACGATCCCGGCGAGGCAGTGCAGCAGCGTCGACTTGCCCGAGCCGGAGGGCCCCATCACGGCGACGACCTCCCCGGGGTGGATGGAGAAACCGGCGCCGTCGAGCGCGGTGGTCGGGCCGTAGACCTTGCGCAGATCCTGGGCGGTGAGCAGCGAGCCGGGGGGAGGGGATGCGGTCATCGGGTCACCTCCGCACGGAGCCTGTCCAGACGCGCCGCGGTCAGCTCCAGCCAGCGCAGATCGGCCTCGAGGTGGAACAGCGCGTGGTCGCAGATGAGCTGGTCGGCGAGGTCCCCCTTGCGCTTGCGGTCGGTGAGGATCCGCATGCTGCGCAGATGCTCCGAGCGCTGTGTGTCGAGGATGTCGGCGGCGTCGCGGCGGGTGAGCAGCGCCAGGACGACCTTGGTGTAGAGCGTCGACTGGAGGTACGGCTCCGGCTTCTCCGGCGTGGCGAGCCAGCGCTCGACATCGGTGATGCCGGCCTCGGTGATCGCGTACCGCTTCCGCTCGGGGCCGTCGCCGGCCTCGATGCCGTCGACTTCGACGAGCCCGTGCTTCAGCAGGCGGGACATCGTCGAGTAGACCTGGCCGTAGTGCAGCGGCCGGTCGTGACCGAACTTCTCGTCGAAGGCCCGCTTCAGGTCGTAACCGTGGCGCGGGCCGGACTCCAGGAGCCCCAGGAGAGTGTGACCGATGGACATGTGCAGCACTCTACACAGCGTGTATACGCGGTATGTATACGCCGAGTGTGTACCTCATGGCGGGGTGTAGGAGGGCCCAGGTGGGGGCCGATTGTCACGGTTCTGCTACTGAGGCCGTGCGGAGTCCCCGGGCGGCCGCCCGCGGCGGGGCATCGGCCCGGCGTCACCGGGCAGCCGCCCCGCCTCCGCGAGCGCGCGCCGCAGCAGGAACTCGATCTGCGCGTTCGCCGAGCGCAGTTCGTCGTTGGCCCAGCGCGCCAGCGCCTCGTACACCGACGGGTCGAGCCGCAGCAGCACCTGCTTGCGCTGCGGTCGACCCTTAGGGGCCGGGCCCCCGGACGAGGCCGTCACTGGTAGAGCGTCCCGGTGTTGAGGACCGGCTGCGCCGACCGGTCGCCGCACAGCACCACCATCAGGTTGGACACCATCGCCGCCTTCCGTTCCGGGTCCAGCTCCACGATGCCCTGCTCGGCGATCCGGGTCAGCGCCGACTCGACCATGCCCACGGCGCCCTCCACGATCTGCTGCCGCGCCGCCACGACCGCGCCCGCCTGCTGCCGCTGGAGCATCGCCGAGGCGATCTCGGGGGCGTACGCGAGGTGCGTGAAGCGGGACTCGATGATCTGCACACCGGCCGCCTCCACGCGCGCGTGCAGTTCGACGGCGAGCTTCTCGGTGATCTCCTCCGCGTTGCCGCGCAGCGAGAGGCCGTCCTCGTCGTGGGCGTCGTAGGGGTACTCGATGGCGATGTGCCGCACGGCCGCCTCGGTCTGGGTGGAGACGAATTCGACGTAGTCGTCCACCTCGAAGGTGGCCTGTGCGGTGTCCTCCACCCGCCACACCACGACCGCGGCCAGCTCGATCGGGTTGCCGTAGGCGTCGTTCACCTTCAGCACGGCGGTCTCGTGGTTGCGTACGCGCGTGGATATCTTGGTGCGCGAGGTGAAGGGGTTCACCCAGCGCAGGCCGTCCTGGCGGATCGTGCCCCGGTAGCGGCCGAAGAGCTGCACCACCCGGGCCTCGCCCGGCGCCACCATGTTCAGCCCGCACATCGCGAGGAACGCGGCGATCGCGACCAGGATGCCGCCGACGATCAGGACCGCCTTGGCGCCGGCCCCGGAGACCGCCGTGGCGGAAATGACCAGCGCCGCGCCGGCGAGCAGTCCGAGCAGTCCCAGCAGCAGCGCAAGACCGCCGCCGATGCTGTGCGCCGCGACCTCCCGTACGCGCGGGGCCGGCATCTCGGGCACATCGGCGGTGACCTGTGTGTCGTGCGTGGACATGGGTGATCCCCCCCATTTTCTCGTGCGCCTCCGCGCGGGGGTTTCCGCGCGGCTAGCGTCTGCTAACTAAGTGCTATCACATTACCCGCTCCCGGCAACCTCAACCGTCTCTCATACGTCGGTTCCTTTGGGGCGGGTGCTGATTGTCACGTCCGTAAAGGCCGGATCGGCAGTCCTTTGTCATAGCTCCCGGTGTTAGCTTTCTGAGCTGACCTGGGCGGCGAACCTGTGTGGCAGGTGAGCACACACCAACGAAGCGGAGCGGAACGGGCGTATGGGACGAGCGGAAGAAAGACGCGCACGACAGCGCGGTGGGCGCCGTGGGGCACCCCAGGGCCGCTCGTCGGGCGCGGCCGGCCGCACCGGCATACGCCGCCTCTTCACCTGGAAGAAGATCGTCGGCACCTTCTTCGGCCTCTGCCTGCTCGGCATGGGCGCCTTCATCGTGCTGTACATGATGATCGACATCCCCGAGGGGAACGCCGACGCCAAGCGGCAGAGCAACATCTACAAGTACGGCGACGGCTCGATCATGGCCCGCGACGGCCAGGTCAACCGTGAGGTCGTCGACCTGGCGCAGATCCCCAAGCCGGTGCAGCGCACCTTCGTCGCCGCCGAGAACAAGACCTTCTACAAGGACGCCGGCGTCGACATCAAGGGCACCACGCGGGGTGTGGTCAACACCCTCGCCGGCAAGGGCGCGCAGGGCGGTTCGACGATCACCCAGCAGTACGTCAAGAACTACTACCTGACGCAGGAACGGACCGTCACCCGCAAGCTGAAGGAACTGGTCATCTCCCTGAAGCTGGACCGGGAGAAGTCCAAGGACTACATCCTCGCCGGGTACATCAACACCAGCTACTACGGCCGCAACGCCTACGGGATCCAGGCCGCCGCGCAGGCCTACTACCGGGTCGACGCCGAGGACCTCTCGGTCGAGCAGGGCGCCTATCTCGCCGCGCTGCTCCAGGCGCCGAGCCAGTACGACTGGGCGGTCGCCTCCGAGAACAGCAGGAAGCTGGTCAAGGCGCGCTGGAACTACGTCCTGGACAACATGGTCGAGGAGGGCTGGCTGAAGCGGTCCGAGCGCTCCGGCATGAAGTTCCCCGTGCCCGAGGAACCCAAGGGCGCCCCGGGCATGGCCGGCCAGACCGGCTACCTGGTGCAGGCCGCCGGCAACGAGCTGAAGAGGCAGCTCGTCGCCGACGGCACCGCGGAGGACGTCAAGGAGGCCGACGCGCTCGTCGACGCCGGAGGCTGGACGATCACCCTCAACATCGACAAGAAGAAGCAGGCCGCGCTGGAGAAGGCGGCCAAGACCCAGCTCACCGGCAGGCTCGACCCGAAGGCACGCAAGGTGGACGCCGACGTCCAGGCCGGCGCCGTCTCCGTGAACCCGAAGAACGGCGCGGTCGTCGCGATGTACGGCGGCGTGGACTACCTCAAGCACTTCACCAACAACGCCACCCGCAAGGACTACCAGCCCGCGTCCACCTTCAAGCCGGTGATCCTCGCCGCCGCGCTCGAGGAGCAGTCCGAAACCCAGGACGGGCGGCCGATCACGGCCAACACCGTCTACGACGGCACCAGCGAGCGCCCGGTCGTCGAGAACGGCAAGAAGGTCGGCTTCGCCCCCGAGAACGAGGACGACCGGAACTACGGCGACATCACCGTCCAGACGGCGATGAACAAGTCCGTCAACTCCGTCTTCGCGCAGATGGGCGTCGACGTCGGCATGGACAAGGTGATGGAGACGGCGGGCGATCTCGGCATGGACGTCGAGGGCCTGGAGGCCGTGCCCGCCCAGACCCTGGGCTCCATGGGCGCCAGCCCGCTCCAGATGGCCGGGGTCTACGCCACTCTCGACAACCACGGCAAGAAGACCACCCCGACGATCATCAAGTCGGCGGAGCACCGCAGCCGCACGGTCACCATGCCCGACGCGATCGGCGAACAGGTCATCAGCCGTCAGGCCGCCGACACCGTGACCTCCGTACTGACCGGCGTGGTCGACGACGGTACGGCCCGGACGGCGGTGCGGGACAACCCGCTGCGCGGCGGCCAGCAGGTCGCCGGCAAGACCGGTACCTCCGACGACAACAAGTCGGCCTGGTTCACCGGCTTCACACCCGGCCTGGTGACCTCCGTCGGACTGTTCGGCGAGGACGACAAGCCCCCGCACAAGCAGGTCGAGATGTACGGAGCCCTCGGCGAGGACCGCATCAACGGCGGTGGGCCGCCCGCCCAGATCTGGTCGGCGTACACCTTCGGCGTCCAGGACGAGGTCACCACGTTCGACCTGGACACCGACCAGGGCGCGGCCGTGAAGCCGACCCGGTCGCCGTCCCCGTCGCAGACGCCCTCGCAGACACCCAGCGAGGAGCCGACGACCCAGGAGCCCACCACCGAGGCGCCCCCGGAGACCTCCTCCGCGCCGCCGACCTCGGAGCCGCCGACCGAGACCCCGACGACTCCGCCGCCGACGAAGACGCCCTCGAACTCGCCGACCTTCGGTATCCCGGGAGACCCGGACGACCCGGACGACCCGCAGCTCGACGGCATCGAGTAGACGGCACGCAGGAGGGGCGCCCGGTGACCACACCGGGCGCCCCTCCTGTCGTACGACGGGCCCGTCCTGTCGTACGACCGCTCAGCCGCGGTTGAGCTCGAACCACACCACCTTGCCCGTGCTCAGCCGGGTGGCGCCCCAGCGCCGGGCCAGCCGGTTCACCAGATACAGCCCGCGCCCGCCCTCGTCCGTGGCGCGCGCCTGCCGCAGCCGGGGCAGCTGCGGCACGTCGTCACCGACCTCGCAGCGCAGCACGTCGGTGCGCAGCAGCCGGAGGGTGACCGGCCGCGTCGCGTACCGCACGGCGTTGGTCACCACCTCGCTGACCAGCAGCTCCACCGAGTCGCTCAGGTCCTCCATGCCCCAGCGGGACAGCGCCCGCCGGGCGAGCCGGCGGGCCCGGCCGGGGGCCGAGTCCTCCGGCTCCAGGAACCAGTACGCCACATCGTTCGGCGCGATCCCGTCGAACCGGGCGGCCAGCAGCGCGATGTCGTCGTCCCGGTCGCCCGGGCCGAGCATGTCGAGCACCTCGTCGCACAGCGCCTCCAGCGGCGGCGGATGGTCCGGGCCGGTCAGCTGCGCGGTCGCGGCGAGCTTCTCGCGCAGCTGCTCGATACCGGTCCACACGTCCCGCAGCCGGGACTCCACCAGGCCGTCGGTGTACAGCAGCAGGGTCGCACCGGCGGGCGCGTCCAGCTCCACGGCCTCGAAGTCCACCCCGCCCACGCCGATCGGGGCGCCCGCGGGCACCCGCAGCACCTCGGCCCGGCCGCCCAGCTCCAGCAGGATCGGCGGCGGATGACCGGCGTTGGCGATGGTGATGCGATGCGCGACCGGGTCGTACACCGCGTACAGACAGGTCGCCATGCGGTCCACACCGAGCCGCTGCGCCTGCTCGTCGAGGTGGTGCAGCACCTCCTGCGGCGGCAGGTCGAGACCGGCCAGGGTCTGCGCGGTGGTGCGCAGCTGGCCCATGATCGCCGCCGACGTCATGGAGTGCCCCATCACGTCACCGACCACCAGCGCCACCCGGCTGCCCGGCAGCGGGATCGCGTCGTACCAGTCGCCGCCGACCCGCGCGGTCTCCGCGGCCGGAAGGTAGCGGGAGGCCAGCCGCACACCGGTGCACCGCGGCAGGTTCTCCGGCAGCATCGTGCGCTGCAGCTCGTCCGCGATGTACGCCTCCCGCCCGTACAGCACCGCCTTGTCGATGCCGAGGGCGCTGTGCGTGGCGAGCTGGGCGGCGACCAGCAGGTCGTCGGCCTCGAACGGGATGCGCTCCGGACGGCGCAGGAACAGCGCCGCGCCGATCACCCGGCGCCGGCCGCGCAGCGGCGCGAGGATCGCCCGCTGTCCGTCCGGGACCGCCGGCGCGCCGTCCTCGCCGAGCAGTTCGGGCAGCGCGGCACGGGCGGCCGGCGCGTCCGTGAACACCGGCCGCACCCCGCGCAGCACCTCGGCGAGCGCGCTGCCCGGCCGCACCGTGCACAGCTCCTCGCCGACCGAGTCCAGCTCGGACGGCTCCGGCGGGGCGGCGACCGGCGCGAACCCGCCCTCGGTGTCCCGCTCGGCCGGAATCCGGTCGGTGCGGCGCAGCCGCAGCACCAGCGGGCCCGTCGGCCGTTCGTCGCCGACCGGCAGCGGATCGCGCAGATAGACCAGGATCGCGTCGGAGAAGGTGGGCACGGTGGCCCGGCACAGCCCCATCACGATCTCGTCCAGGTCGATGCCGCGGGCGATCCGCCGGGTGGCGGCGCCGACGAACCGCAGCCGGTCGCCGTCCCGCCGCATCGGCGTCGGCCGCCCGGGCTGCGTCGGCTGCCCGGTGCGGCGTTCCTTCCCGTCGGGTGCCCGCGCCGGTGCCGGCCCGTCCTGTCCCGCGGCCGGCTGCACCGGGATGCCCTCCGGCGCGGGACGCGGGCGGTGCGTGTCCGGTCCGGCGCCCTCCCCGGTGCCCGGCTGGGAATGCTCCGAGGCCGGTCCGTCAGCCGGGTCCCCGCCGGTGCCGTCCGGCGCCACCGTGCCCGGCGTGGCACCCGGGGCGCCCGGGGACGCCCCGGGCACAGGTGGCTCACCGCCAGAGCCCTGTACCGGTAAGGCGGCCCCGGTGCCCGGCACGTGGGCCGGTGGCGGGGTATGCAGGAGCGCCCCGCGGGGATCCGCGGGGGTCACGCCCGGCTGCGGGCGCTCGAAGGAGGTCGGCTGCTCCGTCACGCGTGTCGAGTCCATCCGTCCGGCGCACGCCGTGCGCGCGGTTCGTCCCGCCGAAACTCCGATACCCGGAACACATGCCCCCGGAACGGATTTCGCGTGTGGTCAGAGGTTGTTCCTGCGCCGCCGGCTGACCGTCCTCGGCCGGTACCGGTGTTTCCGTACCCCTCGCTCACGTCCTTGCCGCCCCTCGGTGACGTTTGGTCAAGCCCAGCGCGCGCTCCGGTAGTTGTCACTCCGCGCCCTTGCGGACGACGATCCTACGTTTCCCGCCCGGGGGTGCAGCAAGGGTCTCACGAGGACACCTGTGTGGGAGTGCGGTGCCAGTCCTGTGGCAGTGACGGTACCGCCCAGGACGGATCGGGGCGCCAGTTCTCCCAGCCGTCGGAGAACGGCGGCCCCCAGGCGCCGATCACCCCGATCGCCGCCCGCCCGGCCTCCCGCACCCTTCCGGCCAGCGCGGAGTCCACCAGCCCGTCCCGCTGTGCCTGCGCGAACTCGTCCTCGTCCCGCCAGTGCCAGCCCCGGTCCGGGTGCACGGAGATGTCCAGGAAGTGATCCTCGGAATCCACTCCGCCCGCCCAACGGGCCAGCGGCTCCTCCAGGTTCACGTACCAGTTCTTGAACCGCCAGCCCGGGTCCCAGAACAGCCACACCGACCAGGGGTCGCCGGGCCGGGCCAGCTTCAGCACACCGGTGCCGAACCAGCGGTCCCGCTGCACCGTGCGCGGCTTGGTGTACCGGGTGGCGAGCGGCTCCCGGTGCACGGGTGTGCCGTCGGCGAGCACCGGCTTCACGCACTCGGTGCCGGGCGCCATCCACACGGCGAGCAGCTCCGGTTCGTCGCGTACGACCGTGACGGGGCGCGCGATACGTATGCGCGCGCCGCCGTTCTCCCGGTAACGCCACAGGATTTGTGTCCCAGGCTCCCAGTGGCCGGCCGCTCGCCCCGCTTCCTCGCGCTTCATCGCTCCACCCTCCGCCATGACGAGACAGGAAAGTGCCCCGGGCATACGACGCCGCGGCGCCGGTCACGGTTCTCGCCCGGGGCACGGGCTTCACGGGTGCGTCATCCGCAGGACGTCCAGGGCCTCGTCGAGCTGCTCGACGGTGAGGTCGCCGCGCTCGACGTAGCCGCCCTCCAGGACCACCTGCCGGATGGTCTTCCGCTCCGCCAGGGACTTCTTGGCGACCTTCGCGGCCTCCTCGTAGCCGAGGTACTTGTTGAGCGGGGTGACCACGGACGGCGAGGACTCGGCGTACTCCCGGGCCCGCTCCCGGTCGGCGACGATCCCGTCGACGGTGCGGTCGGCGAGCAGGCGGGAGGCGTTGGCCAGCAGCCGCACCGACTCCAGGACGTTCTTCGCGATCACCGGAAGCATCACGTTGAGCTCGAAGTTGCCCGCGGCGCCGGCCGCGGCGACGGTCGCGTCGTTGCCGGTGACCTGGGCGCAGACCATCAGCACGGCCTCCGGGACCACCGGATTGACCTTGCCGGGCATGATCGAGGAGCCGGGCTGGAGATCGGGGAGGCGGATCTCCGCGAGGCCGGTGCGGGGGCCCGACGCCATCCACCGCAGATCGTTCGCGATCTTCGTCAGTCCCACGGCGATGGTTCGCAGCTGCCCGCTGGTCTCCACGATGCCGTCCCGGGCGCCCTGCGCCTCGAAGTGGTCGCGCGCCTCGGTCAGCGGCAGTCCCGTGACGCGGGCGACCTCCTCGATGACGGCGGCGGAGAACCCGGGCGGGGTGTTGATGCCGGTGCCGACGGCGGTGCCGCCCAGCGGCAGCTCGGCGAGGCGCGGCAGGGAGGCGTTCAGCCGCTCGATCCCGTACCGCACCTGGGCCGCGTACCCGCCGAACTCCTGGCCCAGCGTCACGGGCGTGGCGTCCATCAGATGAGTCCGCCCAGACTTCACCACATCGGCGAACTCGTCCGCCTTGCGCTCGAGGGAGGCGGCGAGGTGGTCGAGGGCGGGAATCAGATCGCGGGTGACGGCGGCGGTGGCGGCGATGTGGATCGACGACGGGAAGACGTCGTTGGACGACTGCGAGGCGTTGACATGGTCGTTCGGGTGCACATCCCGTCCCAGCCGCTCGGTGGCGAGCGTGGCGAGGACCTCGTTGGTGTTCATGTTGGACGAGGTCCCCGACCCCGTCTGGAACACGTCCACCGGGAAGTGCTCGTCCCACCGGCCCTCGGCGACCTCGCCGGCCGCCGCCTGGATCGCCTCGGCGATGTCCTTGTCCAGCACCCCGAGCCGCGCGTTCACCTTGGCCGCGGCGCCCTTGATACGGGCCAGCGCCTCGATATGGGCCCGCTCCAGGCGCTGCCCGGAGACCGGGAAGTTCTCCACGGCGCGCTGGGTCTGCGCACGCCACTTGGCGTCCGCCGGAACCTTCACCTCCCCCATGGAGTCGTGCTCGACGCGGTAGTGCCGGTCGTCGTCCGTGGTCGTCATCGTGGTACCTCCGAGGAGTCACAGCAGCGGTCCCGAACGGCGTATTCCCGGACATGCCCTCCGCCCCGCCGCGCGAGCGCGCGACGGGGCGGAGGGTCCGTGGGGGGAAGGGTCAGCCGTTCCGCAGGGTGACGTCGTCCAGGAGGAAGCTGGTCCGCAGGCTGTAGTCCTCGCTCGCGGTGAAGGTCACGGTGACCGTCTGTCCCGCGTACGCCGAGAGATCCACCGACCGCTGCACATAGCCGCTGCCGGCGTCGACGTTGGACAGGGTGGAGAGCGTGGTGCCGCCGGCCCGCACGGTGAACCTGTCGTACGCGCGGGAGCCGGACTCGTCGGTGTCGATGTGCAGCCAGTAGCTCAGCGACGCCTGGGAGCAGCCGGACGGAAGAGTCACCGTCTGGCTGATCGACTCGGTGCTCGTGGACCCGTTCCCGCCGAGCCAGGCGAACCGGGTTCCGCCGTGGGCCGGCCCGCCCGTGTGGGCGCCGATGACACCGGTGTTCCCGGTCCACGGCGAAGTCCCGGTCTCGAACCCGCCGTTGACGACGGCGCCGGCGGTGTCGCAGTCGCCGCCCGTGCCGGTGTCCACGGCCCGCTGCCAGAGGGTGTACGCGATGCCGTCGGAGGCGCGGTCGAGTCCGGTGGTGTTGATGTTGGTGAGGGTGTCGCAGGACCGGTGGTAGCAGGGGTCGTAGGCGGACCCGGAGGTCCCGCCCCACTTGGCGGCCTGCGCGGAGGTCTTCCGGGCACTGGCGCCCATGGCGTAGCCGGAGGTGGGGATCCCGTACCGCTCGAAGGAGTAGTCGTCGCTGCGCCCGGCGCCCTCGGTGTTCTCCTCGGGCTTCAGGCCCAGCGAGTCCCAGTACGCCTTCATCGGCGCGGCGGCCGCGGAGGTGATGTGGTTGATGAAGTAGCCGCCGTTGGTGGAGGCGACCATGTCGAAGTTGTAGTACGCCTTGATCTTGGCGCGCTCGCCCGACGACAGCGAACGGACGTAGAAGTCGGACCCGTTGAGGCCCTGCTCCTCGTCGGTCCACCAGGCGAAGCGGACCCGGTTGCGCATCGCCGGGTTCTGCTGGGCCAGTGTCAGGGCGGTCTCGAGCAGGGCGGCGGAGCCGGAGCCGTTGTCGTTCATGCCGGGCCCGGCGGAGACGCCGTCGAGGTGGGCGCCGAACATGTACACGTTGTTGGCGTCGCCGTGGGGCCACTCGGCGATCAGATTGGGGCCGGCCCCGCTGGTGCAGCCGGAGGTGCACGGCTGCTCGGTCACGGCGTATCCGGCGGCCTGCAGCTTGCCCTTCACATAGGCGACGGAGTCGTCGTAACCCTGTCCGGTGGACCGGCGGTTGCCGCCGTTCCGCCCGGCGATGGCGCTGAGCTCACTGAGGTGCGCCTTCACCTTGTTCACGTCGACATCGGGCGCGGCGCTGATGGTGGTGTCCGTGGTGGTCGGGGAGTCGGCGGCCACGGCGGGGAGTGTTCCGGGGCCCAGCACGACGGCGAGCGAGACGCCCGCGACGGCGAATCTTCGTTTCACCTTGTCTCCTCCGGGAGGTGGCTGTGGGGTGAGCCACGCAAGGATTGACATGGCATGTGCATGTCGGAGTGACGGGAAGAAGATTCGCAGCGATAGTTGATACCGTCAACGGAAAAGGCAGGGCGGAACCCGCATTGTCCGAAAGAAGCACACCAAGTCCGTAATCCGGACAGCGGGTTGAGGGAACGTCAGACCGGTACGGGGCGGGCGGGGGACGGAAGAACCGTCCCCCGCCCGTCCCGGAGGGCTATGCCAGCCCCGGCCCCCGCACGGGGATCGACGTGAACGTCGGCTGCTGCGGCGAGGGGTCCTGGAAGAAGTCGTTGCCCTTGTCGTCCACGACGATGAACGCCGGGAAGTCCTCGACCTCGATCTTCCAGACGGCCTCCATGCCGAGCTCCTCGTACTCGACGACCTCGACCTTCTTGATGCAGTCCTGCGCGAGCCGGGCCGCGGGACCGCCGATGGACCCCAGGTAGAAGCCGCCGTGCCCGGCACACGCGTCGGTGACCTGCTTGCTGCGGTTGCCCTTCGCCAGCATCACCAACGACCCGCCGGCCGCCTGGAACTGCTCCACGTAGGAGTCCATCCGCCCGGCCGTGGTCGGCCCGAAGGACCCGGACGCGTACCCCTCGGGGGTCTTCGCGGGGCCGGCGTAGTACACCGGGTGGTCCTTGAGGTACTGCGGCATCTCCTCGCCCGCGTCCAGCCGCTCCTTGATCTTCGCGTGCGCGATGTCGCGCGCGACGACCAGCGGGCCGGACAGCGACAGCCGGGTCTTCACCGGGTACTTGGTGAGCTCCGCGAGGATCGTCTTCATCGGCTGGTTGAGGTCGATCCGCACGACGTCGCCGGACTCGTCCAGCTGCTCGTCCGTGGTCTCCGGCAGGAACCGCGCCGGGTCCGTCTCCAGCTGCTCCAGGAAGACGCCCTCGGCGGTGATCTTCGCTACGGCCTGGCGGTCGGCGGAGCAGGACACGGCGATGGCGACCGGGCAGGACGCGCCGTGCCGCGGCAGGCGGACCACGCGCACGTCGTGGCAGAAGTACTTGCCGCCGAACTGCGCGCCGATGCCGATCTTCTGCGTCAGCTCGAAGACCTTCTCCTCCAGCTCCTTGTCGCGGAAGCCGTGCCCGAGGGGTGACCCCTCGGAGGGGATCTCGTCCAGGTAGTGCGCGGAGGCGTACTTCGCGGTCTTCAGCGCGTACTCGGCCGACGTACCGCCGACCACGATCGCCAGGTGGTACGGCGGGCAGGCGGCCGTGCCCAGCGAACGGATCTTCTCCTCCAGGAACTTCATCATGGAGGCCTCGTTCAGGATGGCCTTGGTCTCCTGGTAGAGGAAGCTCTTGTTGGCCGAGCCGCCGCCCTTGGCCATGAACAGGAACTTGTACGCCCCGCCGTCCGTCGCGTAGAGCTCGATCTGCGCCGGCAGGTTCGACCCGGTGTTCTTCTCCTCCCACATGGTGAGCGGAGCCATCTGCGAGTACCGCAAATTCAGGTTCTTGTACGCGTCGTAGATGCCCTTGCTCAGGGCCTCCTCGTCACGTCCCGACGTCAGCACGTTCTGCCCGCGCTTGCCCATGACGATCGCCGTGCCGGTGTCCTGGCACATGGGCAGCACGCCCGCCGCCGCGATGTTCGCGTTCTTCAGCAGGTCCAGCGCGACGAACTTGTCGTTGCCCGACGCCTCCGGGTCGTCGATGATCCGGCGCAGCTGCGCCAGGTGGGCGGGGCGCAGATAGTGCTGGATGTCGCGGATGGCCTCCTCCGCGAGCTTGCGCAGCGCCTCCGGCTCCACCTTGAGGAACGTCCGTCCGTCGGCCTCGAAGGTGGACACACCCTCGGAGGTCACCAGCCGGTAGGGGGTGGTGTCCTCTCCCATGGGGAGCAGATCGGCGTACTCGAACTCAGGCATCTCGCCCATTCCTCACTCGACGGAAGACCACCCGCCTCCGTTGGCGGGCGCTCAACAGCGTAGAACCTGCCTTCGGCGGCGAAACCGTGAGGTTGTCCTCAGTTGTCCGCCCCGGAGGGTAGTCGCGATCTATCGCGTTTGGGTACGCTGCTGCCGTGGACCTTCAGAAGCACGCCCAGCAGCCGGACTCCGCACCCGACACCGGGGCGGGGGCCGCCGAGCTGCGCGCCTCCGACGCCGACCGGGACCGTATCGCCGACCTCCTGCGCGAGGCACTCGCCGAGGGCCGGCTGACCGCCGACGAGCATGCGGAGCGCGTCGAGGGCGTGCTGGCCGCCAAGACGGTGGGGGAGCTGGACGTGTTCGTCCAGGACCTGCCGATAGCCCACCAGCAGCGCGCGGCCCACTCCTCCGCCCCCAGCCGCCCCACCGTGGGCGCGATCCCCGTGGACCCCGACGACAACGTGGTCGCGGTGTTCAGCGCCGCCGCCCGCAAGGGCCGCTGGCGCACCGGCCGCCGTATCCACGCGTACGCGGTCTTCGGGAGCGTGGAGATCGACCTCAGCGAGGCGCTGTTCGACCACCAGCAGGTGATGATCAAGGCGTTCTCCGTCTTCGGCAGCGTCGAGATCCGCGTCCCGGAGAACGTGTCGCTGCGCGGCACCGGCGGCGGTGTGCTCGGCGCCTTCGAGGTGGACACCCTCGACGCGACCGACGAGGAGGCCCCGGTGGTCTACGTCGACGGCTGGGCGGTGCTGGGCAGCGTCGAGGCGCGGCCCCGGCGCGGCAAGCTCGTCGCGGACATCCACGACCGGGTGCAGCGCACGGTCCACAAGAGCAGGCGCAGGCATCTCGGCCACTGACCCGGCACCGGCGGAGTCCGGTCGGGGACTCAGTGCATAGGCGCGCGTACATCGGGTAAGCCTTGCTGCATCGTCTCTCGCTCGCGAAGCCGTCGTCAGGAGTAGACCGTGCTGCAACCGCCGCATTCGTCCCTGCAGGTAGCCGCCGTTCCGGCCCAGCGAGCGGCAGCGCGGGAGAGGGACCAGGACGCCCCCTGGCACACGGAGGCCGTGTGCCGGCGCGACGAGGCGGGGCTGTTCTTCGCACCGTCGAAGGAGCCCACCGCCGCCAGGCTCTCCCGCGAGGAGGCGGCCAAGCGGGTCTGCGCCCGCTGCCCCGTCATGGTCGAGTGCCGCGAGCACGCCCTGCTCCAGCCCGAGCCCTACGGCGTCTGGGGCGGCCTCACCGCGGCGGAACGCCGCGTAGTCCTGGCCCGCCGCAGGCGCCGCGAAATGGAACTGAAAAAAACCGGCCAGCCCCGCATAGCAGCAGCGGGCTAACGGCCCGCCCCCAACAGGGGGCGCCCTATCAGCACCGGGTGGAACTCCACACCTCATGGGCGCGGGGAACTGCGCGACCAGCCACAAACCCTGCCGCACCCACCCACGCGCCGAAGGCACCCCCTCCGCACAGGGGGCGCCCCTTTCCGGCGCCGGGTGGAACTTCACACCTGAGGGGCGCGGGGAACTGCGCGACCAGCCACAAACCCTGCCGCACCCACCCACGCGCCGAAGGCACCCCCTCCGCACAGGGGGCGCCCCTTTCCAGCGCCGGGTGGAACTTCACACCTGAGGGGCGCGGGGAACTGCGCGACCAGCCACAAACCCTGCCGCACCCACCCACGCGCCGACGGCACCCCCTCCGCACAGAGGGCGCCCTTTCAGCGCCGGGGTGGAACTACGCACCCCGCAGGGAACTACGCGACGGCGACGTCACTTAGCCCGATCGAAATCGATCGCGCTATACGCCCGCAGCTTGCTCAAACGGTGCTCGGAGTCAATCTTCCGCACCGTCCCCGACTTCGACCGCATCACGATCGAATCGGTCGTCGCCGTCTCCGACCGATACCGCACCCCCCGCAGCAACTCACCGTCGGTGATCCCGGTCGCCACGAAGAACACATTGTCCCCGGTGACCAGATCCTCCGTGGTCAGCACCCGGTCAAGGTCGTGCCCCGCGTCGATCGCCCGCTGCCGCTCCTCCTCGTCCTTCGGCCACAGCTTGCCCTGAATGGTGCCGCCCAGGCACTTCACGGCGCAGGCCGAGATGATGCCCTCGGGGGTGCCGCCGACGCCGAGCAGCAGGTCGATGCCGGTGCCCTCGCGCAGCGCGAGGATCGAGCCGGCCACGTCGCCGTCGGAGATCAGCTTGATGCGCGCGCCGGTCTCCCGGATCTCCGTGATGATGCCCTCGTGCCGCGGCCGGTCGAGGATCACCACGGTGACGTCCTCGGGGGTGCCCCGCTTGGCCTTGGCGACCCGGCGGATGTTCACGCTCACCGGGGCGTCGATGTCGACGAAGTCGGCGGCCTCCGGTCCGGTGACCAGCTTGTCCATGTAGAACACGGCCGACGGGTCGAACATGGAGCCGCGCTCGGCGGCGGCCAGCACCGCGATGGCGTTCGTCATGCCCTTGGCGGTCAGCGTGGTGCCGTCGATCGGGTCCACGGCGATGTCGCACTCGGGCCCGGTCCCGTCGCCCACGTGCTCTCCGTTGAAGAGCATCGGGGCCTCGTCCTTCTCCCCCTCGCCGATGACGACGACGCCGTTCATCGAGACGGTGGAGACGAGGGTGCGCATGGCGCGCACCGCGGCACCGTCGGCGCCGTTCTTGTCACCGCGCCCTACCCAGCGGCCCGCGGCCATCGCCGCTGCCTCGGTGACCCGTACGAGCTCCAGGGCGAGGTTGCGGTCGGGGGCCTCGGAGGGGACATCAAGCTCGGACGGCAAGTGATGGTGTTCGGTCATCGGAGCGCACCTTTCTGTACGACGACGGCCGGATGAGGGTGTGACTCATGACTCTATCGTCAGATAGACAAAATGAGCAGGGCCCCCCACGGATGAGCGCTTCGGGCACCTGCGACGATAGGGGGCGTGGCAGGAACGAGCAGCATGCAGAAATCGGCCCGGGACATGATCCTTTCCCTGGCTCTCATCGTGCTCGCCGCGGGAGTCGTCTGGCTGTTCATCCCGCACGAGGACGGCGAACCCGACATCAAGCGGGTCGACTACCGGGTCGACCTGCTCACGGCCCGCCGGGCCGCCTCCTATCCCGTGGCCGCGCCGGAGGGGCTGCCCGAGGCGTGGAAGCCCACCTCCGTCCGCTTCCAGGGCGCCGAGGCCGACGCCTGGCACCTCGGCTTCCACGCCCCCGACGGGGAGTACGTGGCGGTCGAGCAGTCCGCGGGCAAGCGAGCGGCGTTCATCGAGGACACCACGCAGGGCGCGGCGAAGACCGAGGCCACCCAGCAGATCGACGGCAGGACGTGGACGCGCTACGAGGGCGACCACTACGACGCGCTGGTCCTGGAGGACACCGAGGGCTCGACCACAGTCGTGACGGGCACGGCGTCGTTCGGGCAGCTGACGGAGATGGCCGAGGCCCTGCGCACCGAGTGAGCCCTCTTTGCCCATCCGGCGCCACCCGGCTCAGCCCTCCTCGGCCTCCCCGGACTCCCCGGCCTCCTCCGCCCCGGCCTCCTCCGCGAGCGCCGCGTCCAGCCGGGCCCGTGCCCCGTCCAGCCAGCGCCGGCACACCTTGGCCAGTTCCTCGCCCCGCTCCCAGAGCGCCAGGGACTCCTCCAGCGTCGTCCCGCCCGCCTCCAGCCGCCGTACGACCTCGATCAGCTCGTCCCGCGCCTGCTCGTACCCGAGCGCCTCGGCCATCCCCGCCGTCTGCCCGGTTTCCGTCTTGCTGGTCATTCCGCCACCCTACGCATCGACCCGTACCGTGAACTCCCCCTCTGACACCCGCGCCCGCAGCTCCTCACCGGCCTCCACTTCGCCCGGAGCGCGCACCGCGTGCCCGTCCGCCCGCTGGAGCACCGCGTACCCCCGCTTCAGCGTCGCCGCGGGGGACAGCGCCACCACGCGCGCACGCGTGTGCGTCAGCTCGGAGTCCGCCCGGTCCAGCTGGTGCCGCAGCGAGCGCCGTCCCCGCTCCAGCAGCGCGGTGACCTCCTCGGCCCGGCCGTCGATCATCCGGTGCGGATCCTGTATCGCGGGCCGGGCCAGCGCGTGGCCGAGCCCGCGCTCCTCCCGGTCCAGCAGCGCCTCGACGCAGCGCCGCGCGCGGTCGCGCAGCAACCGCACCCGCTCGTACTCCTCGCCCACGTCCGGCACCACCTTCTTCGCCGCGTCGGTGGGCGTGGAGGCACGCAGGTCGGCCACATGGTCGAGAAGCGGATTGTCCGGCTCGTGCCCGATCGCCGACACGACCGGCGTCCGGCACGCCGCCACCGCCCGCACCAGCTGCTCGTCGGAGAACGGCAGCAGGTCCTCCACGCTGCCGCCGCCGCGCGCCACGACGATCACGTCCACCTCGTCGACCGCGTCCAGCTCCTTGACCGCCTGGACCACCTGCGGCACCGCGTGCACCCCCTGCACGGCCACGTTGCGCACCTCGAAGCGCACGGCGGGCCAGCGGTGCCGCGCGTTCTCCAGCACGTCCCGCTCGGCCGCCGACGCCCGCCCGCACACAAGACCGATCAGCTGCGGCAGGAACGGCAGCGGCTTCTTCCGCTCCAGCGCGAACAGCCCCTCCCGCGCGAGAGTCTTCTTCAGCTGCTCCAGCCGGGCCAGCAGCTCCCCGACCCCCACGGGCCGGATCTCCGCCGCCCGCAGCGACAGCTGCCCGCGCGGCGCGTACCACTCCGGCTTGCAGTGGACCACCACCCGCGCGCCCTCGCTCACGACGTCCGCGACGGCGTCGAACACCTGCCGGTAGCAGGTCACGCCCACCGAGATGTCGTACGAGGGGTCGCGCAGCGTCAGGAACACCACCCCGGCGCCGGGCCGCCGCGACAGCTGGGTGATCTGCCCCTCCACCCACACCGCGCCGAGCCGGTCGATCCACCCGCCGATGAGCCGCGACACCTCCCCGACCGGGATGGGAGCTTCCGCAGACGTATTGACAGCCATGCCGCGAGGGTAGTGCGCCCCACTGACAACGCACCGTGACCGGACCCCGTGGACAGGGCCCTTACGATGGGAGGCATGACAGCTTCGCCTGGCCGCCGTGTCCTGCTCGCCGCCCCCCGTGGCTACTGCGCGGGTGTGGACCGCGCGGTGATCGCCGTCGAGAAGGCCCTGGAACAGTACGGGGCCCCCGTCTACGTGCGGCACGAGATCGTGCACAACAAGTACGTGGTGCAGACGCTGGAAAGGAAGGGCGCGATCTTCGTCGAACGGACGGAGGAGGTCCCTCCGGGCAACATCGTGATGTTCTCCGCGCACGGCGTCGCCCCCGTCGTCCACGAGGAGGCCCGGCGCGGCCGGCTCGCCACCATCGACGCCACGTGCCCGCTGGTCACCAAGGTCCACAAGGAAGCCGTCCGCTTCGCCGACGACGACTACGACATCCTCCTGATCGGCCACGAGGGCCACGAGGAGGTCATCGGCACCTCCGGCGAGGCCCCCGACCACATCCAGCTCGTCGACGGCCCCGGTGACGTGGACAAGGTCGAGGTCCGCGACCCGTCGAAGGTCGTCTGGCTCTCCCAGACCACCCTCTCCGTCGACGAGACCATGGAGACCGTCGACGCCCTCAAGGAGAAGTTCCCCCAGCTGATCTCCCCGCCCAGCGACGACATCTGCTACGCCACGCAGAACCGTCAGCTCGCGGTCAAGCAGATGGGCGCCGAGGCGGACCTGGTGATCGTGGTCGGCTCGCGCAACTCCTCCAACTCCAAGCGGCTGGTGGAGGTCGCCAAGCTGGCCGGCGCCCGCGCGGCCCATCTGGTCGACTTCGCAGACGAGATCGACGAGGCCTGGCTGGAGGGCGTCTCCACGGTCGGCGTCACCTCGGGTGCCTCGGTGCCGGAGATCCTGGTCGAGCAGGTGCTGGAGTGGCTGGCGCAGCGCGGCTTCGAGGACGTCGAGATCGTCAAGGCGGCCGAGGAGTCGATCGTCTTCTCCCTGCCGAAGGAGCTCCGCCGCGATCTGCGCGACGAGGCCGCCACCCTGGTGGCCGGGCGCGGCGGCACGGGAACCGGTGCCGGTTCCACCGAGTGACGGTGATGTGATGCCACGACGGCGGCCGCGCGGCCGCCTTTCGTGACGGTCCGTCGTTCGACGTAACGTGGGGACATGCAGATCTTCGGCGTGGACATCGGCGGATCCGGGATCAAGGGTGCCCCGGTCGACCTGGACAAGGGGGACCTGGCGCAGGAGCGCTTCAAGGTCCTCACCCCGCACCCCTCGACGCCGGACGCGGTGGCCGACGGGGTCAAGCAGGTCGTCGACCACTTCGGCTGGACCGGTCCGGTCGGCGTCACCTTCCCCGGCGTGGTCACCAACGGCGCCACCATCCGTACGGCGGCCAACGTCGACAAGGGCTGGGTCGACATCGACGCGCGCGTGCTGCTCGGTGACCGCCTGGGCGGCCTGCCGGTGACGGTGGTGAACGACGCGGACGCGGCGGGTGTCGCCGAGATGCACTTCGGCGCCGGGCGGCACCATCGAGGCACGGTGATCATGCTGACCTTCGGCACCGGCATCGGCAGCGCCCTCTTCGTGGACGGCGTCCTCGTCCCCAACACCGAGCTGGGCCATCTGGAGCTGAACGGCCACGACGCTGAGAAGCGGGCCTCCAGCAAGGCCAGGGAGGACCACGACCTGTCGTGGGAGGAGTGGGCGCACCGGGTGCAGAAGTACCTGGCCCACGTGGAGATGCTGTTCTCGCCGGAGCTGTTCGTCGTCGGCGGCGGCGTCAGCCGCAAGTCCCACAAGTTTCTGCCCCACATCAAGGGCATCAAGGCGGAGATCGTCCCCGCCCAGCTGCAGAACAACGCGGGCATCGTGGGCGCGGCGATGCGGGCGGCGACGGGCGTGTAGCCCCTTACGGACGGGGGCGGCTCCGCGCGAGGCGCCGGTTGACGGCGCGCACCCGGCGCACTCTGCGGACCAGCACGATCACGCACGCGGCGAGCGTGCCGCCGTAGAGCCACCCGGCCTGGGTGGCCAGGGCCGTCACCATGCCCATCAGCCGGTCCAGTGCGCCGCCCTCGCCCTCCTTGGCGACCGGGACCATCCCCACGGCGAAGGCGATCGGCACGACGACGGGCGCGATGAACAGGTTCCCCTCGCGCACCCACAGCGCGGTCAGCACGCACACCGGCAGGTACAGCACGCCGTACACCGTCTGGGACGCCCCGAAGAGTGCCTCGGTCAGCAGTCCGACGACCAGCATCACGGCCCCGCAGAACAGCCCGCTGCCCAGCCCGGTGAGCCGCGGGTTGGGCGGCCTGCGGACCGCGGACGGGGCAGCGGGCCGGCGCTGCGGCGCACGGGCGGGCCGGTCCGGCCGCGTCGACCGTGCGACCCCGCCCGCCGCCGTCCGCCCCGCCTGCGGCGGCAGCGGCGGCCTGACCGGCCGGGACGGCCTGGACGGTTTGGACGTCCCGGGCGCCGGGTCACGTCGCGGTCCGTACTGCGCGGGTCGCGTCCTGTGTTGCTCCACTGGACCAACTTAGGTCGTTTTATGTGCCGAACGGTCCATCAGACACGCCGGGAACCGGAGCTCGGCCGGACGTCCGACGCATCGCCCGGGCGAGTGCGGGCACGCCGTAGACTGGTGGATCGGTCCACACGGCCCCGAGGGCCGACCCTCATCCCCCATCCTCACGTACGGGAAGTCGCAACGTGTCGCTCACGATCGGAATCGTCGGTCTGCCGAATGTCGGCAAGTCGACCCTGTTCAACGCCCTGACCAAGAACGACGTGCTGGCGGCCAACTACCCGTTCGCCACGATCGAGCCGAACATCGGCGTGGTCGGCGTGCCCGACCCGCGCCTGACGAAGCTGGCGGAGATCTTCGGCTCCCAGCGCGTCCTTCCGGCCACGGTCGACTTCGTCGACATCGCGGGCATCGTGCGCGGCGCGTCGGAGGGCGAGGGCCTGGGCAACAAGTTCCTCGCGAACATCCGTGAGTCCGACGCGATCTGCCAGGTCATCCGCGCCTTCAAGGACGAGAACGTCGTCCACGTCGACGGCAAGGTCTCGCCGAAGGGCGACATCGAGACGATCAACACCGAGCTGATCCTCGCCGACCTCCAGACCATCGAGAAGGTGCTGCCCCGCCTCCAGAAGGAGTCGCGGATCAAGAAGGACATCGCGCCCAAGGTCAAGGCGGTAGAGGAGGCCAAGGAGATCCTGGAGAAGGGCGACACCCTCTTCGCCCACGGCGTCGTCCAGGGCAGCGAGCGCGCGGAGCTCCTCCACGACCTGCACCTCCTCACGACGAAGCCGTTCCTCTACGTCTTCAACGTCGACGAGGACGAGCTGATCGACGAGGACTTCAAGAACG
The DNA here is from genome assembly GCF_040680275.1 of Streptomyces sp. NPDC052079. NCBI lineage: Bacteria > Bacillati > Actinomycetota > Actinomycetes > Kitasatosporales > Streptomycetaceae > Streptomyces > Streptomyces sp. NPDC052079. The sequence continues at coordinate 530,382 of NZ_JBFAWL010000001.1, forward strand.
AGCAGCGCGCCCTGGTCGCCCCCGCCGAGGCGATCTTCCTCGACGCCAAACTGGAGGCGGACCTCGCCGAGCTGGACGAGGACGAGGCCCTCGAGCTCCTCCAGTCCGTCGGCCAGGACGAGCCCGGCCTCGCCACCCTCGCCCACGTCGGCTTCCGGACCCTCGGCCTGCAGACCTACCTCACGGCCGGTCCCAAGGAGTCCCGCGCCTGGACCATCAAGAAGGGCGCCACCGCCCCCGAGGCCGCCGGAGTCATCCACACCGACTTCCAGAAGGGCTTCATCAAGGCCGAGGTGATCTCCTTCGCCGACCTGGTCGAAACCGGCTCGGTGGCCGAGGCCCGCGCCAAGGGCAAGGCGCGTATGGAGGGCAAGGACTACGTGATGCAGGACGGCGACGTGGTGGAGTTCCGCTTTAACGTGTAGCGGCTGATTCCTTGACCGGCTGAAGTGGCTAGTCGGGGCATGAATTCCCAGGTCAGGGGTCAGATCTTCGGGTCTGGCCCTTCCTGTTTTCTCCTGCGGATTCACCGGAGCACGGGACGAGGAGGCACCGTACGAGGCCTGGCCGCTCGGTTCTCCACCTTGTGCCTTCCACGGCCGCGAGCCTGTGGTGCTCATCTCCGACGAGAACGGCGCGTTCACCAGGCCGACGGTCGTCCCGACCCCGGGGGCGTAGACCACGGGCGAGGAGTTTGAGTACACGACGTATCGAAGCGTCGCCCTGGCCATGTCGGTGCCCTTCACCGATTGGGGGGAAGCACGGAGCAGCGTGAATCAGGCAGAACTCGGCGCCGCGCTGCGGGCGCTGCGGCAGGCGGCGTGAAGAGCCAGAGGTGAGAGCGGGGGTGGGGGTACGATCGCCTGAATGCCGCACCGCTCTCTGACCAGCCATGGACAGGGCGTTGAGTGCAGCGAGGACTACTTGTGTGAGGACGGGGCCTTCTCCGCGGCAACAGTCTTATCTCTGCCCTGAAGCCCAGAGACATAGTGGACGCAATCCCGTCGCTCGAAAATATCGAGTGACGTTTATCAGGTATCCGAGTTAAAGATCGGGGAGGCGTCCCGCTTCCCTCTTGGTCCCATCAGATGACGATGACGCGGAGGGTGCTGACCTCATGGCGAAGCTTCGGTTGACCGTCGGGCGGGGGCACGTCGAGGAGCTGGCACGCCTGCGTCATCCTGTGGGAGCCGTCGAGGAGCTGATCTGGAACTCTCTCGACGCGGACGCCGAGACTGTCACCGTGACACTTGAGCGCAACGACTTCGGTGGAGTCGACCGGGTCGCCGTGATCGACGACGGCACTGGTATCGCGGCGGAGAAGTGCAGCGACTACTTCGAGCAGATCGGTACGTCCTGGAAGAAGCGCACGCAGTTCAGCGAGGTCAAGAAACGCGTGCTGCACGGCAAGAATGGGCGAGGCCGAGTCGGGGCCTTCGCGCTCGGTAGCGAGGTTCGCTGGACCAGCGTGAGCGGGATGCAGGGGATCCGCCGGCGCGTGGTCATCGAGTCCGATCGCGACTCCATGGACGAGTTCGACGTCAGCGATCCCGAGCCGACGGCCGATGCGACGGGGACGATCTTCGAGGCGTTCGGCGGGGAGGACCTCCAGAAGCTGACCGAGGACGCCGCCCGTACCGCGCTCACTGCTGCCTTCGCGCTCCATCTGGAGGCGTATCCGGACATCTGCATCACGTACGACGGGACGCGGCTGGACCCGGCGTCGGAACAGGTTCACGTCGATACGTATGAGGTGGCGGCTCCGCCGGGCAGTTCTCACCCGGCGGCGCAGCTGAAGATCATCGAGTGGTCGCGTCCGTACTCCCGGGCTCTGTTCCTCTGCGACGGCCGAGGTATGTCCTTGGCGCAGCTGAAGCCGGAGATCCAGGCTCCGGGCTTCCACTTCACGGCTTACCTGTCCTGGTCGGGTTTCGAGGATGATTCGGTCGGCGACCTCGCCTTCGCCGATTGGACCCCGGAGGGGCCCGCTGCCGAGGTATTGGCCGAAGCCCGGGAGCGTATGCGTGAGCACTTCCGTTCCCGCGCCGACGAGCGCCGTCGTGAGCTTGTCGACTCGTGGCGCGCGGAGGGCTTCTACCCCTATACCGGCGAGCCCGCCAACGACCAGGAGCGCGCCGAGCGCGAGACCTTCGACGCCGTGGCGACCGCGGTCGTCCGGCACTTGCCGGCAAGCAAGAGGGCGCAGAAGGTGTCCTTCGCGCTTCTGCGTTCCGTCCTGACCCACGAGCCGGGCGAAGTGCTCCGTATCGCCGAGGAACTGTTCGCGCTCTCCAAGCAGGAGCAGGCGGAGCTAAGCCGGCTGCTGGACCGTACGCCGCTATCGGCCCTGATCAAGGCATCCACTGCGACGACTGGACGCCTCGACTTCTTGTCCGCTCTGGAGCACCTCGTTTTTGACCCCGTGGCCAAGGGGCGGGTCAAGGAACGCACCGAGCTGCACCGGATCCTGGAGAACGAGTGCTGGATCTTTGGTGAGGAGTACGCGCTGCACGTCAGCGACCGCAGTCTGAATGAGGTGCTGAGACAGCACTGTCGTCTTCTCGATCGGGACACACCTGCACCGGCCCCCGTTCTGAGAGAGGACGGGAGTCGGGGGATCGTCGACCTCATGCTGTCCCGTGCTGCCTGGCAGCGGAAAGGGGAGCGTCACCATCTCGTGATCGAACTCAAGAGGTCGAATGTCACGCTCAGCATGTCCGAGTTCACGCAGATCAACAGCTATGCGCAAGCGGTCATGAACGACGACAGGTTCCGGGACCCCAAAGTGACCTGGGACTTCTGGCTGGTGGGCAATGCCATGGACGACGGTCTTCGCCAACTCGCGCACCAGCAGGACCGGATGCCTGGATGTGCTGTCAACCAGCCCACGTACCGGATCAGGGTACGAACCTGGGGCGAGATCATCGAGGACGCGCAGGAGCGGCTCCGCTTCTACAGCGAGCAGCTTGAGTACCAGTCGTCGACCGAGCACGCCATGGACTATCTGATCAGGGAACACACTGACGCGGTCATGGAGCTGGTGAGTGACGGTACGGTGCCCGCGGCCAGGGCGGGGGACAGTGGAACGATCGGAGCTGCCGCCACCTCATGAGGCCCTATCCCTACGGCGGTGAAGTGCTGCGCTGCGCCGCCCGCGCCCGTCCCACCGCCGCGGACCCCTCCTCCTACGTCTCCAGCACGCGCCGGGCGTGCGGCAGCAGTTCCGTGCCGGTGGGGGTGAGCACCACGCCCTGCCGGTCGCGCCGGAACTCCAGCGCCCGGATCTACTTGCTCAGGGTCGGCTGGGAGACGTGCAGGCGCTCGGCCGCACGGGTGAAGTGCAGTTCCTCTGCCACGGCCAGGGAGTAGCGGAGATGCCGCGCGGCGGCAGGGTGGTTCTCGAGACGGAGGGCAGTCGAGGCGCGAGGAGCCGGGATGGACAAGGTGTGGCTGATCACGGGAGCCGGCAGTGGGTTCGGGCGGGCGATTGCCGAGGCGGCACTTGCCGACGGTGATGTGGTGGTCGGCGCGCTGCGGCGGCCCGAGGCGTTGGACGACCTGGTTGCGGCCCACCCCGACCAGGTGGAGGCGCTGCGGCTGGACGTCGCCGACGTCGAGGAGGACGAGGCCGTCGTGCGGGACGTCGTGGCGCGGCACGGGCGGATCGACGTACTGGTCAACAATGCGGGCCGGACGCATGTGGGGGCGTTCGAGGAGACCGCCGACGAGGAGTTGCGCGAGCTGTTCGATGTGCATGTCTTCGGGCCCGCCGCGCTTGTGCGGGCCGCGCTGCCGGGCATGCGGGAGCGGCGCTCCGGGGCGATCGTGCAGATGAGCAGCATGGGCGGGCAGATGTCCTTCGCCGGTTTCGGGGCGTACAGCGGAACCAAGTTCGCGCTGGAGGGCATGTCGGAGGCGCTCGCGGACGAGGTGCGGGAGTTCGGCATCAGGGTGCTGATCGTCGAGCCGGGTTCCTTCCGGACGTCGCTGTTCGACACCCGCAGGGCGGGGGTCAGCCCCGACAGCGGCGTGTACGCCAACGTCGGCGAGACCCGCGCGGCCGTCGCCGCCGGTGACGGCACCCAGCCCGGCGATCCCGCGAAGGCGGCGGCGCTCATCCTGGCCGCCCTGGAGGCGGAGGACGCGCCCCTGCGGCTGCCGCTCGGTGACGACGGTGTCGGCGCGGTCCTCGGCCATCTCGACCAGGTCCGGGAGGACGTCCTGGCCTGGGAGAAGCGCACCCGCGCCACGGCCTTCGACGACTGACGGCCGCTCCGGCGCGACCGGGCGGCCCGCCTCGCAGGGGCGGGCCGCCCGGTGTCGTGTTGTCGTCGCCCCGGCCCATCACATTGGTGCAGGGCCCTTGTGCAAGTCCTGTGGACCCCTCAATCTTTCGGCTGACGCACGGACTTGGTTGCTGATGTTGACATGATCCTGTCAGTGGCTGATTCGTTTCGCCACACGCGCGACACGTGCGCCGACCGCACCAGCCCCCACAGCACGCGCACCACCGACTGAGGAGGAACCCTCACATGACAGTGATGCGTCACCCCCGGCGAAGACTGGCCACCCTGGGCGCCGCGACCACGGCGGCCCTGGTCGCGAGCCTGGTCTCCGCTCTCCCCGTGGGCGCGGCTCCGGCCGCTCCCGAAGGCCGCATCCAGTACGCGGGCGCCGCCAACGCCGTCGCCGGCAGCTACATCGTGACCCTGAAGGCCGACGAGGCCCGCTCCGGCTCCGCCGAGGGCCGCGCCCTGGCCCAGAAGTACGGCGCCGACATCGAGCGCACCTACACCAAGGCGCTCAACGGCTACGAGGTCGAGGCCTCCGAGACCGAGGCGAAACGTCTTGCCGCCGACCCGGCCGTCGCCGCCGTGGTCCAGAACCGCACCTTCCATGTCACCGGAACCCAGCCCAACCCGCCCTCCTGGGGCCTGGACCGCATCGATCAGCGGAACCTTCCGCTCAACAACGCGTACACCTACCCGGATTCGGCCGGGCAGGGCGTGACGGCGTACGTCATCGACACCGGCGTCCGCATCACCCACAACGACTTCGGCGGCCGGGCGTCCTACGGCTACGACGCAATCGACAACGACAACACCGCCCAGGACGGCCACGGCCACGGCACGCACGTCGCCGGCACGGTCGCGGGCAGTTCCTACGGTGTGGCGAAGAAGGCGAAGGTGGTCGGCGTCCGGGTGCTGAACGACGCCGGCTCCGGCACCACGGCCCAAGTCGTCGCCGGCCTCGACTGGGTGGCGCGCAACGCGGTCAAGCCGGCCGTCGCCAACATGTCCCTCGGCGGCGGTGCGGACAGCGCCCTCGACGCGGCCGTCCGCAACGCCATCGCCTCCGGCGTCACCTTCGTCGTCGCGGCCGGCAACGAATCCACCAACGCCTCCACCAAGTCCCCGGCCCGGGTGACCGAGGCGATCACCGTCGGCGCCACCGCCTCCGGCGACGCACGCGCCGGCTACTCCAACTACGGTTCCGTCCTGGACCTCTTCGCTCCGGGCTCCTCCATCACCTCCGCCTGGCGCACCAGCGACACGGCCACCAACACCATCTCCGGTACGTCCATGGCGAGTCCGCACGTCGCCGGCGCCGCCGCCCTCCACCTGGCCGACCACCCCTCGGCCACCCCCGCCCAGGTCTCCTCCGCGCTGACCTCCGCCGCCACCACCGGCGTTGTCGGCAACCCGGGCAGCGGATCGCCCAACCGCCTGCTGTTCGTGGGCGAGGGGGACACCACCCCGCCCCCCACCGGTGACCGCTTCGAGAACACGAGCGACTACACCATCGCCGACAACTCCACCGTCGAGTCCCCGGTGACCGTCTCCGGCGTCTCCGGCAACGCGCCCTCGAACCTGGCCGTCGAGGTCGACATCACCCACACCTACATCGGCGACCTCCAGGTCCAGCTGATCGCCCCCGACGGCACGGCGTACACGCTGAAGCCGTACGGCACCGGCGGCAGCGCCAACGACATCCGTACCACCTACACCGTCGACGCCTCCGGTGAGCCGGCGAACGGCACCTGGAAGCTGCGCGTCAGCGACAACGCGTGGTGGGACAGCGGCCGGCTCAACGGCTGGGCCCTGCAGTTCTGACGCGCATCCGCCCGGCGAACGGGCACACCCTCGCCCCCGGGAAAGGTTCCCGGGGGCGAGGCGCGTCACCGCGCGCCCACACCGACGCGGGCCGGGACGTGACCGATCGCTTCCTCTCGGTCACCGCATGCAACGTTCCCGGTCCGACCGAGACGCCGGCCGCGTACGACGATGGGGGCGGGGCGCGAGGTGGAAAGCGCTGACATGGAGGTGTGACCGGCGCCATAGCGGGGAGAAAGTGCCTGGGTAAAGCCCTCCCGCAACAGATGTCATCACATCGAGTGATTCTCTGGCCTTTGCTTGCCTGGCAGAACCTACGGTTGCCACGCTGTAGCTGTCTGTACAAGCTGATGGGAGTGGCCCGTGACATTCGGTGAGCAGCCGGCGTACCTGCGCGTCGCGGGTGATCTCCGCAAGAAGATCGTCGACGGCCGACTGCCACCGCACACCAGGCTCCCCTCCCAGGCCAGGATCCGCGAGGAGTACGGCGTCTCGGACACGGTCGCGCTGGAGGCGCGCAAGGTGCTCATGGCGGAGGGACTCGTCGAGGGCCGTTCCGGGTCGGGGACGTATGTGCGGGAGCGTCCGGTGCCCCGGCGGGTGGCCCGCTCGGGGTTCCGTCCGGAGCGGGGGGCCACGCCCTTTCGTCAGGAGCAGGCCGACGCGGGTGCCCGCGGCACCTGGGAGTCCAGCAGCGAGCAGGCCGACGCCGGCACCGCCATCGCCGGCCGGCTCGCCATCGAGCCCGGTGACCGCGTGATGCGCACCAAGTACCTTTTCCGGGAGGCGGGCGAGCCGATGATGCTCTCCACCTCCTGGGAGCCGCTCGCCCTCACCGGCCGGACCCCGGTGATGCTCCCCGAGGAGGGGCCGCTGGGCGGCATGGGCGTCGTCGAGCGCATGCGCGCCATCGACGTGATCGTGGACAACGTCACCGAGGAGGTCGGCGCCCGTCCCGGCCTCGCCGAGGAACTGGCCCTGCTGGGCGGCGTCCCCGGGCATGTGGTCCTGGTCATCCAGCGCACGTATTTCGCCTCCGGCCGGCCGGTGGAGACGGCGGACGTGGTCATTCCCGCCGACCGTTACCGGGCCTCCTACCACCTTCCGGTGAAGTAGCGCCGTCCCGTCCCGCTCCCGCCCCACCACCCCCTCGCGCCCGTTCCGCGCCCCCGGCTCCGCGTCCGCCCCGGCGCGCGGCGCGGTGCACCGGGGCCCGCAGCCGTAGCAATCTGGCCGTTCTCGCAGGTCGCCCCCGGAGCGGGGCGCGCCGGGCGGTATGCCGCTGACCGGATGTGTCGGCCCTCGCGCACGGCGCAGTGAGCACCGTGCGCCCCCTGCGTACTGGCCGGTTGCGTGCCTCTTTGTGAAAAGGCGTATTCGCTCAGTGAAGGTAAGGCGTAGGCTCGGGCATATGCGGACTGCGGTTTCCTTACCGGGCGGGGCGCGGCACAGGCCGCGGGCGGGAAGTGGAGGGGAGCGATGAACGAGGGCACGGTGACACTTCCCTGGCTCGTCGTGCGTCAGGACGACAACGGCAATCGCTACCGGGTGGGCAGGTACGCGACCCGCGCCGAGGCGGAGAAGATCGCGGACAGCCTCGACGGGCGAGAACACAGGCAGCTCTACTGGGTCGAGCGGATCAGCCAGAACGGAAACTCCGCGGACTGACCCGGCCGTCGGCGGGTCCCGGCCCGTGTCTCCCGTAGGCTCCGGAGTATGAGTGAGCGGGTCGTGGTGGTCGGGGCGGCGTTGTGGCACGAGGGGCGGCTGCTTGCCGCCCGCCGGAGTGCGCCCGCCGAGCTGGCCGGGCGCTGGGAGTTGCCCGGGGGCAAGGTCGAACCGGGAGAGGCCCCGGACGCCGCCGTCGTACGGGAGTTGCGCGAGGAGCTCGGGGTCGACGCGGAGGCGGCCGAGCGGGTGCCGGGGGAGTGGGCGCTGCGGGAGCCGTATGTGCTGCAGGTGTGGACGGCGCGGCTGCGCCCCGGGTCCGCCGCTCCCGAACCCCTCCAGGACCACGACGAGCTGCGCTGGCTCACCCCCGGCCGGATCTGGGACGTCGACTGGCTCGACCACGATGTGCCGGCCGTCCGGGACACCCTCGCCCACCTCGGCCTGCGCGAGGGCGTGTGAAGCGTGACTCCGGCGTACGGACGCGGGGGTGACGGAGCGTGGGCGCCCTCCCGCGCCATACGTGCCACGATGCGCCGTCGACGGGGTACTCGGTCCGGGATATCGGGTATGTGCCCATTAACGCCATGAAACCGGACATGGGTGGGCCTCCTCACGGGACTCCCTCACTCCCTCGGCAGGGAAGTGATCCGCGTGACCGACAGCGACGGCGACTGGGCCGCGTGGACCTTCAACGCGGACCCGGGAGCCGTGCGCGCCGCCCGCTCCGCCGTCCGTGACCAGCTCCGGCTGTGGGGTCTCGACAGCGTGGGCGACCTGGCCGCCCTGCTGGTCAGCGAACTCGTCACCAACGCCCTGCGGTACGCCACCGGCCCCGTGGGCGTGCGCCTCGTCCGCCCCTCCGGCCCCGACGAAGTCCTCCGGGTGGAGGTCTCCGACCCGCTCCCCGACCCTCCGCACGAACGCGACGCCCTGCCCGATGACGAAGGCGGCCGGGGACTGCATCTCGTGGCCTCCGCCTCCCGCCGCTGGGGCACCCGGCCCGGCGGCGCCGGCAAGACCGTGTGGTTCGAACTGGCGGTGCCCGGATGAGACCTCGCACGGGCGTTCACTGATGTACGCGGCGCACCCTTCCGTCGAGTGACCGGTTCAGGCCTGTGGAGGATGTCGAAGAGGGGGGTTCGACGACGTGTCCGCTGGTTAGAAGACTGGGAGTGTTCTCACGGCGCGGACCGAAAAGCATCGGGACCGTGCTGTGATCGTGAACACCGTGTCGTGCGGCGCCGTAGTGCTGGATACTGCGGGCAGCCGCCCCCGGTGACCGGTGCCGGACGCGGTGAGCTGGAGGGGACGGTTCGCGTGAGCGAGATACCAGCGAAGGCCACGGAGTCCGAGGACTCGACGGGCGGCGCGAGGGGAAGGGCCGCCGACGGCCCTCTCCCCGGCGATGCCGCATCCGGCGACGGCATGTGGCAGAGCAGTCCGCCCGGCTCCATGTACGACTACATCAAGGTGGCCTCCTTCTCCATCGGCCCGGACGGTCTGGTCGACCAGTGGAGCCTGCGCGCCGAGCAGATCTTCGGTATCTCCGCGGAGCGCGCCGTCGGCGTGGACCCCATCGAGGCGTTCGTCGAACCCGTCCGGCGGGAGCGCAGCCAGCGCAAGATGGCCGAGATCCTCGACGGCCGCGAGTGGACCGGAGTGGTGCCATTCCGGCTGCCGGACACACTGGTGGCCGACGAGCGCGACCGGGAGGGCGTCGCCGAGGTCTACGTCATGCCGACGCGGACCGAGGAGGGTGAGAGGGCCGCCGTCTGCATCGTCGTCGACGTCCGCACCCTGCGCCGCATCGAGACCGACCTCGCCGCCTCGCAGGCCATATTCGGCCAATCTCCGTTCGGCTTCCTGCTCATCGACCCCGACCTGCGGGTACGCCGCGCCAACGAGCGGTTCGCGTCCATCTACGGCGGCACCCCCGACGACCACCGCGGCAAGGGCGTGTACGACTATCTGCCGCGCGGGGAGGCCGAGCGGGTCGAGGCGACCCTGCGCCGGGTCCTGGAAACCGGCAACTCCATCACGGACATGCACGTCACGGGCTTCGTCCCGGGCTCCGACGAGCGCCGCCACTGGTCCATCAACCTCTACCGCGTGCACAGCGGCAGCGGCCGGCCCATCGGCATCGCCTGGCTCGGAACCGACATCACGGCCCGCCGCGCCGCCGCCCGGGAGGCCGCCGCCGCGCGGCGCAATCTCGCCCTCCTCAACGAGGCGGGCGCCCGGATCGGCAATTCCCTCGACCTGGAGACCACCGCCCGCCAGCTCCTCGACGTGGTCGTCCCCGGCTTCTGCGACCTGGCCACCGTCGACCTCTACCAGGGCCTGCTGGCCGGCGACGAGACTCCGCCCGGGCTCGCCGACGGCAGCGCGGAGGTGCGCAGGGTCGCCTTCGCCAGCGCGGTCTCCGACGCGCCGTTCAGCGGGACCGGGGAGCCGGTCAAGCTCGGCGCCGTCCACCACTACGCGTTCAACTCGCCCTGCGCCGACGCCCTGCGCACCGCACGCCCGCAGACCGTCCCCGGCGAGGACGGCGGCCTGGTGCAGTCCACGCTCGCGGTGCCGATGGTCGCCCACGACACCGTGGTGGGCCTTGCCCAGTTCGCCCGCACCAAGGGCAGCGAACCGTTCGGCGACCGCGACCGCGACCTCGCGGTGGAACTCGCCGCGCGGGCCGCCGTCTGCATCGACAACGCCCGGCTGTACCGGCGCGAGCACGAACGCGCGTTGATACTGCAGCGCTCCCTGCTTCCGCCCGGCGACCCGGAGGCCTCCGGCCTCGACATCGCCTGCCGCTATCTGCCCGGCAACGTGGCCACCGGCCGGCCCAGCGAGGTCGGCGGCGACTGGTTCGACGTCATCGAACTGCCCGGGCACCGCACCGCGCTGGTCGTCGGCGACGTCATGGGACGCGGGCTGCGCGCGGCCGTGGCGATGGGCGAACTGCGCACCGCCGTACGCACCCTGGCCCAGCTCGACCTGGAACCCGCCGAGGTGCTCTCCCAGTTGGACGAGATCGCCCGGGGGCTCGGCGCCCCCGGCGGCCGCCCCTCCCAGGCCTTCGCCGGAGGCGTCCAGCAGGCCACCAGAGCCGCCCGCAGGCCCCGCGAGGCGGACCTGTCCGAGGTGTACCTGGCGACCTGCGTCTACGCCGTCTACGACTCGGTGACCCGGCGCTGCACCTTCGCCAACGCGGGCCATCTGCCGCCCGTCCTGGTCGAACCCGGCGAGTCCGCGCTGATGCTGGACGTGCCGCCCGGCATGCCGCTCGGCGTCGGCGGGGAGCCCTTCGAGGAGGTGGAGGTCGAACTACCCGAAGGCGCCCTGCTGGCGCTCTACACGGATGGACTGGTCGAAAGCCGCGATCACCCCCTCGACGAGGGCCTGCAGGCCTTCGTCGGCACCCTGACGGATCCCTCCGCACCCCTCGAGGACGTCTGCGACCACGTCCTCAACACCCTCGACACCCACCACGGCGAGGACGACATCGCCCTGCTGATGGCCCGCGTCCAGGGACTGCCCGCCGACTCCGTCGGCGACTGGACCCTGCCTCGTGAGCCCCGCAGCGTGGGCCGGGCCCGTGAGTACGCCCGGGCCCAGCTGATGGACTGGGACATGGAGCCGCTGGTCGACACCACGGAACTCCTGGTCAGCGAACTCGTCACCAACGCCCTGCGGTACGGCGAGGGAGAGATCAGACTCCGCCTCCTCCTCGACCGCACGCTGGTTTGCGAGGTCTGGGACGCCGGCCTGGTCCAGCCCCGCCGCCGAAGGGCCCGGGACACCGACGAGGGAGGCCGCGGCCTCCAGCTCGTGGGCCTGCTCAGCGCGGCCTGGGGCTCCCGCCGCACCCCCCGCGGCAAGACGGTGTGGTTCGAACTCCCCCTCCCCGGCACCGACACCACCCTCACCGACCCGGCGGAGGCCCTGCTGAGCCTGTTCTGACGAGACGCCGGCGGGGTGCGTACGCTGTGCGCCATGCACCTCACCCCGGCAACTCCGGTACGCCTGACGGCCGGCACCCTCGTGCTGCGTCCCTGGGCCCCGGAGGACGCGGCGGTCCTTGCCGAGCTGTACCAGGACGAGGCCCTGCGCCGCTGGGCGGCCGCGCCCGTGCACGACGAGCCGAGCGCGGCGCGTTGGGTGGCCGAGCAGCAGCGCGGCTGGGAGACCGGTGAGCGCTTCGCGTTCGCCGTGCAGGAGCCCCGGGCATCCGACGCCCGGCCGGCGGGCAACGTCGTCCTCAAGCGCCCTGCCACGCCCTCCTCCTCCGCCGAGGTCGGCTACTGGACGGCGGCCCATGCACGGGGCAAGGGAGTGGCCCCGCGCGCTCTCACGGCCCTGGCCGACTGGGCCTTCGGCGCCTTCGCGCACCAGGGCCTGACCCGCCTGGAGTTGCTGCACCAGGTCGACAACACGGCCTCCTGCCGCGTCGCAGAGAAGAGCGGCTTCGCGCTGTACGGTGTGCTCCCCGCCGCCCCGCCGGCCTTCCCCCTCGACGGCCACCAGCACATACGCCGGGCTCCCACCGCCGGGTGATCGCAACCGGAACAGCCGTTCCCCTCGTCCTCCCCCGCAACATCAACAACGCGACTGCCCCGGGGGAGTCGCCCGGGCGAGGGGTGATCCGGCATGGAACGCACAGAGCCACAGGAACCGGCGCCCCCGGCCCCGGAGCCGGGCCCCGACACGTCTGCCGAGCCGACTCCCGACGCTTCGGCCGAGCCGTCCCCCGGCGTTTCTGCTGAGCCGGGCCCTGACACCTCCCCGGAGCAGACCCGCAGCGTTTCTGCTGAGCCGGTCCCTGACGTTTGTGCCGAGCCGTCCCCCGGCGTCGAGCCAGCCCCTGAGGCCTCGCCGGAGCCGTCCCCTGACGTTCCCGCCGAGCCGGGCGCTGACGTCTTCCCGGAGCCGTCCCCTGACGTTCCCGCCGAGCCGGGCGCTGACGTCTTCCCGGAGCCGTCCCCTGGCGTTCCGGCCGAGCCGGGCCCTGCGGTCTCGCCGGAGCCGTCCCCCGACGTTCCCGCCGAGCCGGTCCCTGAGGCCTCCCCGGAGCCGACCCCCGGCGCTTCCGCCGAGCCAGGTCCCGGTGCCGCGCCGGAGTCGGTTGACGGTGACTCCGGCGGGCCGGCACCGGAACGGCGCCGTAGACCCTGGGTCCGTCGGGTCAGACGGGCCGCACTCGTCGTCGCCCTCGTGCTGCTCGTGCCGGTGCTTGCCGTCGGGGTGGCCCTGCGTGTCAATTACGTGGGTAACCCGGCGGAGGGGACGTACAGCCGGGGCCGGGACGCCATGTGGCTGGGGCATGCCTGGGTTGACGGGCGTAAGAAGGACGCCGGCGTCGGCGCGCTCGCTCGCCGCCTGGAGGGGACGGGGATTCGGGATCTCTACGTGCACACCGGCCCCTTGGAGCACGACGGGACCCTGCCGGAGTCGGCCTATCCGCGCGCCCGTTGGTTCATTGACGCCGTGCACCGGGAGCTGCCGGGCGTTCGTGTCCAGGCGTTCCTCGGGGACGTCCTCGCCAACGGCGGCCCCGAGGGCCTGCACCTGGACCGCGCCGCCACCCGCGCCGAGGTCGTCCGCAGCGCCGGCCAGGTCCTGGACGCCGGGTACGACGGCGTCCACCTCGACCTGGAACCCGTGCACTCCGGCGACCGGTGCTACCTCTCCCTCCTGGACGACCTGCGCGACGTCACCCGCGCCGAGGACGCCCAGCTGTCCGTCGCCGCCCACCAGATCGACCCGCTCCCGGCCCTGCACACCGTGGTCGGCGTGTTCGCCGACCACCCCAAGTGGTGGTCGCAGGAGTTCTTCGGCCAGGTTGCCCGGCGCGTCGACCAGATCGCCGTGATGACGTACGACACCGCGCAGCCGCTGGAGGGCACCTACGGCGGCTATGTCGCCCAGCAGACCTCCCTCGCCCTGGAGGTCACCCCGCCCACCACCCACCTGCTGATCGGTCTGCCGTTCTACTACGAGAGCAACTTCGGTCACTGGGGCCACGCCGAGACCGTCGCCGCCGCCGTCCGCGGCGCCCGCCTCGGCCTCTCCCGGACCGACCCCGGCCGGGAGCTCTTCGGCGTCGCCCCGTACATCGACTTCGCGGCGACGGAGACGAACTGGAAGGAGTACCGGGAGGGCTGGCTGCGCCGCCCTAACGCCTCCTGATCTTCGAACCCAGCCACACCAGCGGGTCGTACTTGCGGTCCACCGCCCGTTCCTTCAACGGGATCAGCGCGTTGTCCGTGATTTTGATGCCCTCGGGGCAGACCTCCGTGCAGCACTTGGTGATGTTGCAGTAGCCGAGGCCGTGTTCGTCCTGGGCCGTGCGCTTGCGGTCCAGGCCGGTGTCCTCCGCCGCGTCCAGCGGATGCATGTCGAGCTCCGCCACCCGCATCAGGAAGCGCGGCCCGGCGAACGCCTGCTTGTTCTCCTCGTGGTCCCGGATCACATGGCAGACGTCCTGGCACAGGAAGCACTCGATGCACTTGCGGAACTCCTGCGAACGCTCCACGTCCTCCTGCATCATCCGGTACTCGCCCGGACCGACCCCCTCCGGCGGCACGAAGGAGGGGACCTCCCGGGCCTTGGTGTAGTTGAAGCCGACGTCCGTCACCAGGTCCCGGATCACCGGGAAGGCCCGCAGCGGGGTCACGGTGACGGTCTCGTCCCGCTCGAACACCGACATCCGGGTCATGCACAGCAGCCGCGGGCGCCCGTTGATCTCCGCCGAGCACGATCCGCACTTGCCTGCCTTGCAGTTCCAGCGCACGGCGAGGTCGGGCGCCTGGGTGGCCTGGAGCCGGTGGATGATGTCGAGGACGACCTCGCCGTCGTTCACCTCGACCTGGAAGTCCTCCAGGCCGCCGCCCTGCGCGTCCCCCCGCCACACCTTGAAGCGGGCGTTGTAGCTGCTCACTCGTAGAGCTCCTCTTCGGCGAGGTACTTGACCAGCTCGTCCTTCTCGAAGAGGGCGAGCAGGTCGGGGCGGATGGGTTCGGTGGTCTCACGGGTGAGGGCGATCCGGCCGCGCGCCGCGCCGTCGGCCGCGGAACCGTCCGCGGTGTCGGCCAGCGCACACAGCAGATTGACGTTGCGCCAGGACCGGTCCATCTCCGCGTAGTCCTCGCGGGTGTGGCCGCCGCGCGACTCGGTGCGTTCCAGTGCCGCGCGGGCCACGCACTCGCTGACCAGCAGCATGTTCCTGAGGTCGAGGGCGAGGTGCCAGCCCGGGTTGAACTGCCGGTGCCCCTCGACCCCGGCCCGGCCCGCCCGTACCCGCAGCTCGGCGAGCTTCTCCAGGGCCCGCTTCATCTCGTGCTCACGGCGGATGATGCCGACCAGGTCGTTCATGGTCTGCTGGAGCTCCTGGTGCACGGTGTACGGGTTCTCCGGCGGGCCCTCGGCCGGTTCCCCGCCCTCCGCGGAGAACGGGCGCAGGGCCTCCGCGGCGGCCGTGTCGACCTGCACGTCGTGCACGCGGGGCCGCTCGGCCCCCGCGGCGCCCGCGTACTCGGCCGCGTGCCGGCCCGCCCGGCGCCCGAACACCAGCAGGTCCGAGAGGGAGTTGCCGCCCAGCCGGTTCGAGCCGTGCATCCCGCCGGCCACCTCACCGGCCGCGAACAGCCCCGGCACCCCGCGCGCCGCCGCCGAGTCGGAGTCGACGGCGATGCCGCCCATCACGTAGTGACAGGTCGGCCCGACCTCCATCGCCTCCGCCGTGATGTCCACGTCCGCCAGCTCCTTGAACTGGTGGTACATCGACGGCAGCCGCCGTTTGATCACCTCGGCCGGCATCCGCGTGGACACGTCCAGGAACACCCCGCCGTGCGGGGAGCCGCGGCCCGCCTTCACCTCGGCGTTGATCGCGCGGGCCACCTCGTCGCGGGGGAGCAGTTCGGGCGGGCGCCGGTTGTGGTCCGGGTCGTCGTACCAGCGGTCGCCCTCCTCCTCGGACTCGGCGTACTTGTCCTTGAAGACGTCCGGGATGTAGTCGAACATGAACCGCTTGCCCTCGGAGTTGCGCAGCACCCCGCCGTCCCCGCGCACCGACTCGGTGACCAGGATGCCCTTCACCGACGGCGGCCAGACCATCCCCGTCGGGTGGAACTGCACGAACTCCATGTTCAGCAGCGGGGCCCCGGCCAGCAGCGCCAGCGCGTGCCCGTCGCCGGTGTACTCCCACGAGTTCGACGTCACCTTGAACGACTTGCCGATCCCGCCGGTGGCGATCACCACGGCGGGCGCCTCCAGCACGAAGAACCGCCCGGATTCGCGCTCGTACCCGAAGACCCCGCTCACCCTCCCCCAGCCTTCGGCCGGGGGGACCCCCATCTCGCTTCGCTCGCCGTCCTTCAGCACGCGTGTGACCGTGCACTCCTGGAAGACCTTCAGCCGGGACTCGTGGTTCCCGGTCTCCCGGAAGTCCTCCTGCTGGAGCGAGACGATCTTCTGCTGGAGGGTGCGGATCAGCTCCAGGCCCGTACGGTCCCCGACGTGGGCGAGGCGCGGGTACTCGTGGCCGCCGAAGTTGCGCTGCGAGATCCGGCCGTCCTTCGTCCGGTCGAACAGCGCGCCCCAGGTCTCCAGCTCCCACACCCGCTGCGGGGCCTCCTGGGCGTGCAGCTCGGCCATCCGCCACTGGTTGAGGAACTTCCCGCCGCGCATGGTGTCGCGGAAGTGGACCTGCCAGTTGTCACCGGCGTTGACATTCCCCATCGCCGCCGCGATGCCGCCCTCGGCCATCACGGTGTGCGCCTTGCCGAACAGCGACTTGCAGATCACAGCCGTACGGGCGCCCCTCTCGCGCGCCTCGATCGCGGCGCGCAGACCGGCGCCGCCGGCCCCGACCACGACGACGTCCCACTCCTGTCGGTCGACCACGGACATCAGTGAAGGCCCCCAGCTAGAAGAAGCGCGGATCGTCGAAGACACCGGACGCGACGAGATACACATAGAGATCGGCGAGCGCCACGCTCACCAGCGACGCCCAGGCGAGCTGCATGTGCCGTGCGTTCAGCCGGCCCACCACCTGCCACATCCGGTAGCGCACCGGATGCCGGGAGAAGTGCTTCAGCTTCCCGCCGACGATGTGCCGGCAGGAGTGACAGGAGATGGTGTACGCCCAGATCAGCACGATGTTGACCAGGAAGACCAGGGTGCCGAGCCCCATGTGGCCCCAGTTGTAGTCCTCGTCGCGGAAGGCGAGCACGGTGTCGTAGGTCAGGATGCCGGCGACCAGGATCGCCGCGTAGAAGAAGTACCGGTGGGTGTTCTGCAGGATCAGCGGGAAGCCGGTCTCCCCGGTGTACCTGTCGTGCGGCTCGGCCACCGCGCAGGCCGGCGGGGACGCCCAGAAGCCCCGGTAGTAGGCCTTGCGGTAGTAGTAGCAGGTCAGCCGGAAACCGAGCGGGAAAATCAGGATGATGATCGCCGGCGAGATGCCCCACCAGCTCCCGAAGAGCTCCCAGTTCGGCCCCGCCTTCATCGGTTCGCAGTTCTCCGCCAGACAAGGCGAGTAGAACGGCGAGACATACGGCGCCGCGTAGTAGTCGGCGTTGGCGAAGGCCCGCCAGGTCGAGTAGACGATGAAGGCGAGCAGCCCGGCCGCGGTGGCGGCCGGGGCCAGCCACCAGCGGTCGGTCCGCAGGTGCGGGGCGGCGATCGCGGCGCGCGCACCGGTTCTCACGCCGCCGCTCGGGCGATGGGGTTCTGTGGCAGGGGGTTCCGTGCCAGTGGCCACTTGTCCACTCCGGTAGGGGTCAGGGGGGCGCCGCGATCGGCGGGGGGTCAGGGGGCGTGACGGTCGCGGGCGCCGAGACCCTCGTCGTCCGAGTCCACCCACAGCGAGGGGTCGTACGGCGTGTCGGGGATGGTCACGAGGTCGGGCCGCTTCTGCGGGGCCGCGGTGGCGGCGGCCGTCTCCCGCAGCAGCGCGACGCTCTCGCGCAGGTGATTGGTGTCGGCGCGGACGCGGCGCATCTCCAGGCCGCCGCTGCCCAGCTGCTTCTCCAGGCGCCCCACCGACCGGATCAGATCGTCGAGACAGCGCTGGACGGATGTCAGTTCGTCGTGCACGGACATGACTTGCCCTCACTTCCGCGGGTCCTTCTGGCCCAAGGCGGCAACGTTCATGCGCCTGAGAGTGTTGCGTGTCACACCTTGCGCTGTGAAGGGATGTGCATCGATTGGCCGAGCCGTAGGGGTGCACCGGATGGTGCGTTGCGCCGGGCGGGTGGGCTTGTCACCCATGGCCGCCGTGTCGCCCTGAGTTGCCGAACCCTTTCCTCTTCAGTGGGCCGCATAGATCGGATGAACTCCAAATACCAACAAATGTGATCGTAACGCCCGCGGCTTCCCGGAGGTACCCAGAGATGTCCCCTGACGGCATCGGCCCGCGCGCGGCTCTGCGCCCGGTCGCCTTCCTCACCGCCGGCATGCTCGCGGTGCCGGCGCTGGCCGGATGCGGGTCCGACGATCCCTCGGGCAAGCCGCCGGCCGGGGCGGACATCGCATCCGCCGACCGGGCGAAGATCACGGACGGGGGCACCCTGCGCTGGGCCGTGGACACCGTCCCGGCCACCCTGAACACCTTCCAGGCGGACGCCGACACCACCACCTCCCGGATCACCCAGGCCGTCCTGCCGTCCCTGTACCGGATGGACGAACGGGGCCGGGCGGTGCGCAACCCGGACTATCTGGAGTCCGCCGAGGTCGTCGACACCGAGCCCCGGCAGGTGGTCGTCTACAGGCTCAACCAGCAGGCCGTCTGGAGCGACGGCCGCGAGATCGGCGCCGCCGACTTCGCCGCCCAGTGGCGCGCCCTGTCCGGCAAGGACACCGCCTACTGGACCGCCCGCAACGCCGGCTACGACCGCATCGAGAAGGTCGAGCGGGGCAAGAACAACCTCGAGGTCAAGGTCACCTTCCGGCGCCCCTACGCCGACTGGAAGTCCCTGTTCACCCCGCTGTACCCCAAGGAGGTCATGGGCACGCCCGACTCCTTCAACGACGGGGCGCGCAAGAAGCTGAAGGTCACCGCGGGACCCTTCACGGTGCAGACGGTCGACACCAAGAAGGACGAGGTCACCCTCACCCGGAACACGCGCTGGTGGGGCGACCCGGCGAAGCTCTCGACGATCGTGCTGCGCTCCGTGCCCCACGAGAAGCGGATCTCCGCGCTCAGCGCCGGCACCCTCGATCTGGCCGAGATCGACCCCTCCGCCGCCCGCCGCATCACCGTCGCCGCCCTTCCGCAGAGCGAGAGCAGCCCCCTCGCGGGCCCCGGCGCCGACCGGACCGCCGCGGATGCCCTGCACTCCTGGGCGGTCGCCAAGGGCTCCGACGAGGAGGCCGCCGACGAGGAGATCTCCGCCCGCAAGAAGCTGCGCAAGAAGGCCGCCAAGTACGCCCGTCAGCAGAAGGCCCTCACCGGGTTCGAGGTGCGCAAGTCACTGGAGCCCGCCTACACCCAGCTCGCCCTCAACGGCGCCGACGGTCCCCTCGCCGACGAGCGGGTCCGCCGCGCCGTGGCCCGCGCCCTGGACCGCCGGGCCCTCGCCGAGGCGGCGCTGAAGCCGCTGGGCCTGCCCGCCCAGCCCGTCGGCAGCCACCTCGCGCTGGCCGGCCAGGCCGCCTACGCCGACAACAGCGGCGCCGTCGGCAAGCAGGACGCCAAGGAGGCGCGGGCCCTGCTCGCGGACGCCGGCTGGGTGCCGGGCGGTCCGGTCAAGAAGGAGAAGAAGAAGGACGACGGCGAGGAGGCGGCCGGCGCGGAGGGGAACTCCGGGAGCGAGTCGGAGGGCGGCGACGACGGCACGTACATCGTCGGCGAGGACAACAAGAGTGACGCGGGCGACGGCAGCGACGACAAGGCCCCGCGCGACTCCGGTACCGGCACCCAGCACCTGAAGCAGGGCGGCGCCCCCGGCGCCTACGCCCCCAAGGGCACCGCCGCCCCGGCCAAGGCCGAGAAGGCCCCCGTCGCCAAGGACGGCAAGGCGCTCACCCTCCGGTTCGTCCTGCCCACCGGACCGGGCTCGGACACGCTGGCCACCGTGGCCGACCGCATCGCGCGGATGCTGGAGAAGATCGGCATCCGCACCGACATCAGCAAGGTCGACCACGAGAGCTACTTCAAGGACCACATCGCCTCCGGCAAGTACGACCTCGCCCTGTACTCGTGGCCCGCGACCGCCTTCCCCGCCACCGACGCCCGCCCCATCTACTCCAAGCCCGTCCCGGCCGCCGACGGCTCCCTGAACGTGGAGCAGAACTGGACCCGCGTCGGCACCGACCAGGTCGACCAGCTCTTCGACCAGGCCATCGGCACCCTCGGCGACTCCGAGCGGCACGCCCTGATCCGCAAGGCGGACTCCCGCATCTGGGCGGCGGCCGCCTCGATCCCCCTCTACCAGCGCCCCCAGCTCACCGCGGCCCGCAAGAACCTCGCCAACGCCGGCGCCTTCGGTCTGCGCACGCCGGTGTACGAGGACATGGGCTTTTTGAAGAAGTCCGCCCAGGGCCCGTCGGGCTCGCCGGGCATCAGGAGTCCCGAGACGTCGGCCGGGGACTGACGCCTCGGGCACACACGGGAGCGGCCCACCCCCGCCCGGGGTGGGCCGCTCCCAGTTGTCCGTACCCGCCGGGTCAGCCGTGCTTGGCGCGGCTCGCGGCGCGGGCGCGCTCGCGGGCGTCCAGGTTCACCTTGCGGATGCGGATGGCCTCCGGGGTGACCTCCACGCACTCGTCGTCACGGCAGAACTCCAGGGACTGCTCGAGCGACAGCTTGCGCGGCGGAACGATCGACTCGGCCACATCGGCCGTGGACGACCGCATGTTGGTGAGCTTCTTCTCCTTGGTGATGTTGACGTCCATGTCGTCGGAGCGGGAGTTCTCGCCGACGATCATGCCCTCGTACACCTCGGTGCCGGGCTCGACGAACAGCACGCCGCGCTCCTGGAGGTTGGTCATCGCGAACGCGGTGACCGCGCCGGAGCGGTCGGCGACCAGCGAACCGTTGTTGCGCGTGGTCAGCGTGCCGAACCAGGGCTCGTGCCCCTCGTGGATGGAGTGGCCGATGCCCGTGCCGCGGGTCTGGGTCAGGAACTCCGTACGGAAGCCGATCAGACCGCGGGAGGGCACCACGAACTCCATGCGCACCCAGCCGGAGCCGTGGTTGGACATGTTGTCCATACGGCCCTTGCGGACGCCCATGAGCTGCGTGACCGCGCCCATGTGCTCCTCGGGGACGTCGATGGTCATGCGCTCGACGGGCTCGTACACCTTGCCGTCGACCTCCTTGGTGACCACCTGCGGCTTGCCGATGGTGAGCTCGAAGCCCTCACGGCGCATCTGCTCGACCAGGATGGCCAGCGCCAGCTCGCCGCGGCCCTGCACCTCCCAGGCGTCGGGGCGGTCGGTGTCCAGCACGCGGAGCGAGACATTGCCGATCAGCTCGCGGTCCAGACGGTCCTTGACCTGGCGGGCGGTGACCTTGCGGTCCTTGACGGCCGCCTTGTTGTCGGCGCCCTTGCCGGTGCCGCCGCGGCCGACCAGCGGGGAGGTGTTGGTGCCGATGGTCATGGAGATCGCCGGCTCGTCCACCGTGATCAGCGGCAGCGGCACCGGGTTCTCCGGGTCGGCCAGGGTCTCGCCGATCATGATGTCCGGGATGCCGGCGACGGCGCAGATGTCGCCGGGGCCGGCCTTCTCCGCGGGCTTGCGGGTGAGCGCCTCGGTCATCATCAGCTCGGAGATGCGCACGGTGGAGACGGAGCCGTCGCGCTTCATCCAGGCGACCGTCTGCCCCTTCTTCAGCTCGCCCTGGTGCACGCGGAGCAGGGCGATACGGCCGAGGAAGTTGTCGGCGTCGAGGTTGGTGACGTGGGCCTGGAGCGGGGCCTCCGCGTCATAGGTCGGCGCCGGGATGTAGTCCAGGATCGTCGAGAAGAACGGCTCCAGGCTGGTGGAGTCCGCCGGGACCGTGCCGTCCTCCGGCTTGGTCAGGGAGGCGACGCCGTCACGGCCGCAGGCGTAGACGATCGGGAACTCGATCTGCTCCTCGTCGGCGTCCAGGTCGAGGAAGAGGTCGTAGGTCTCGTTGACGACCTCGTCGATCCGGGCGTCCGGACGGTCCGTCTTGTTGATGCAGAGGATGATCGGCAGCCGCTGCTGCAGCGCCTTGCGCAGCACGAAGCGGGTCTGCGGCAGCGGGCCCTCGGAGGCGTCCACCAGCAGCACCACACCGTCGACCATCGACAGACCGCGCTCGACCTCGCCGCCGAAGTCGGCGTGGCCGGGGGTGTCGATGATGTTGATCGTGATGGGCTCCCCGCCGTCCTTGGGGTGGTACTTCACCGCCGTGTTCTTGGCGAGGATCGTGATGCCCTTCTCACGCTCCAGGTCGTTCGAGTCCATCATGCGGTCGTCGACCGAGTCGAGCTGATGGGCGGCGAAGGCGCCGGCCTGCTTGAGCATGCCGTCGACGATGGTGGTCTTGCCGTGATCGACGTGAGCGACGATGGCGACGTTGCGGATGTCGTGACGTGTTGCGGACGGAGCCATAAAAGGCGTACTCCCGGAGTGCTGAGGAATGCCCTGCACGAGCGTCTGTGGTGTGCGGGCCCTGCCGGGCTGCCGCCACGGCCTCACTCCATGGTACGGGCCCGGCGCGCGGTCCGGCGTCGCGCGCTCGTCCGCCCCCTTGACTCCCGGCTTGACTCCCGGGCAGCGGGAGGTCTCGTTCGGATATCGGTGTGCGTCCGAACACGTTTCGGACAAGTAAACAAAAAGGTGCACCTAAATGCCCGGATTGCCGGTTTGTCCGTGGGAATGTCAAGCGCGCGCAGATGTCAATCTTTGCAATTTTTGCTCAAAATATGGACGGTAGGGAGATCCCTATGTCTTCCGCCCTTGACGCGCGTTGACCGTCTTGGCGAAAGTTCCCCCAAACCACAGAACCTGCCGGTATCTGTGCTGCGCTCAACTCTCCAACCCCCCGGGGGACGAACACGATGACCAGTCCAATCAAGGCCGAGGACTCCGGGTCCGCGGCTGTCTTGGACCCTGAGCTCGCAGCGACCACCGAGAACACGGTCGCCAAGGGCGAGAAGCAGCCCGAGGGTCGTTCCCCCGGCCAGTTGATGTGGCAGCGCTTCAAGCGCGACCGTACCGGGGTCGTTTCCGCTTGCGTAGTGATTTTCTTCTTCGTGGTCTCCGCGTGTGCTCCGCTCATCGCGAAGGCCTACGGGAAGGATCCCTACACGCTGTACGCGCAGGAACCGGAGTACCCCTTCCTTCTGGACGACTTCGCCATGCCCACCGGTTCCTTCGGCGGCATGTCGGGCGAGTTCTGGTTCGGCGTCGAGCCGAAGCTGGGGCGTGACGTGTTCACGATGCTGCTGTACGGCATGCGGACCTCGCTGTACATGGCCGTGGTCGTCACCACACTCTGTGTGATCACCGGCGTGATCATCGGCATGGTCAGCGGGTACTTCGGCGGCCGGGTGGACTACTGGCTGGGACGGATCACGGACTTCTTCCTCGCCTTCCCCAGCCAGCTGTTCTTCATCGCCTTCATGCCCGTCGTCACCGCGCTGTTCGTCGACCCGCAGAACGAGACCCCCACCTATCTGCGGGCCCTGGCGATCGTCCTGGTGATGTGGTTCCTCGGCTGGATGGGCCTGGCCCGTCTGGTGCGCAGTTCCGTACTGTCGCTGGCGGACCGGGAGTTCGTGGAGGCGGCCAAGGTGTCCGGCGCTTCTCCCTGGCGCATCGTGCGCAAGGAGATCCTGCCGAACATCGTCACACCGATCCTGGTGCAGGCCACCTACATCCTCCCGAGCACGATCCTCACCATCGCCTTCCTCTCGTTCATCGGTGTCGGCTTCGTGGAGCCGACCCCCGACTGGGGCCGGATGTTCGCCGTCGGCGCCGACGTGTACGAGCAGGACCCGATGTTCATGTTCTTCCCTGGCGCGGCGCTGGTGATCTTCGTTCTCGCCTTCAACCTTCTCGGAGACTCCGTCCGGGACGCATTCGACCCCAAGACCGGACGGTAATCGTCCATTGGTGGTGGGGGAGCTGCCGCCCCCGTGCCGGGCTACCGGACCGCTAGGCAGCACTCGTGGACAACTATTGACAGGTAGGTGCATCGGCATCATGAAGCCCATCAGAACGCGTACCGCGCGTGCCATCGCCGTGGCCATCGTGGCCGGCTCGCTGGCGCTGACCGGCTGCTCCGGCGACAACGGCGGCAGCAAGGGCAAGGACAACTCAAAGAACCAGAAGGACGCTGCCGAGCAGCAGGATCCTGTCGCCTACGGTGACGCCGCCGCCTCCACCGGTCCCGCCGCGGAGGTCCCCGGAGCCAAGCCCGGCGGTTTCATCAACGTCTACATGCAGTCGGACCTGTCCCACATGGACCCGGCTCAGATCTACGTCAGCGACGCGGGCCAGTTCGCCAACCTGATCCACCGCGGTCTGACCAACTTCCAGGAGGACGACAAGGGTAACCTGACGGTCGTCGGTGACATCGCCACCGACTCCGGCAAGTCCTCCGACGGCGGCAAGACCTGGACGTACACGCTCAAGGACGGCGTCAAGGACGAGGATGGCAACGTCATCACCTCGGCCGACGTCCGCCACACCATCGAGCGCATGTACTCGAAGGTCATCTTCGACGGCCCGACCTACGTCCAGTCCTGGCTCTCGGGCAACGACTACCGCAAGGCGCTGCCGGACGGCCCCTACAAGGGCAAGCACCTGCCGGACTCCGTGCTGGAGACCCCGGACGACAAGACGGTCGTCTTCCACTTCGACAAGCCGCGCCCGGACCTCCCGCAGGCCCTGGCCATGGCCGGCTACGCCATCGTGCCCGAGAAGCAGGACACGAAGGAGAAGTACGACGACGCCCCGGCGGCGCTCGGCCCCTACAAGATCGCCGAGTACAAGGCCGGCAAGTCGATGAAGCTGGTCAAGAACGACCAGTGGGACGCGAAGACGGACTCGGTGCGCCACCAGTACGTCGACGGTTACAACTTCACCTCGACGATCGACCAGCCCAGCCAGACCAAGCGTCTGATCGCCGACCAGGGCGAGGCCAAGAACGCCATCCAGTTCACGGACTCGGTCGACCCGGCGCAGCTGTCCACGGTCATCGGCGACGCGTCGGCCAAGAAGCGCACGATCCAGGGCTACCAGCCCTACGTGTGGCAGCTGACCTTCAACCTGGACCGGGTCAAGGACAAGAAGGTCCGCGACGCGATCACCTACGCGATCCCGAACCAGTCGATGGTCCAGGCGGACGGTGGCCGCTACGGCGGTGAGGTCGCCGGCGGTCTGCTCGCCCCGACCCTGCCGAACTTCGACCCGACGTACGACCCGTTCGGCAAGCTGAAGAAGCCCAACGGCGACCTCGAGAAGGCCAAGCAGCTGCTGAAGGAGGCGGGTGTCAAGAAGGGCACGAAGCTCACCTACGCCTACTCCAACACGCCGCGCGGCCAGGCCCAGCAGGTCATCATCAAGGACGCCCTGGGCAAGATCGGCTTCGACGTCCAGGCCAAGGAGATCGACCGGGCCAGCTTCTACGAGCAGGTCGGCAAGCTGAAGAACCCGTACGACATCTACATGACCGGCTGGGGCCAGGACTGGCCGTCGGCGTCCACGGTCATCACCCCCGTGTACGACGGTGAGCTCATCCAGGACGGTGCGTCGAACTACTCGCACATCAACGACAAGCAGGTCAACGACCTCATCAAGAAGGCCCTGACGCAGGAGCCGGAAGAGGCCGCCAAGACCTGGGAGCAGGCCCACAAGCGCATCGTGGAGGAGATCAACCCGGCTGCCCCGGTCTACTACTCGAAGCAGATCCAGCTCTACGGATCGAACATCGGTGGCGCCAAGTACAGCACTGAGTCGAGCTACATCGACATCAACGACCTGTACCTGAAGCAGCCGTAACCGTCAGCTCGGCTGACCGCGGGGGTGTGCGCCAGGCGGAGTGCACCCCCGCGGACGGTTTCCCCCTCCTGCCGCCGCGTTTCGAAGAGAGCATTCACCCGCCATGCTTCAGTTCCTCATCCGCAGGCTGATCGGCGCCGTCGTCATCATGTTCCTGATCGGCGCCTTCACGTTCTTCCTGTTCTATACGATTCCACAGGATTTCGCTGCGCTGTCCTGCGGCAGAAACTGCTCGCCCGAGAACCTCGCGGTGATCCGGGAGAACCTCGGCCTGGACAAGCCCATCACCACACAGTTCTGGGAGTTCATGTCGGGCATCGTGGCCGGCCGGGACTTCCCGCAGGGCCACTGCTCCGCGCCGTGCCTGGGCGTCTCCTTCGACACCGGCGAGTTCGTCTGGGACTCCATCGTCGACCGCTTCCCGCTGACGCTGTCGCTGACCGTCGGCGGCCTGGTGATCTTCCTGTCCCTGGGCCTCGGCTCGGGTCTGCTCGCCGCCTGGAAGCGCGGCACCATGATCGACAAGCTCGTCTCCGGCGCCTCCATCGTGCTGAGCTCCTTCCAGATCTACCTGCTCGGACCGATCGTCCTCTACATCCTGGTCTACAGCTCCGGCATCATGGAGAACCCCAAGGAGTACGAATTCACCGAGAACCCGGGAGCCTGGGCTCTCGGACTGCTCATCCCCTGGGTCGTGATGGCCACCATCTTCACCGCCCAGTACACGCGTATGTCGCGCTCGACCATGATCGAGCAACTGCAGGAGGAGCATGTCCGCACCGCGCGCGCCAAGGGCATGTCGCAGCGGTACGTGTTCTTCCGCTACGCCTGGCGCGGCTCCCTCATCCCGATCGTCACCATCCTCGGCATCGACCTCAGCTCCCTGCTCGCGGGCGCGGTCGTCACGGAGTTCACCTTCGACCTGCCCGGCCTCGGCCGGCTCGCGGTCGACTCCTCGCTGACGAAGGACCTGCCCCTGACGATGGGCATCATGCTGTTCGGGGCGTTCTTCATCCTGGTCCTGAACATCATCGTCGACCTCGCGTACGCATACATCGACCCGCGCGTGCGGCTCAGCTAGGAGAAACACCGTGACCACACTGACCAAGACCGAAGGTGACAAGGCCCCGACCGGGCCCGGCTCCTTCCTCTCGGTCCGCGACCTGCGGGTGCGGTTCTCCACCGAGGACGGCATCGTCAAGGCGGTCGACGGACTGTCCTTCGACGTCGAGCGCGGCAAGACCCTCGGCATCGTGGGCGAGTCGGGCTCCGGCAAGTCCGTCACCAACCTGACGGTGCTCGGCCTGCACAACCCCAAGACCAGCACCGTCGAGGGCGAGATCCTCCTCGAGGGCCAGGACCTGGTGACCGCCTCCGAGAAGGAGATGGAGAAGCTTCGCGGCAACAAGGTCGCGATGATCTTCCAGGACCCGCTGACGGCGCTGTCGCCGTACTACACGGTGGGCCGGCAGATCGCCGAGCCGTACATGAAGCACACCGGTGCCTCCAAGAAGGAGGCCCGGCAGCGGGCGATCGAGATGCTGACCAAGGTCGGCATCCCGCAGCCCAAGACCCGGGTGGACGACTACCCGCACCAGTTCTCCGGCGGTATGCGCCAGCGCGCCATGATCGCCATGGCGCTGGTCTGCGACCCCGACCTGCTGATCGCCGACGAGCCGACCACGGCCCTCGACGTGACGGTCCAGGCGCAGATCCTCGACCTGCTCAAGGACCTCCAGCAGGAGTTCGGCTCCGCGATCATCTTCATCACGCACGACCTCGGCGTCATCTCCGACATGGCCGACGACCTGCTGGTGATGTACTCCGGCCGGGCCGTGGAGCGCGGCAGCGTCCGCGAGGTGCTGCGCGAGCCCAAGCACCCCTACACCTGGGGCCTGCTCAGCTCGATGCCGCGCCTCGGCGGCGACACCTCGCAGGCGCTCAACCCGATCCCCGGATCGCCGCCCAGCCTGCTGAACCCTCCCTCCGGCTGCCCCTTCCACCCGCGCTGTGCCTTCACGGACAAGGTGTCGGGCAACCGCTGCAGCACCGAGCGCCCGGCGCTCGGCGAGGGCCGTGCCGCTGCCTGCCACCTGACGGCGGAGCAGAAGCAGACCATATTCATCGACACGATCCAGCCCCGGCTGCGCTAGGGAGAGATCCGAGACATGAGCGACAAACTCACCCTCCCCGCACAGCAGGGCTCCACCGGCGCGTCCACCGAGGCGCTGCTGAAGGTGGAGGGCCTGACCAAGCACTTCCCGATCTACGGCGGCTTTCCGATCAAGCGGAAGGTCGGCGCCGTCCAGGCCGTCGACAAGGTGGACCTGACCGTCGGCGTCGGCGAGAGCGTCGGCCTGGTCGGCGAGTCGGGCTGCGGCAAGTCGACCACCGGCCGGCTCATCACCCGGCTCCTCGAGCCCACCGGCGGCAGGATCGAGTACGCGGGCCAGGACATCACGCACGCCTCGCGCAAGCGGCTGGCGCCCGTGCGGTCCGAGATCCAGATGATCTTCCAGGACCCGTACTCCTCGCTGAACCCGCGGCAGACCGTCGGCACCATCATCCGGTCGCCCATGGAGGTCAACGGGATCAACCCCGCGGGCGGCCGGGAGAAGAAGGTGCGCGAGCTGCTCGAGCTCGTCGGCCTCAACCCCGAGCACTACAACCGCTTCCCGCACGAGTTCTCCGGCGGCCAGCGGCAGCGCATCGGCGTGGCCCGCGCCCTCGCCCTGAACCCGAAGCTGATCGTCGCGGACGAGCCGGTCTCCGCGCTCGACGTGTCGATCCAGGCGCAGGTCGTCAACCTGCTGCAGAAGGTCCAGGAAGAACTGGGCATCGCCTTCCTGTTCATCGCCCACGACCTCGCGGTGGTCCGGCACTTCTCGCAGCGCGTGGCCGTGATGTACCTCGGCAAGGTGGTCGAGGTCGGCGACCGGGACTCCATCTACAACGCGCCCCGGCACCCGTACACCCACGCGCTGCTGTCGGCCGTGCCCGAGGTGGCGATGGACGACGAGGAGGAGAACCGGGAGCGCATCCGCCTCTACGGTGATGTGCCCTCGCCGATCATGCCGCCGTCCGGCTGCCGCTTCCGCACCCGCTGCTGGAAGGCGCAGGACAAGTGCGCCACCGAGGAGCCGCCGCTGGTGCGGCTCTCCGGCAACCGCGAGGGTCACCTGACGGCCTGCCACTTCCCGGAGGACCCGAGCACCGAGGCCCGTGACGAGGACGTCGTCCTCGACCCGGCGCTGAAGGCGCTGGAGGAGTCCATCGCGAAGGAATCCGTCACGAAGGAGTCCGTCACGAAGGAGTGACACCCCCGTCGCAGGCCACGGCCGCCGTTCGCCCCCCTGGAGGGCGGTCGGCGGCCGTTGCCCGTTCGGGGGCCTGTCGTACGTACATCCGGCTGGAGTCGACCCCGTACAGGTGCCCTACATGTGCGCCCTGCACCCCTTGCGCCGATATTGGCGTCAAGGATCGGCGCACGTACGAGGAGGCACCCCATGCGCGGAGCCACGCACGCCAGATGGGCCGTATGCGCCATGGCGGCCGCCCTCGCCGCGACCGCCTGCGGAGACGCGGACGGCAGCAGCGGCGACGCCGGCGCCGTGCTGAGCGCCTCCTGGGGCGACCCGCAGAACCCGCTGGAGCCGGCGAACACCAACGAGGTGCAGGGCGGCAAGGTCCTCGACATGATTTTCCGGGGGCTGAAGCGGTACCACCCGGAGACCGGCGAGGCCCAGGACATGCTCGCCGAGAAGATCGAGAGCTCCGACTCGCAGAACTTCACCATCACCGTCAAGGACGGCTGGACCTTCAGCGACGGCGAGAAGGTCACGGCCCGGTCCTTCGTCGACGCCTGGAACTACGGCGCGAGTCTGAAGAACAACCAGCGCAACTCGTACTTCTTCGGCTACATCCAGGGCTACGACCAGGTCCACCCCGAGGAGGGGAAGCAGACCGCCGACACCCTGTCCGGCCTGAAGGTCACCGGGGAGCGCACCTTCACCGTCGCGCTCACCCAGAAGTTCTCCACCTTCCCCGACACCCTGGGCTACAACGCCTTCGCCCCGCTGCCCCGTGCCTTCTTCGACGACCACGACGCCTGGGTGAGGAAGCCCGTCGGCAACGGCCCGTACCTGGTGGATTCCTACACCCGCGGCTCACAGATGTCGCTGCGCACCTGGGACGACTACCCCGGCCCCGACAAGGCGCGGAACGGCGGCGTCGACCTCAAGGTCTACACCGACAACAACACCGCCTACACCGACCTGCTCGCCGGCAACCTCGACCTGGTCGACGACGTCCCCGCCGCCCAGCTGAGGAACGTGCGCAACGACCTCGGCGACCGCTACCTCAACACCCCCGCCGGGATCATCCAGACCCTCGCCTTCCCCTTCTACGACGAGGACTGGAAGAAGGCCGGTTCGGAGAAGGTCCGCACGGGCCTGTCCATGGCCATCGACCGCAAGCAGATCACCGACACGATCTTCCACAAGACCCGCACCCCCGCCACCGACTGGACCTCACCCGTCCTCGGCGAGGACGGCGGCTTCAAGGCCGGCCTGTGCGGAAAGGGCTGCGCGTACGACCCCGACGGGGCGAAGAAGCTTATCGAGGAGGGCGGCGGCCTGCCCGGCGGCAAGGTGACGATCACCTTCAACGCGGACACCGGCTCCCACCGCGAATGGGTCAACGCCGTGTGCAACTCGATCAACAACGCGCTGGACAACGAGCGCGCCTGCACCGCCAACCCGGTCGGTACCTTCGCCGACTTCCGCAGCGAGATCACCGACCGGAAGATGACGGCCCCGTTCCGGGCGGGCTGGCAGATGGACTACCCGCTCATCCAGAACTTCCTCCAGCCGCTGTACTACACCAACGCCTCCTCCAACGACGGCAAGTGGTCCAACAAGAAGTTCGACGACCTCGTCGACCGCGCCAACCAGGAGACCGACAGCGCCAAGGCCATCGGCCTGTTCCAGCAGGCCGAGGAGGTCGTCCGCGACAACATGGCCGCCATCCCGCTCTGGTACCAGAACGGCAGCGCCGGCTGGTCGGAGCGGCTGACCGAGGTCAAGCTCAACCCCTTCAGCGTCCCCGTGTACGACCAGATCAAGGTGAGCTGATCCGCCATGGGGCGCTATGTCGTCCGGCGGCTGCTCCAGATGATCCCGGTGTTCATCGGGGCCACGCTGCTGATCTTCCTCATGGTCAATGTGATGGGCGACCCCATCGCCGGGCTGTGCGGCGAACGCCGGTGCGATCCGGCGACCGCCGCCCGGCTGGAGCAGGAGTTCGGCCTCGACCAGCCCCTCTGGCGGCAATACCTGACCTACATGGGCAATGTCTTCACCGGCGACTTCGGCACGGCCTTCAACGGCCAGGAGGTCACCGAGCTGATGTCGACGGCCTTCCCCGTCACCATCCGGCTCACCCTGATCGCGATCCTCTTCGAGATCGTCATCGGCGTCACCCTCGGCGTGGTCACCGGACTGCGCCGGGGCCGCCCCGTCGACACCGGTGTCCTGCTGATCACCCTCGTCGTCATCTCGGTGCCCACCTTCGTCACGGGACTGCTGCTCCAGCTGCTGCTCGGCGTGAGGTGGGGCTGGATCCGGCCCTCGGTCTCCTCCGGGGCGACCTTCGAGGAACTGGTACTGCCCGGCCTGGTGCTGGCCTCGGTCTCCCTCGCCTACGTCACCCGGCTCACCCGCACCTCCCTCGCGGAGAACCACCGCTCCGACTATGTCCGCACCGCCGTCGCCAAGGGCCTGCCCCGGCACCGGGTGGTGATCCGGCACCTGCTGCGCAACTCGCTGATCCCCGTGGTCACCTTCATCGGGGCCGACATCGGCTTCCTCATGGGCGGCGCCATCGTCACCGAGCGGATCTTCAACATCCACGGCGTCGGCTACCAGCTCTACCAGGGCATCCTCCGGCAGAACACCCAGACCGTCGTCGGCTTCGTCACCGTGCTGGTGCTGGTGTTCCTGGTCGCCAACCTCGTCGTCGACCTGCTCTACGCCCTGCTCGACCCGAGGATCCGCTATGTCTGACCACCGCTACGAAGCCGAGGGCGCCCTCGCCGGGACCGGACGGGGCGGCACCGTGGACCTGGGCGTGGACGAGGCGGAGATCCTGGAGAAGCGGCCGGAGGGCGGCCCGGACGGCACCGGACCGCGGGAACGGCCCCGCTCCCTGTGGTCCGACGCCTGGCGCGACCTGCGTCGCAACCCCGTCTTCATCGTCTCGGCCCTGGTCATCGTCTTCCTGGTCCTCATCTCCGTGTGGCCCTCGGCGATCGCCTCCGGCAGCCCCCTCGACTGTGACCTGTCCAAGGCCCAGCAGGGCCCCCAGGCCGGACACCCGTTCGGCTTCGACGGCCAGGGCTGCGACGTCTACACCCGCACCGTCCACGGCGCCCGTACCTCGGTGACGGTCGGCGTCCTCGCCACCCTCGGCGTCGCCGTCCTCGGCAGCGTCCTGGGCGCCCTCGCCGGGTTCTTCGGCGGCTTCTGGGACTCGGTCCTGTCCCGGATCACCGACGTCTTCTTCGCCATCCCGGTCGTCCTCGGCGGACTGGTGCTGCTGTCCGTCATCACCAGCAACACCATCTGGCCGGTCATCGGCTTCATCGTGCTGCTCGGCTGGCCGCAGATCTTCCGCATCGCCCGCGGCGCCGTCATCACCGCCCAACAGAACGACTACGTCCAGGCCGCGCGGGCGCTCGGCGCCTCCAACGCCCGCCTGGTGCTCCGGCACATCGCGCCCAACGCCGTCGCGCCGGTCATCGTCGTGGCGACCATCGCGCTCGGCACGTACATCGCGCTGGAGGCCACCCTGTCCTACCTCGGCGTCGGCCTGAAGCCGCCCAGCGTCTCCTGGGGCATCGATATCTCCGCCGCCTCCCCGTACATCCGCAACGCCCCGCACGCCCTGCTGTGGCCCTCCGGGGCCCTGGCGATCACCGTTCTGGCGTTCATCATGCTCGGCGACGCGGTGCGCGACGCCCTCGACCCGAAACTGAGGTGATCCGCCGTGCTGCTCGAAGTGCGGGACCTGCACGTGGAGTTCCACACCCGGGACGGGGTCGCGAAGGCCGTCAACGGGGTCAGCTACGGCGTGGAGGCCGGCGAGACACTGGCCGTGCTGGGCGAGTCCGGCTCCGGCAAGTCCGTGACCGCGCAGGCCGTCATGGGCATCCTCGACATGCCGCCCGGCCGGATCACCGGCGGCGAGGTCGTCTTCCGGGGGCGGGACCTGCTGCGGCTCAAGGAGGACGAACGCCGGCGCATCCGGGGCGCCGAGCTGGCGATGATCTTCCAGGACGCGCTGTCGTCCCTCAACCCCGTGCTCAGCGTGGGCGACCAGCTCGGTGAGATGTTCACCGTGCACCGGGGCATGTCCCGCAAGGAGGCGCGGGCCAAGGCGGTGGAGCTGATGGACCGGGTACGCATCCCCGCCGCCCGGGAGCGGGTCCGGCAGTACCCGCACCAGTTCTCCGGCGGCATGCGCCAGCGCATCATGATCGCGATGGCGCTGGCCCTGGAACCCGCCCTGATCATCGCCGACGAACCGACCACCGCCCTCGACGTCACCGTCCAGGCCCAGATCATGGACCTGCTCGCGGAACTCCGGCGCGAGTACCGCATGGGCCTCGTCCTGATCACCCACGACCTGGGCGTGGTCGCCGACGTCGCCGACCGCATCGCCGTGATGTACGCGGGCCGGATCGTCGAGTCGGCACCCGTGCACGACATCTACAAGGCCCCGGCGCACCCGTACACCCGGGGCCTGCTGGAATCCATCCCGCGCCTGGACCGCGAGGGTCAGGAGCTCTACGCCATCAGGGGCCTGCCGCCCAACCTCATGCACATCCCGCCGGGCTGTGCCTTCCACCCCCGCTGTCCGCTCGCCCGGGACATCTGCCGCACCCAGGAGCCCCCGCTGTACGAGGTCTCGGGGACGCGGGGGAGTGCCTGCCACTTCTGGACGGAGTGCCTCAATGGCTGAGACGGCTGAGACGGTCCTGGAAGCCGGCAACCTGGTCAAGCATTACCCGCTGACACGGGGCGTCGTCTTCCGCAAGCAGGTCGGCGCCGTGAAGGCGGTCGACGGCGTGGACTTCCGCCTCGGCCGGGGCGAGACGCTGGGCATCGTCGGCGAGTCCGGCTGCGGCAAGTCGACGGTCGCCAAGATGCTGGTCAACCTGGAGCGGCCGACGGCCGGTTCGATCCGCTACAAGGGCGAGGACATCACCAGGCTGTCCGGGCGCGCGCTGAAGGCCGTACGCCGCAACATCCAGATGGTGTTCCAGGACCCGTACAGCTCCCTCAACCCCCGGATGACGGTGGGCGACATCATCGGGGAGCCGTACGACATCCATCCCGAGGTGGCGCCCAAGGGCGACCGGCGCCGGAAGGTGCAGGAGCTGCTGGACGTCGTCGGCCTCAACCCGGAGCACATCAACCGCTATCCGCACCAGTTCTCCGGCGGCCAGCGGCAGCGCATCGGCATCGCGCGGGGGCTGG
Source organism: Streptomyces sp. NPDC052079 (assembly GCF_040680275.1). NCBI lineage: Bacteria > Bacillati > Actinomycetota > Actinomycetes > Kitasatosporales > Streptomycetaceae > Streptomyces > Streptomyces sp. NPDC052079. The sequence continues at coordinate 564,682 of NZ_JBFAWL010000001.1, forward strand.
CGCTGCGCCCCGAGGTGATCGTCGCCGACGAACCGGTCTCCGCGCTGGACGTCTCGGTGCAGGCCCAGGTCATCAATCTGATGGGCCGGCTGCAGAGCGAGTTCCACCTCGCCTACATCTTCATCGCGCACGACCTGTCGATCGTGCGGCACATCTCGGACCGGATCGGGGTGATGTACCTCGGCCGGATCGTGGAGACCGGCACCGACACCGAGATCTACGACCATCCCACGCACCCCTACACGCAGGCGCTGCTCTCCGCCGTCCCCGTGCCGGACCCGGAGGCCAGGGAGCGCCGGGAGCGGATCATCCTCAGCGGCGACGTCCCGTCGCCCACGAACATCCCCTCCGGCTGCCGCTTCCGGACCCGCTGCTGGAAGGCGCGGGAGCGCTGTGCGCTGGAGGTCCCGGCGCTCGCGGTTCCCGCGTGGTTCGGGGCGGGCGGGGGGCCGGCGGCACACGCGTCGGCCTGTCACTTCGCCGCGGAGAGGCAGGTGGTGCCGTGAGGAGGGCGGGGAAACGGCGACGGGCCGGGATGACATGGCGCACCCCGGCCCGCTTACGGCACCCGCACGGCCGTACGCTGCTCAGCGTTCCGTGTCCGTATATCGGTACCGCTTCCGTGACGTTGCCTGTGTGTTAACGCGGTTCGTCCTCGTGTGCGATCCCCAGGGAGCGCTTGAGGAAGTCGAGTTGGAGGCGCAGCAGGTTCTCGGCGACCTCCTCCTGCGGGGTCATGTGCGTGACGCCGGACAGCGGCAGCACCTCGTGCGGGCGGCCGGCCGCCAGCAGCGCCGAGGACAGCCGCAGGGAGTGCGCGACGACCACGTTGTCGTCCGCCAGCCCGTGGATGATCATCATCGGCCGGTGCGGTTCGGCGGCGTCGACCAGGCCCGCGTCGTCGACCACCGAGTTGCGGCGGTAGACGTCCGGCTGCTCGTCCGGGTGGCCGACGTAGCGCTCCTGGTAGTGGGTGTCGTAGAGACGGAGGTCGGTGACCGGGGCGCCCACCACCGCCGCGTGGAAGACGTCCGGGCGGCGCAGGGCCGCGAGGGCCGCCAGATAGCCGCCGAAGGACCAGCCCCGGACGGCGACCCGGCCCAGGTCGAGCGGGAAGTCGCCGGCGAGCGCCTGGAGGGCGTCGACCTGGTCCTGGACGACGACCGCGGCGATGTCGTCCTTGACGGACTTCTCCCAGGCGGGCGAGCGGCCCGGGGTGCCGCGCCCGTCCGCGACGATCACGGCGAACCCCTGGTCGGCGAACCACTGCGAGGTCAGATGCGGGTTGTGGGCGGCGACCACCCGCTGCCCGTGCGGGCCACCATAGGGGTCCATGAGCACCGGCAGAAGGGTGTCACCGGCGTAGTCCCGAGGCATAAGCACGGCGCACGGAATGCGGCGTGCGCCCCCCTGGGTCAGGGTCACGCGGGGGGACATACCGGGGTCTTCGGCGTACGAGGGGACAGTCGCCATCGGTTTCCCGTCACGCAGCACCTGCGCCCGCGAACCTGGCCGATCCGGCGTCGCGGAGACGAGCACGGTCACGCCCCCGGCGCGCACCGCGGAGTGCACGCCGGGCTCCTGCGAGAGGCGCTCCACGCCCAGTTCGTTCACCCGGTACACATGCACCTCGCCGATCTCCGGATCGGCCGCCTCCTCGCCCGCCGACGCCGAGACCAGCACGTCGTCCTCGGAGACGTCGAGTACCGCACGGATGTGCAACTGGGGCCCGGTGAGCGGCCGTTCACCCACGACGAGTCGTCGCGCACCACCTTCGTCCGCGATCCGCACCAGCTGACCCGAGGGGCTCCAGCGGGGCACCCCAGGGAAAAGTTCCAGCCAAGTTGGATCTTCGTCGGCGTGCACCATCCGGGTCGCCCCTGTGTCCGCGTCCACGGCCAGGATCAGCGAGGCGCGCTGGTCGCGCGCCTGGACGAGGAGCAGCGGAGCTCCTGCCTCTGACCAGTGCACTTGCGCCAGATACGGATAGCGCGCGCGGTCCCAGGAGACCTCGGTGCGCGTACCGTCGAGGCCGATCACGAAGAGCCGGACGTCCGCGTTCGGCGTGCCCGCCGCCGGGTAGCGCACGGGGCTCGGCTCCCGTTCCGGGTGGGCGGGATCGGAGATCCACCACCGCTGCACCGGCGTGTCGTCCACGCGTGCCACCAGCATCCGGTCCGACTCCGGCGACCACCAGAAGCCCCGTGAACGCCCCATCTCCTCGGCCGCGATGAACTCCGCCAGGCCGTAAGTCACCTCCTCGGACTCGGGTGTTGCGAGCGCGCGGTCGTCCTCGCCCTCGGCCCCCGTCACCCGCAGCGCACCCCGGGCGACGTACGCGACGTGCCGTCCGTCGGGCGAGGGGCGGGGGTCGATCACCGGCCCCGGCGCGGGCAGTTCACGCGCCGTCCCGGCCCGCAGCTCGGCCGCGAAAAGCCGCCCTGACAAGGAGAAAGACGCCAGCTCGACGGCGGCGTCGGTGGCGTAGCCGACGATGCCGGCACCGCCCTCACGGCTCCGCTCGCGCCGCGCGCGCTCCTCGGCGGAGAGGTTTTCCAGGGCCCCGCCCAGCAGGGCGCGCGGGTCGGCCGCCACGCGCTCCCCGCCCCCTTCCGTGTCGAGGATCCAGAGTGAATGGGCCCGGTCCGTACCGGAACCCGAGCGCAGGAACACGACACGCGAACCGTCGGGAGCCACGGTGAACGAACGCGGCGCGCCGAGTGTGAAGCGCAGGGTGCGGGCGTGCCGTCGGGGGAAGGAGTCAGCCTCGGTCGTCATGCCCTGACCATATTGGCCATGCGCCCCCTTGTGCGGCAGTGCGCCGATCGATGCGCACGTACGGATAGTTATGATCGTTAGCGCATAGTGGGTATGAACCTGCTGGCTGCTGTGTGGATCTGTCTGCCCCCAATTCCTACCCCCGCGCCCTGGGATCCTTGGAGGTGAGCCGCCGTGGCACTCTCGATTTCGGCGGTGGTGCTGCTGGCGATCATCGTCTTCCTGCTGATCAAGAAGTCCGGCCTGAAGGCAGGGCACGCCGTCGTGTGCATGCTGCTCGGCTTCTACCTGGCCTCGTCGACGATGGCGCCCACGATCAGCGAGCTGACGAACAACATCGCGGGGATGATCGGCAGCATCAACTTCTGATCTCTTCCCGTGGAACCCTCGCGTGTTACTCGCCGGTAAGCAATGATGGCGGGGCAAGCATTCACGCGTTCAGGGCGGAGCCGACGGTGACGACTTCCGAGGAACAGAGCGAGGGACGCAGCGAGGGGCGGCGCGAGGCGCCGGCCGGGGTGCATGTCTTCCGGGACGACGCCCTGGGCGACCACGACGCGGTCGGCCTCGCACGGGCGATCCGCCGGGGCGAGGTCAGCGCCGAGGAAGCCGCCCGTGCCGCCGCGGCCAGGGTCAGGGCCGTCGAGGACCGGCTCAACGCCGTCCAGGTGCACCTCGACACCCCGGCACACGGCACCGAAACCAGCGGCGCCCTCGCCGGGGTGCCAACCTTCGTCAAGGACAACACCGACTATCTGGGTCTGCCCACGGGCCACGGGAGCGTCGCGTTCGCACCCCGCGCCGCCCGGCGGCACGCTCCGTTCGCGCGCCAGTTCCTGAGCACCGGGGTCACCGTGCTCGGCAAGACCCGGCTGCCGGAGTTCGGCTTCAACGCCACCACGGAGTACGAGACGGGCGAGCCCGTCCGCAACCCGTGGCACACGGGCCACTCGGCCGGCGGTTCGTCGGGCGGCAGCGCGGCCCTCGTCGCCGCCGGAGCCGTGCCCATCGCGCACGCCAACGACGGCGGCGGCTCCATCCGCATCCCCGCCGCCTGCTGCGGACTCGTCGGTCTGAAGCCGACCCGCGGCCGGATGGTGCTCAACGCGCAGAGCCGCCAACTGCCCATCGACATCGTCACCGACGGCGTGGTCACCCGCTCCGTACGCGACAGCGCCGCGTTCTTCGCCGCGGCGGAGCAGCACTGGCGCAACCCCAAGCTGCCGCCCGTGGGCCTGGTCGAGGGCCCCTCCGACCGGCGCCTGCGCATCGGGCTCCTGGTGGACTCCCCGAACGGGGTCCGCTCCGACGCCGACACCCGGGCGGCGGTCGAGGAGACGGCGCGGCGGCTGGAGCGGCTCGGCCACACCGTGGAACCCGTCGAGCTGGCCATCGACCCGCGCTTCACCGAGGACTTCCTCACCTACTGGGGCCTGCTGTCGTTCCTCATCGGCATCACTGGCCGCAGACTCGGCACCGACTTCGACCGCCGCCGCATGGACGGTCTGAGCCGGGGCCTGCGGGAGTCGTACGTCCGGGACTGGCGGACCACACCGGGCGTCCTGCGCCGGCTCAAGCGCACGCGCGAGGCGTACGCGGCCGGGTTCCGCGGCCTCGACCTGATCCTCTCCCCGGTCCTCGCCCACACCACGCCCCCGCTCGGCCACCTCAGCCCGACCGTCCCGTACGCGACTCTGATCCAACGTCTAGTGAGCTACGTGGCGTTCACCCCGGTGAACAACATCGTCGGCACCCCGTCCCTGTCCGTACCGGCGATGCGTACGACGGAGGACGGCCTCCCCATCGGCGTGATGTTCTCCGCCCGCCCGGGCACGGAACGCACCCTCCTGGAGCTGGCCTTCGAACTGGAGGCGGACCAGCCGTTCCGCCGCATCCAGGACGCCTGACGCGAGTCAGACGATGCTCTGTTCCCACAGCTTGAGCCGGATGTCGCGTGCCGCGCTGAAGTGTTCCCCGGCGATCTTCTGGGCCCTCGCCTCGTCCCGCGCGATGATCGCGGTGACCAGCTCCCGGTGCTCGCGCAGCGACTGCTGCCAACGACCGGGGGTGGTCAGGGTGGTGACGGGGTAGCGCAGCAGGTGCAGATTGATCCGGTCCAGGACGTCGATCAGTGTCTGGTTGTGGCTCGCGGCCCAGATGCCGCGATGGAATTCTCGATTCCGTTCGGCCAGGACGTCCCCCGGAGCGTCGTCACTCGTCTCGGTCAGCAGCGTCATGAGGCGTTCGAGGCGGATCTGGTCGATACGTGTGTGCCGTACCGCCGCGAGTCGGGCCGCCGTGACCTCGAGCGCGATGCGTACTTCGTAGATGTCGAGGATTTCCTCGGGGGTCCGCTCCCGCACGGCCATTCCGCGGTCGGTCTTGTTGACCACACCATCGCGTTCCAGTCGGCTCAGCGCTTCACGCACGGGCGTTCGACTGACGCCGCACCATTCCGCGAGCGCCGATTCCACAAGGGCGGAACCGGGTGCAAACGTACCGTCCAGAATCCCCCGCTTGATTTTCTCGTAAGGGGAATTCTCGTCCTTTGAGTCATTGGTCCTTTTTTTGGTCATGACGGCTCCCCCAGGAAAGTGACCATAATCAGGCACTCCGCTTCGACATCAGGGACACCTCGACGAAGCGCAAGAATGCAACGCCCGGCGCACAGTACCGATCGGTATGGCGGTACGCAACCACACGCAGTCGTATACGAAGCCCGCAACCCCGGCCGGCATGCGACAGCCATCTCCGCACCAGTCCGCCTCGGCCATGTCGGCGAGGCCGGACCGGGCTTCGCTCTCGAGGCGGCCCGGCGAACCCTCGGCGGCGCAACCGCCCCATCGTGGGCCACCATCGCTCACCTGGCCAGTCTCCCCCGGATCTCCACAGACTCGCGCCGGGGGACCCGGGCAGTCACCACCGCACACCCGCTCAACTGCGGATGAACCGCTTGCTGGACAGGGTCTTGCGTCATCCCTGCATACCTCTGTATACATCGGGGACCTGCGTGGGAGGTGACATGCGAGTCCATAAGCCGCAGTCCGTTGCGGCGACTCTCCAGCTGCTGGACGAAACCGGCGACGAATCCAAAGTGATCGCCGGTGGAACAGCACTGATGATCATGATGCGCAATGGCCTGCTGCTCCCGGAGCAGTTGATCGCCCTTGAGCGTCTGTCCGAACTGGACTACATACACGCCGATTCGGAAGGCGCGATCCGGCTCGGGGCGCTGACTTCACTGAAGAAGATGCAGAGCTGTCCCGAACTGCGCCGGTCACTGCCGACCCTGACCGCGACGCTCGGTCTCGTCGCGAACCACCGCGTCCGGCAGCGCGCCACCATCGGCGGAAACCTCAGCGAAAGCGACTACGCCTCGGACCCGCCGGCCGTGCTGACCACGCTCGGCTGCCGGGTGCATATCGCGAGCACCGGGTCGCAGCGGGTTCTGCCGTTGTCCGAATTCCTGGTCGACTACTACGAGAACGCGCTGGAACACAACGAGCTGGTGACCGAGGTGGAGATACCCCGCCCGTCGCCGACGGCGCGCACGACCTACCTCAAGTACGTCAGCCGAAGCGCCGAGGACCGGCCCTGCGTCGGCGTGGCGGCCTATGCCGACACCGACTCCTCGGGCCGTCTCACTGACGTCCGGGTGGCCGTCTCGGGCGCCACGCCCACACCCTTCACCCTGCCATCGGTGACCGACGACTGCCGGGGCGCGAAGCCCGACGGCGGCCTGTGGCAGGAGGTCGGCGCCGCCTACGGCGCGGCCATCGAGCCCATCGACGACGTCAGGGGATCGGCGGACTATCGCAAGCACCTCACCACGGTGCTCGTCCGCCGTGCCCTGGAGACGGTGTCCAGCAGCGGGGAGAACGGAGCGTCCAGACTATGAGCGGTACCACTGTGGGCCGGTCCGTCGACATGTTCGAGGCGAAGGCGCGGGTCACCGGCACGGTCGGCTACGCGCTCAACGCCGAAGTGCCCGGCATGGTCTTCGCCAAGCTGCTGCGCAGCACGGTCCCGCACGCCCGGATCCGCTCCGTGGACGTGTCGGCGGCGGAGAAGATGCCCGGCGTGATCGCGGTGCTGACGGCGGCCGACCTGGACCAGCCGGGCGGGCCGGCCGGCCACCACGGGCCGGTCATCCGCGACCAGCCCGTCCTCTGCCGCGACAAGGTGCGGTTCGTGGGCGACCCGGTGGCCGCGGTGGCGGCCGAGACCGAGGAGGCCGCGGCGGCCGCACTCGACATGATCGAGGTCGACTACGAAGAGCTGCCCTTCGTGACCACCGTGGACGAGGCCCTCGCCGAAGGGGCGGAGCGGGTCCACGACGCCCCGCCGCCGCCGCGCGAGCGCTCCTACTCGGACATCAACCTGGTCGGGCGCGAAGGCAACGTCTGCACCAAGTTCCAGCTGCGCACCGGCGACATCGAGGCCGGCTTCGCCACCGCCGACCTGATCATGGAGAACGTCTACGAGAGCCCGGCGGTCCAGCACGTCCCCATGGAACCGCACGTGGTCATCGCCTCCTTCAAGGACGGCCGGCTCCATGTGATCAGCTCGACGCAGGCGCCCTTCGCCGTCCGCGACAGCCTCAGCGAGATGTTCGGCCTGCCGGCCTCGGACGTCCGGGTGACCGTGCCTCCGCTGGGCGGCGGATACGGCGCCAAGACCTACGCCAAGTTCGAGCCGGTCACCGCCGCGCTGGCGTGGAAGGCCAAGCGTCCGGTGAAGCTCGTGCTGACGCGCGAGGAGGAGTTCATCTCCATCACCAAGCACGCCGCCCGCATCCATCTGCGCACCGGCGTCACCAAGGACGGGCGGCTGGTCGCCCGCGAGGTGAAGGCCTACTTCAACGGCGGCGCCTACGCCGACATCAGCCCGCGGCTGATCAAGAACGGCGGCTACAGCTGCGTCGGCCCGTACGCCATCCCCCACGTCCGGGTGGACTCCTACGCCGTGTACACCAACCTGCCGCCCGCCGGCGCCTACCGGGGCTACGGGGTGTCGCAGGCGGCGTGGGCGTACGAGCAGCAGATGGACGAGCTGGCCGACGCACTCGGCCTGGACCCGGTGGAGTTCCGCCGCCGGAACCTGCTGCGGGAGGGCGAGCGCTTCGCCACCGGCGAGGTGATGGAGGAGGCCACCTGGGAGGAGCTGCTCGACCGCAGCGCCTCCGCCATCAACTGGCCGGCCGACCGGCGCCGTGAGGTGGAGGGCAACCGCGTCCGGGGCAAGGGCCTGGCGGTGATCCTGAAGTCCACGATCACCCCGTCGACCTCCCACGCGTCGCTGCGCCTGGACGCCGACGGCAGCCTCCAGGTGCTGACCTCCTCCGTGGAGATGGGCCAGGGCGCGCACACCGTCCTGGCGCAGATCGCCGCCGGCCCGCTCGGCATCCCCATCGAGGCGGTCAACGTCACCGCACCGGACACCGACTACACCCCCTACGACCAGACCACCAGCTCCAGCCGCACCACCCGGGCCATGGGCGGTGCGCTGGTCCAGGCCGCGGAGATGATCCGCGAAAGACTGCTGGCGCTCGCGGCGGACCTGCTGGGGGCCGCTCCGGAGGACCTCGTCCTCAGCGAGGGCGCGGTGGCGCTCCGCTCGGACCCCGCCACCCGGCTCACCGTCCAGGAAGTCTTCTGGCGGACCCGCACCGGCAGCATCAGCGGCCACGGCGAGGTCCGGACGACCGGCGGACTGGACGCCGAGACGGGCCAGGGCGTCGCCAGCGACCACTGGCACCAGGGCGCGGCCGGCGCGGAGGTCGAGGTGGACCTCGACACCGGCAAGGTCTACGTCAAACACCTGCACGTGATCGCGCACGCCGGGCAGGTCGTCAACCCCAAGCTCGCCGACATGCAGATGCACGGCAGCGCGCTCTTCGGGATCGGCCACACCCTGTACGAGGAACTGGTCTACGACGACGGCGTCCTGACCAACCCGAACCTGTCCGACTACTCGATCCCGGCCATGGACGACCTGCCCGAGGTCCTGCAGATCGAGTACCTGGAGGACGACGCCCCGGGCAACATCCACGGCCTGGGCGAAACGGTTCTGCCCCCGGTGATCGCGGCCATCGGCAACGCGGTGAACGCGGCCGTCGGCGGCCGGGTGCGCTCCCTGCCCATCACCCCCGAACGAGTTCTGCGAGCGAGGAAGCCGTAATGGACGCCATGGACCAGAACAGCGACGAGATCTCCGTCACCTGCGTGGTGAACGGCGTCCAGACCGACCTCACCGGGGACCCCGCCGCCGCGCTGAGCACGGTCCTGCGGGCGAACGGCCTGTTCAGCGTGCGCGAGACCTGCGGTCTGGGGGTCTGCGGGACCTGCACCGCGCTGCTCGACGGCGAACCGGTGAGCACCTGCATCCTGCCGCTGTACGCGGTGGAGGGCCGCAGCGTGCAGACCGCGGAGGGGCTCGCCGACGAGGGCAGGCTGACCGAGCTGCAGCGGCAGTTCATCGAGAAGCAGGCGTTCCAGTGCTCGTTCTGCACCCCCGGTTTCCTGATGAGCGGCCACGCGCTGCTCGAGTCCGCCGGGGACCGGCAGCTCAGCGACCAGGAGATCGTGGACGGACTGCAGGGGCACCTGTGCCGCTGCGGCTGCTACGCCAGCATCAAGGAGGCGGTCAGCGCCTGCGGCGGCCGCGCGGGCGGTTGCCCGCAGCGCGCATGACCGCGGACGGGACCGGGACGGGCGCCGCGGCGGCGTACCCGCACGAACGCCCCTTCGACCCGGTCCACGACCGGCTGCCCTACGCGCCGATCGTGGACCGCCCGCCGATCGCCTGGCCCGGCGGGGCGCGGATCGCCGTCTGGGTCGTGCCCAACATCGAGCACTACGAGTACCTCCCGCCCGCCGGCGAGGTGGACCCGTACCCGCGCACTCCCCACCCGGACGTGCGCAAGTACGCCTACCACGACTACGGCAACCGGGTCGCGTTCTGGCGGATGGCCGAGGTCCTCGACCGCTACGAGGTCCCGGCCACCGTCTCGCTGAACGTCGCGGTCCTGGACCACTATCCGCAGATCGCGGAGGCGATGGCCGAGCGGTCGTGGGACCTGATGAGCCACGGCCTGTACAACACCCGCTATCTGACCGGCATGGACCGGGACCAGGAGCGGGAGTTCCTGGAATCGTGCAACCGGGCGCTGGAGCGGCACACCGGCCGCCGCTTCAGCGGCATGCTCGGCCCGAACATCACCGGCAACCGGCACACCCCGGACCTGATGGCCGAGGCCGGCATGCGCTACCACGCCGACTGGGTGCACGACGAACGGCCCTCGCCCCTGCTGACCGCCGGCGGCGGGCGGATGGTGGCGCTCCCCTACAGCTACGAACTCAACGACGCCCCGCTGCTGATGCGCTCCCACGTCGAGGGGAGCGCCTACGCCGACCGGTGCATCGCCCAGTTCGAGCGGCTGTACGGGGAGGAGGATGGCGCGGGCCGGATGATGTGCCTGCCGCTGCACCCCTTCACCATCGGCCAGCCGCACCGCATCGGGTACCTGGACCGGGTCCTGGCCCATCTGCGCGCCCGCGACGACGTGTGGATCGCGACGGCGAGCGACATCGTGGACCACTATCTGCGCCACCACTACGACGCGGATCTGAAGGAGAGTTGTGGGGGCCGCCATGAGTGAGCGGACAGCGACGGGGCGGGCGGCGGCCGAGCGGACGCCGAACGTTACGGATGCCACCGGCACCCGCGGTGCCGAACCCGGCTACGACCACGGCTGGTACTCCTGGCTGCCGCTGCCGGCCCGGCCCCCGCTCCGGTGGCCGGGCGGCGCGAAGGTGGCGGTCTGCGTCGTCCTGGATCTGCGGGCCGCGGAGTGGGACGACCCGCGGCACGCCACCCCGGTCCCGCCGCCCGGCGGACGCGGTGTGGCGCCGTACCCGGACTTCCCCCGCATGTCGCACCGGGAGTTCGGCCACCGGGTCGGGGTCTTCCGGCTGCTGCGGATCCTGGAGCGGCTGGGCATCGCGCCCGCCGTCGCCGTCGATGTGCTGACCGCCGAGGAGTACGGGCCGCTGATGGACCATCTGCGGCCCGCGGCGGCGGAGTTCCTCGCCGGCGGCCTCAGCGCCGGCCGGCCGCTCACCAGCCGGATGACCGAGCCGGAGGAGGCCCACTACATCCGGCTGACCCTGGACCGGCTGGAGGCCGCGCTCGGGGTGCGCCCGTCGGGCTGGCTCAGCCCCGAGCACAGCGAGTCGGCGCGCACCCCGGCGCTGCTGGCGGGGGAGGGTCTGGAGTACGTCGCCGACTGGGGCAACGACGAGCAGCCGTACCCGCTGCGCGGCACGGCCGACGGCCTGTGGGCGTTCCCGCTGTCGTGGGAGCTGAGCGATCTGGCCGCGATGTTCCTGCGCGAGGTCCCGCCCGCGGACTACGGCCGCGGGCTGCGGGAGGCGTACGACGTGCTGTGCCGGGACGCCGCGGCCTCGGGCCGGGTGCTCGCGCTGCATCTGCACCCCTGGGTCTCCGGTCAGGCGTTCCGGGCCGGCGCGGTCGAGGAGGCGCTGCGGCACATCGCCGCGGACGGCGGGGCGTGGCTGGCCACGCCCGGCGAAATCGTCCAGTGGTGCCGCACGGCCGAAAGCGCTCCGGGCGAGGGCGCTCCGGGCGAGGGCGCTCCGGGCGAGGGCGGGGTGGTCCGGTGACCGCCCGCCCCCGCGTCGCCCTCATCCAGACCGGCGGCACCATCGACTCGGTGGGCGCCTCCCGCCTGGATCTGGCCTGGTACTACGAGACCGGTGAGCGGCTGCCCGACGGCGGACTCGTCGGGTCCGTACCCGAGTCGGGCGAGTTCGCCGCGGTCGAGGAGAAACCGTTCCGGCGGCTGTCCAGCTCCGCGCTGACCACCCGGGACTGGCTGGAGCTCGCCCGGACGGTGGAGGCGCTGCTCGCCGGCGACGACTACGCCGGCGTCGTCCTCACCCATGGGACGAACACCCTGGAGGAGACGGCCTACTTCCTCCATCTCGTGCTGCGCTCGCCGAAGCCGGTGGTCCTGGTCGGCGCGATCCGGCCGCCCTCGGCGCTCAGCCCCGACGGCCCGCTCAACCTGCTGCGCGCCATCCAGGTGGCGGCGTCCCCGCAGGCGCGCGGCCACGGCGTGCTGGTGGTCGCCAACGACACGATCCACTCGGCGCGGGACGTCACCAAGACGGCGCCGTTCCGGGTGCAGGCCTTCCAGGCGCCCGATCTGGGGCCGCTGGGCTATGCCGACGCCGACGGCCGGGTGGTGTTCTACCACCGCCATCTGCGGGCCGGCCCGGACCGCCCGGGGTTCGACCTGGCGGGTCTCGACGATCTGCCGCGGGTCGATGTCGTCGCCTCCTATGTGGGAGCCGACGGCGCCCTCGTCGACGCGGCGGTGGCCGCGGGGGCGCGCGGCATCGTGAGCGCGGGCACCGGCGGCGGCCGGCCGACTCCCGCCGAGGACGCGGCGCTGGACCGGGCCGCCGCGGCCGGCGTCGTGGTGTGCCAGAGCTCCCGGGTGGGCTCCGGCCGCATCCCGCCGTCGCCCTCCCTGCGTGCCCGCGGGGCGGTGGCGGCGGACAGCCTGCAGCCCTGGAAGGCCAAGGTCCTGCTCTCGCTGGCGCTCACCCGGACCACCGATCCGGACGTGGTGCAGGACCTCTTCGACCGTCTCTGATTCCCCGCAAGATTGTCCGGAAGATTCTCTGGAACATCTCCGGAAGATTCTCCTCACCGAAGCATTGACCGCGCTGTATACCGCTGTATACAGTCACCACGAAATGGCCGCCGGACGACGTTTCATAAGACGGCTGCCGACCGTACCGCCCGAAATCAGCACCGCCCCCGGATCGCATGGCGAGGGGAAGAAGGCGGAATTCCGATCACAGGCCCGAAAGGCCGGACCAATCTCCAGGAGAGGTCGGGTGTACTTGTGCGTACCGGCGATGAAATCATTCAGGAACTGCCATGGAGATGGCGCGTTCACGGCAAGATCGCACTACTGGCCGGACTCGGCCTGCTCTTCGACGGATGGAACGTCGTCCTGGCCGGCTATGTCCTGCCGCTGCTGAAGGCCGACATGCTGCTCAGCGCCGCACAGCTCGGCCTGTTCGGCGCGGCAGGACTGGCCGGCATGGCGGTGGGCGCCTTCGCGTGGGGCACGGTCGCCGACGTGATCGGCCGCAAGCGGGTGTTCATGCTCACCGTGCTGGTCTACGGGTTCGCCTCGCTGGCCTGCGCACTCTCCCCGAACTACGAGATCCTGCTCCTCGCGCGCTTCATCGAGGGCACCGGCCTGGGCGGATGCCTGCCGGTGGACTACTCCCTGGTCTCGGAGTTCACCCCGCGCAAGGTCCGCGGCCGCGTCATGGCGCTGATGGGCATCGCGTTCCCGCTCGGCGCCACCCTGTGCGGCCTGATGTCCACCGTGATGCTGCCGCTGGAGGACTGGCGGCTCATGCTCGGCCTGATGGTCGTCCCCGCCATCCTGGCGGTGTGGATCCGCAGAGGAATTCCTGAATCGCCGCTCTTCCTGCTGCGGCGCAATCGGGAGGCCGAGGCACGCGCGGTCATCGATGATCTGGTGCGCCGCACCGGCGCTCCGGTCCAGGAATGGCGGAGCCCGCAGCTCAACGACGAATCGCGACTGTCCCCCATGGTGTTCGTCAGCCGGCTCGGCGACATCTGGAAATTCAGCTGGAAGAACACCATGCTGATCTGGGGGCTCTTCATCACCGTGTTCTTCCTCTACTACGGTGTGCTGAACTGGATGCCGTCCATTCTGGTCGGTGAGGGACTCGGCCGTTATGCGGCCTTCCTGAAGACCACCCTGATGACCGGCGCCGGCGTCATCGGCACCTTGCTCTCGGCGTGGCTGGTGGACGTCCTGGGCCGCAAGAGCGGGCTCCTGGTCGGCGGACTGGGCTCGGCGGGCGGGATCGTCATGTTCGCCCTGTGGCTGGACGTCGGCCACGACGCGGCGGTCTGGCTGGCCGTCTACGGCTTCTCCGTCCAGTTGCTGATCGCCACGCTCTACGTCTACGTCCCCGAGATCTACCCGACCCTGCTGCGGGCCACCGGGTTCGGCTGGGCCTCCGCGATCAGCCGGATCGCGGCCAGCCTCGCCCCCATCCTGCTCGGCAGCGTCCTGTGGCCCGTGCTCGGCCTGGTCGGCGCCTTCGGCGTCACCTCGGCCGTGGTCGGCCTGGTGCTGCTGCTCACCCTGATCCTCGGCCCGGAGACCAAGGGGCAGGGACTGACCCCGCACACCGAGCAGGCCGAGCACACCCCCGAACCCGGCATCCGGGTGCCCTGACCCGCCGGGCACCGCCCCACCCCCCCGACAGCCCGCCGCCCCGGCCGGCACCGACCCGCCTTGAGCACAGTGGAGGCAGACACATGCGCATCGAATCCGAATTCCACGTCAACGCGCCCGTGGAGAAGGTCTGGGAGTACCTGCTCAACGTCGAGGAGGTCGTCACCTGCGTCCCCGGCGCGGAGATCCTGGAGAAGATCTCGGACGACGAATACCTCGGCAAGGTGACGCTCAAGGTCGGCCCGCTCGGGCTCAACCTCCAGGGGACGGCGGTCATCGAGTCCCGCGACGAGGCGGCCAGAGCCATCACCATCTCCGGCAGCGCCAAGGACAAGCAGGGCAAGGGCGGGGCCAACGCGCAGGTCGTCGCCCGCCTCACGGACTCCCCCGAGGGTGGCACCCACGTGGCCATCGAGCAGGACCTGCGGGTGACCGGACGGATCGCCCAGTTCGGCCGGGGCGTCATGAAGGACGTCTCCCAGCGGCTCTCCCGCGACTTCGCCCAGCGGCTGGAGGCCAAGATCGCCGCCGACTCGGCGGCCGGACAGGGCGCCGCGGCGGACGCGCAGCCGGCCCCGCAGGACACCGCCGCCGCACCGGTCGGCGGGCTGTCCCTGCTGTTCTGGGCGGTGGCCAGGGCCTTCGGCCGGTTCCTCCGCCGCATCACCGGCCGCGAGTCCGCCACGGCACGGTGACATGACACCCCCGCCACCCCGCACCGGAGCCGAGCCGTCGGCTGCTCGGCACGACCCCCAGGACAGACAGAAGCCGGAGACACACCGCATGACCCCTACGATGCTGACCCTGCTGAGCGGAGAACGGCTGCGCGCCTTCTACGCGGCCGGGCACTGGCGGGACGACACGATCCACTCGCTGGTGCGGGCCCAGGCCGAGCTCCGGCCCGACGCGATCGCGATGCAGGAGCGCTTCCGCTCCGTCACCTACCGGGACCTGCTCGACGCGGCCGACCGCCTGGCCGGAGCGCTGGACGCGAGCGGCGTGCGGCCCGGCCAGCGCGTCGCGGTCTGGCTGCCCAGCCGCATCGAGACCGCGGTCGCCGTACTGGCCTGCTCGCGCAACGGCTATGTCGTCTCCCCGTCCCTGCACCGGGACCACACCGTCGCGGACATCGTCGAGGTGCTGCGGCGGATGCGGGCCTCCGCGCTGATAGCCGAGGACGGCTACGGGGCCGACGCCGACCGGCGCGACCTGTTCGGGCGGCTTGGCGAGGTCGACAGCCTGCGCTACGTACTGCGGCTGGAACCGCTCGGCGAGCACGCCGCCGGCCGCCCGGTGCTCGCCGAACTGCCCGCCCCCGCGGCGCCCAAGGAGGTCTGGCGCGACCCCGACTCGGTGGTCTACCTCGCCTTCACCTCCGGGACGGTGGGCCGGCCCAAGGGCGTGATGCACTCGGACAACACCCTGCTCGCCCCGGCGCGGGCGCTGGCCGAGGACTGGTCGCTGGACCAGGACATGGTGGTGTACTCGGCCTCCCCGCTGAGCCACAACCTCGGATTCGGTGCCATGATCCTGGCGCTGACCGGGGGCGGGCGGCTGGTGGTGCACGACCTGCCGCGCGGCGCGAGCATGCTGGACCGGCTGCGGGAGACCGGGGCGACCTTCCTGTTCGGCGTGCCCACCCACGCCATGGACCTGCTGGCGGAGCTGCGGCGGCCCGGGGCGCCCGGCCTCCCCGCCCTGAAGGGCTTCCGGGTCTCCGGGGCTGCCATGACCCCGGTGGTCGCCGAGGGACTGCTGGCGCACGGGATCGTGCCGCAGAGCGGATACGGCATGACGGAGGCGGGGTCGCACCACTACACCCGACCCGACGACGAGCCCCGGCTGATCGTCGAATCCTCCGGCCGGCCCTGCGCCGGACACGAGGCGCGGATCTTCTCCCGCGAGGACCCGGACCGGGAGCTGCCACCGGGCGAGGTCGGCCAGATCGGCGGCCGGGGCGCCTCCCTGATGCTCGGCTACTTCGACGACCAGGCGACGACCGAGGAGTCCTTCAACTCCTCCGGCTGGTTCATGACCGGCGACCTGGGCTGGGTCGACGAGGCGGGCTACATCAGGATCACCGGCCGCAAGAAGGACGTGATCATCCGGGGCGGCCACAACATCTTCCCGGCCCGGATCGAGAACCTGGTCACCCGGCATCCGGCCGTGGCCAAGGCGGCCGTCATCCCGGTGCCCGACGACCGGCTCGGCGAGAAGGTCTGCCTGGTCGTCACGGTGAAGCCCGGTCACGAGGCCGAGCCCGACGAGCTGCTGGTCCACCTGGACACCCTCGGGCTGTCCAAGTACGACATGCCGGAGTACTTCCTGCGGCTGACGGAGATCCCCCTGCTGCCGTCCGGCAAGGTCTCCAAGCGCGACCTGGTGGCGCAGGTGGAGGACGGGCGGGCAGTGCCGGCACCGGTCCGCTTCAGGGCACCGGCGGTGAACGCGTGACCGCCGCCGCCCTGGACCGGCTGGAGACCGAGCTGGCCCGCTGCCCCTACCACGACTTCCTGCTGCCCCAGGCCGTCGCGGCGGACGCGGACGAGGGCACGGTGGTCGTCCGGCTGCCGTACCGCCCCGAGTTCCGCCTCGCCCGGGACAGCGACTTCTTCCACGGCGGGGTCCTCGCGTCGCTCGTCGACATCACGGCGCACGCCGCTGTCGCCGTGCGCACCGGCCGGGTGTCCCCCACGGTCGATCTGCGGATCGACTACCTCAGGGCCGCCGCCGGCGGCCCGCTGACCGCCAGGGGGAAGGTGCTCCGGGCCGGCCGCTCCGTCGCCCGGGCCGATGTGGAGGTGCTCGACGCCTCCGGCGCGCTCGTCGCGGCCGGACGGGGCACCTTCAGCACCTTCGCCCCGCCCCGCGCCGAGCGCGGACCCGAGACCGGAGGTGAGGCCGTATGCGCGCGGTGATGGTCGACGAGCTGGGCCCGTCCTACAGCGCCGCCCTCCAGGAGACCCCAGACCCCGTCCCCGCGGCGGGCGAGGTGCTCGTGAGGATCGAGGCGGCGCCCGTCAACTACGTCGATCTGGTGACGCTGACCGGCGCGTACCAGTTCAAGCCGAAGCTCCCCTACACCCCGGGCAAGGGACCCGCCGGGGTCGTGGAAGCCCTCGGTGAGGGGGTGACCCATCTCGCCGTCGGCGACCGGGTCCTGGCGATGGCCGAGTACGGCGGGTACGCGGAGCTGGTGACAGCCGACCACCGGCAGGTGTACCGGCTGCCCGACGCGATGCCGTTCGCCGACGCCGCCGCGATCTCGCTGGCCTTCGACACCGCCTGGATGGCGCTGCGGGAGCGGGCGCGCATCCAGCCCGGCGAGTCGGTGCTGGTGCTGGGCGCCGGCGGGGCGGTCGGCGGGGCCGCGGTCCAGCTCGCCAAGGCGATGGGCGCGGGCCTGGTGCTGGCCGGGACGTCGTCGCCGGACGGTTCCGCCGCGGCACGCGCGGCCGGCGCCGACGGCGTGGTGGACCTGTCCCGGCCGGACCTCAGGGAGAGCGTCAGGGAACAGGTCCTCGCCGCCACCGACGGGGCCGGCGTGGACATCGTGATCGACCCGCTGGGCGGCGACCCGTTCGACGGCGCGATCCGCTCGATCGCCTGGCGGGGCCGACTGGTGGTCGTGGGTTTCGCCGCCGGGCGCATCCCGACCCTCAAGGTGAACTACACGCTGCTGAAGAACATCGAGGTGTCGGGGCTGCAGATCAGCGACTACCGCAGACGGCGCCCCGACCTGATGGCGGAGTGCTACCGCGAGCTGTTCGCGTTCTACACCGCCGGGGCCGTCAAGGCCCCGCCCAGCACCGCGCTGCCGCTCTCGCAGTGGCGGCGGGCACTGACGATGATCGCCCAGCGCGCGGCGCCCGGCCGGCTCGTCCTCGAGCCGCGGGAGTAGGCCCGCCGGCCCCGCATCGACAAACCCAGGTACTCACGGCCTCCGGTCCCGCCATGGACCCGTGCGGCCGTACGACATTCGTGGAGAGGGACATCATGGCCGAAGAGTGGGACGTCATCGTCGTGGGCAGCGGCAACGCCGGGTTCTCCGCGGCGCACTCGGCACGGCAGCAGGGCGCGCGCGTCCTGCTGCTGGAGAAGGCGCCGAAGCAGTGGGCCGGCGGCAACTCGTACTTCACCGCGGGCGCGGTCCGCACCACCCACGGCGGCCTCGCGGATCTGCGGCCGCTCCTGGACGACCCCGCGGAGCAGCGGCTCGACCGGGTCGACCTCGCCCCGTACTCCGCCGCCGACTTCCTCGACGACATGCAGCGGGTCACCCGCAACCGCACCGACCCGGTGCTCGCCCGGATCCTGGTCGACGAGTCCCGTGAGATCATGTCCTGGCTGCACGACCTCGGCCTCCGCTTCGAGCTGATGTTCCATCGGCAGGCCTACGAGAACGACGGCCGGTTCCGCTTCTGGGGCGGCCTCGCGCTCGGCGTGGTCGGCGGCGGCAAGGGCATGATCTCCCAGCACCAGGCCGCGGCCGACGCCGCCGGCATCGAGGTCCGCTACGACGCCAACGTCACCGGCCTGGTCACCGGCGACGACGGCGAGGTGCGCGGCGTGCTCGTCGCCGACGGCTCCACCGTCCGGGAGCTGCACGCCCGCAGCACCATCCTGACCTGCGGCGGCTTCGAGGCCAACCCGCAGATGCGGGCCGCCCACCTGGGCCCCGGCTGGGACATGGCGCTGGTGCGCGGCACCCCGTACAACACCGGCGACGGCCTCACCATGGCGCTCGACGCGGGCGCCCAGCCGTACGGCAACTGGAGCGGCTGCCACTCGGTGGCCTGGGACGCCGAGGCGCCGCCGACCGGCGACCTGGAGCGGACCAACCAGCTCACCCGCGGTGGTTACCCGTTCGGCATCGTGGTGAACACCGAGGGCCGGCGGTTCCTCGACGAGGGCGCGGACTTCCGCAACTACACCTACGCCAAGTACGGCGCCGAGATCCTCAAGCAGCCCGGCAGCACCGCGGTCCAGGTCTTCGACGCGAAGGCGGAGCCGCTGCTGCGCCCGGAGGAGTACCGCTCCGCCGGCGTCACCAAGGTCGAGGCCGACACGGTCGAGGACCTGGCCAAGGCGCTCGGCATCGACGAGGCCGAGTTCGTGCGCACGGTCGAGGAGTACAACGCGGCCGTCACCGGCAACGCCACCTTCAACCCCACCATCAAGGACGGCAGCGGCACCACCGGCATCACCCCGCCGAAGTCCAACTGGGCGCAGCGCCTGGACACGCCGCCCTACACGGCGTACCCGGTCACCTGCGGCATCACCTTCACCTTCGGCGGACTGCGGATCGACCCGCAGGCCCGGGTGCTGGACCGGGCCGGGCGCCCGATCAGCGGTCTGTACGCGGCCGGTGAGCTGGTCGGCGGTCTGTTCTACTTCAACTACCCCGGTGGTTCGGGCCTCACCTCGGGGGCCGTCTTCGGCCGCCGCGCGGGCTCTGCCGCCGTGGCCGACGCGGCGTAGCCGCACCGCTGACGGCGATCGGAGGACGAACCCCCATGCGTGACGTGCTGCCACAGTTGCTCCAGTGGCACGAGGAGGGAACCGCGTTCGCGCTGGCCACCGTGGTCGCGGTACGCGGCAGCGCGCCACGCCTCCCCGGGGCGGTGATGGCGGTGAACGGAGCGGGCGAGGCCGTGGGCAGCGTCTCCGGCGGCTGCGTCGAGGGCGCGGTCTACCAGGCCGCCACCGAGGTGCTGGAGACCGGGCAACCTCGGCTGGAGACCTACGGCATCGGCGACGAGGATGCCTTCTCGGTGGGCCTGACCTGCGGCGGCACCCTCGAGGTCCTGGTGCGGCGGGTCGGGCCGGACTCATCCCTCGGCGCGGTCCTCGGCTCGCTCGACCGGACGGAGCCCGTCGCGGTGGCCACGGTCACCGGCGGCGGCGCGCCGCTCGGGGCACAGCTGTACGTCTGGCCGGACCGCGCCGGCGCCACACTCGGTGACCCGGAGCTGGACGCGGCGGTCGCCGACGACGCCCGCAGCATGCTCACGCAGGGCGTGAGCGGCGCCAAGCACTACGGGGCACAAGGGCAGCGGCGGATGGACGAGGTGCAGGTCCTCGTGCAGTCCTTCGCCCCGCCCCCGCGGATGCTGGTGTTCGGCGCCATCGACTTCGCCGCCGCGCTCAGCCGGATCGGCGCCTATCTGGGCTACCACGTCACGGTGTGCGACGCCCGCCCGGTGTTCGCCACCCGCAAGCGGTTCCCGGACGCCCACGAGGTGGTGCGGGCGTGGCCGCACGACTACCTCGCCGCCACCGAGGTCGACGAGCGCACGGTGGTGTGCGTCCTCACCCACGACCCCAAGTTCGACATACCGCTGCTGCTCGCCGCGCTGCGCACGCCGGCCGGGTACATCGGCGTGATGGGCAGCCGGCGGACCCACGAGGACCGTTTCGACCGGCTGCGCGAGGCCGGTGTCACCGAGGCCGAACTGGCCCGGCTCGCCTCACCGATCGGCCTGGACCTCGGCGCCCGCACACCCGAGGAGACGGCACTGTCCATCGCCGCCGAGATCCTCGCCACCCGTACCGGAGCCACCGGGCGGAGGCTGGCCACCCTCACCGGGCCCATCCACGCGTCAGCCGCTCCGGTTCCGCGCTACCAGGACGACGAGGACGAGAGGCCCGGGGCGCGAGGAGTGACCGCACGCGCCTCATAGGGTGGACCCCATGACGGAACTGCCCTCCCGGCGTCTGATGCTGGTGCACGCCCACCCGGACGACGAGTCGATCAACAACGGCGCGACCATGGCGCGGTACGTCGCCGAGGGTGCCCATGTGACGCTGGTCACCTGCACGCTCGGTGAGCGGGGCGAGGTCATCCCGCCCGAGCTGCGGCACCTGAGCGGGGCCGCGCTCGGCGGGCACCGGCTCGGGGAGCTCAGGGAAGCGATGCGCGCGCTCGGCGTCACGGACTTCCGGCTGCTCGGCGGGGCCGGGCGGTACAGCGACTCCGGGATGATGGGGCTGCCCGACAACGACGACCCCGGCTGCTTCTGGCAGGCCGACGTCGACCAGGCCGCCGGGATGCTCGCCGAGGTGATCCTGGAGGTACGGCCGCAGGTTCTCGTCACGTACGACGAGAACGGGGGCTACGGGCACCCGGACCACATCCAGACCCACCGCGTCGCCATGCGCGCCGTCGAGCTCGCCGGCGGGGCCGGGTGGGACGTTCCCAAGGTCTACTGGAACCGCGTGCCCCGGAGCGTGGCCGAGGAGGCCTTCGCCCGGCTGCGCGAGGACCTCGCCGAGCTGCCCTTCGACAAGGCCGGCTCCGTGGCCGACGTACCGGGTGTGGTCGACGACGAACGGGTCACCACCGCCGTCGACGGCACCGCGTACGCGGCCGCCAAGGCCGCCGCCATGCGCGCGCACGCCACTCAGATCACCGTCACCGAGCCCTACTTCGCGCTGTCCAACGAGCTCGCGCAGCCGCTGTTCACCACCGAGTACTACGAGTTGGTACGCGGGGAACGTCCCGGAGGCCGGGAAAGCGATCTGTTCGCCGGCATCGGCGAAGGGGAGGCGTCGTGAGCGGGGAGCGGGCGCCCGTGATGGCGCAGCCGCTGCGGCCGCCCTCCGCCGGGCGGGTCGGCGCCTACCTGGGGCTGTTCGTGCTCGGGGCCGTGGTCGGTGTGGCCGGGACGCTCGTCCAGCCCGCGTGGTTCCCGGGCGGGCTGCTGCTGGCCCTCGCGGGCGAGGCCGGACTGGTGCTGGGGGCGGCGCGGGTGATGCGCAGCCGGGCCGGTGGTGTGGTGGCCGCGGCGGGCTGGATGCTGGTCGTCATCCTGCTCACCGCCAGCCGTCCGGAAGGCGACTTCCTGTTCGCGGCGAGCGCCGGCTCCTATCTCTTCCTGCTCGGCGGCATCGCGGTCGCTGTGATCTGCGCCACCCTCGGCGGCAGGCGGCAACCTGACGGCGACCCCGCCCGACTTGGCAAGTGACGTACCACTTCGCCGTGTCATGGGCGTGCGGGTCCGGTGTGAGTTTCCCCGGCGGTACTGGGATACGGGCCGGATGCGGCCAGTAAGGTGGTGCGCGCCGCCGAGCCTCCCTCGAACTCTCGGCTTCGCCCGAGCAGAGGGGACCCCCACCGTGAGGTCGTGACGGGCGGCGGAGCCAACCGGGAGAACCTGCCTTGAGTCGTGAAACTGACACTCCGTCCTCCGGGCCCAACGGGCACGGCGGAGCCGCCTACCCGTCGGGCACCCCGCCCTACGGAATCCCGGCGATTCCGGACGCGGGTACGGATGCGGGCCGTTCGGCCGCGCGGCCGGAGGAACGCAAGACCGAGACCACGCTGACGACCCGGGTCCGGATCAACATCCCCGGATCCCGGCCCATTCCGCCGGTCGTCGTGCGCAAGCCCGTCAAGAACGCGGGGAACAAGGGCCGTACCGATGCCGAGGCGTCGGCTCCGTCCCCGGCGTCGGCTCCGTCCCCCGCCGCGGTCGAGCCTCCCGGTCGGCCCGCCCCGTCGGCCCAGCCCGCCGCCCCGGCGGCCGAGGAGAAGCCGGCCAGCGACTGGTTCGCGCCCCGCAAGTCGGGCGCGGGCAAGGGCGGTACGGGTGGCGGGTCCGCCAACGGGGCCGGTGCGTCCAGTGGTTCGGGTCCCGCGACCGGTGGCGGTGCGCCGAGCGGTCCGGGTCCCGCCACGGGTGGCGGGGCGCCGGCGGGCCCGGCTGCGCCCGGTGGCGCGCGGCCCGGCGCCGGACGCCCCGGCGGTGTGGTCGGTTCCATGGGTGCGCCGGGCGGCCCCCGTTCCGGCGGCACGACGCGCCCCGGGCCCACCGGCGCGACCGGTGCGACCGGGGGGCCCGTGGCCCCCGGGCATGGTGGCGGCACCGGATCCTTCGACGTGACCGAGGTGCTGGCCGGCTCGCCGGCGGGCCCCGGCACCCGTCCGGGCGGGCACCCCGGTGGCGAGCCGCGCCGCGACGACCTGCCGTTCTTCACGGACGGACCCGGCGGCGCCCCCGGGCAGCGCGGTCCGGCCGGCGCGCCGGGGCAGGACACCCGGCCGCCCGGGTACGGCGGCCCGAAGGGCCCCGCCGGTCCTACCGGTGGCCCGGTGACCGGCGACGCCCCGACGATCCCGCCGGCGGGCGCTCCCGGCCCCGGCGGTGCACAGCAGGGCCGTCCCGGCGCCCAGGGCGCCCGCCTCAGCGACGACACGGCGATCCTCACGCCCCAGCCGCTCGCCGAACCGGGCACCGCGGGCTACGGTCCCCGCCACGACAACGTCTCCGGGCACACCGTCACCAGCGGCATCCCCGTGGTCCCGCCGAGCGCGGCCTTCGACGCGCCCGGCCGCCCCGGCACGGACGGCCCCCGTCCGCACACGCCGCCCAAGCTGCCCGATCGGGTCTCCCCGGCCGCGAGCTCCACGAAGGCGCCGAAGAAGAAGGGGCGCAACAAGCTCGTCCTGCTGGGCGGCGGTGTGTTCGTCCTCGCCGGTGTCGCCTACGGCGCCGGTCTGCTGATGAACAGCTCCGACGTGCCCAAGGGCACCACCGTGCTCGGCGTCGACATCGGCGGCGGCACGCGCGACGACGCGGTGAAGAAGCTGAACGCCGCCCTCGGTGACCGGCTGAACAAGCCGCTGAAGCTGTCGGTCGACGGCAAGACCGTCGAGCTGCAGCCGGACAACGCGGGCCTGCAGTTCGACGCCGACGCCACCGTCGGCGCGGCCGCCACGAGCGACTACAACCCGGTCAACGTGATCGGCTCCCTCTTCGGCCAACAGCGCGTCGTCGACCCGGCCATGCCCGTCGACGAGGAGAAGCTGCAGGCCGCCCTGGAGAACGCCTCGGGCGGCTCCGGCTCGGTCACCGAGGGCTCGATCACGTTCCAGTCGGGCAAGGCCGTCCCCGTGTATCCCAAGGCGGGCCAGGGCATCGACGTGGCCAAGGCGGGCGACGTGGTGACGGAGGCGTACCGCACGCTGGTGGAGACCGGCAGCTCGGACGCGGTGAAGGTGCCGACCGCCGTGCAGCAGCCCAAGGTCTCCAAGGCCGAGGTCGACCGGATGATGAAGGAGTTCGCCGAACCGGCGATGTCGGACATAGTGACGGTGCAGACCGATCCGGCACACGCGGTCGCGATGAGCCCCGAGAAGTCGCTCTGGAAGTTCCTCCGGGTGGTGCCCGTCAACGACAAGCTCGTCGACAAGCCCGACCTGAACGCCCTGAAGGAGCTGTACGGCCAGACGTTCGACGGTGTGCTCATCACCCGGGGCAACGGGAAGAAGACGGCCGTCACCCCCCAGGACGTGTACGTCGCCCTCCGCCAGGCCCTGATCAGCAAGACCGGCCGCGTCGCGACCATCGACACGAACCCCAGCTGACGCGACCCCGTGCGCGGGCACCCGGTCACCGGACCGGGTGCCCGCGTCTAGTTCAGCAGGGCTCTCGCCGCCCGGGCCTGTCCGCGCACCTGCTCCGCCGCCGGTTCGTCCACCACCGCCACCAGCTCCGCGTAGGCCTCCAGCTCCCGCGCGCCGTCCTGGAAGGCACCGCGCTGCACCAGGAGCTGCGCCCGCTCGTAGCGCAGCCGCGCAGCGTGGGAGGGCAGGAGCAGGGACAGCTCCACCGCCCACAGCGCCACGTCCGACCGCTCCGGACGGACCGCCGCCCACGCCCGTACGTTGTTCAGGATCCGCAGGACGACATCCAGCACCCCCGCGGGCGCCAGCATCGACGCGTCCAGCGGCGCCCCCGTCGCCCCCACGACCAGCAGCTCCGCATCGTCCCCGGTCAGCACCCGTCCCCCGTCGAACGGATCCGCCAGCACCTGCCCCGCCCCCGCGCCCGGCTCCCCGAACCCGACGACGAAATGCCCCGGCAGCGCTACCCCGTACACCGGAGCCCCCGCCCGCCGGGCCACCTCGATCCACACCACCGACAGCAGGATCGGCAGCCCGCGCCGCCGCCGCAGCACCTCGTGCAGCAGCGAGGACTCCAGCCGCCGGAAGTCGTCCGGGACGCCATGGAAGCCGTACCGCTCACCCAGCAGGTCCCGCAGCGCCAGCGCCCACGCGCGCGGCGAGCCGGGCCGGTAGGGCAGCTCACCGGCCAGCCGGTCCAGCTCCACCTCCACGGAGTCCATCCCGGCCTCGTCCAGCCTGCCGTCCGCCTCCGCGCCGACCAACAGGCACAGCGTGGACAGGCCGGGCCGCTCGCACCGGGCCTCCTCGGCGAATCGCTCGCGCAGTTCCGCGGAGCGTCCGGGCGGTGGGGGGTACGGGGAACGCATATCCGGTTCGTGCCCGCTCACGGCGCTCCGTCACCTCACCGGAGCCGATGATTCCGGTGAAGCGGGGCCGCGGTAATGGTGGTAGGCGTGGTGCGGGGCGAACCCCATGCGCTCGTACATCGCCCGCGCGCCCGCGTTGTCCTCCTCCACCTGGAGCCAGGCCGCCGAGGCGCCCTCGTCCAGCGCCCGCCGGGCCAGCGCTGCCATCACGGCGGTCGCCAGCCCCCGCCGCCGCTGCTCCGGGTCCACCTCGACCGCGGCGAACCCGGCCCACCGGCCGTCCACCACACACCGCCCGATGGCCGCGGGCGCCTCCCGGCCCGGCACCGTGGCGAACCACACCGACGCCCCGCTCCGCAGCACCCGCAGCGCCACCTCGCTCACCCCCTTGCGCTGGTACCGGGCCAGCCACGCCTCGTCGGCGTCCCGCGACAGCGTCACCCCGGACGGCTCACCGCCGAGGTCGGCGACCGGTGCCAGGGCGCCCACCCACAGCTCGGCGGTCACCTCCCGCACCCATCCCCGCCGCTCCAGCTCCGCGCAGAGCACCTCCTGCGTCCCCTCGGCGCCGGTGGCGGTCTGGACGTAGGCGGGCAGCCCACGGGCCGCGTACCAGCCGCGTACGGCCGTCAGCGCGTCGTCCAGCGGTGTGCCCGGGTCGCCGAGCGGCAGCACGGAGTTGGCCCGCCGCGTGAAGCCGCCCGTGCTTCTGAGCTCCCACGCGCCGAGCCGCTCGCTCTCCACGGGACGCCACGCCCGCGCGGAGACGCGCGCCAGCTCCTCGTACGACGCCGCGGGGCCACGCCGGCGCGCCGGGGCGGAGGGGATCACCTTGCCCGCGACCAGCGCGGACTCCGCGATGTGGACAGTTTCCCCGTTCTTTCTTGTGATCCGCAGCACACCGTTGTCCCATGATGTGAGAACGCCGACCGTGTCGGTGAACTTCTCACCCGTTGGACCATGTTCGATCAAGCTCCGTACGGAGACCCGTTTCCCCACGTCAGCAGTGGTGATACGGACCTCGAGGCGCCCGGCGGCAGAGATTTCCACAGGTCAGTTCACCCCTCCTGTTCGGATCATGCCCAGGAACGGAGATACTAGGGGCGGGCATCGACGACGCCGCGCTCCCGCGCGCGAGGCGGCGGAGCCTGAGGAGGCCCGCCAGCGCCCTATCGAGGAGGAACGACAGCGTGACCTACGTCATCGCGCAGCCTTGTGTCGACGTGAAGGACAAGGCGTGCATCGAGGAGTGCCCGGTCGACTGCATCTACGAGGGCCAGCGGTCCTTGTACATCCACCCGGACGAATGCGTCGACTGCGGCGCCTGTGAACCGGTCTGCCCGGTCGAGGCCATCTTCTACGAGGACGACACTCCCGAGGAGTGGAAGGACTACTACAAGGCGAACGTCGAGTTCTTCGACGATCTCGGCTCGCCCGGCGGCGCCAGCAAGCTGGGTCTGATCGAGCGGGACCACCCGTTCATCGCCGCGCTGCCGCCGCAGGCGTAGCCGTCCCGTAAGCGGCCCCCGCATCGACGTGCCGCCTTGGTCCCGTACGGCCCGGTCCCACCGGATCGCCGTACGGGGCCGAGGCGTTCGCCGCACCAGAAAGTGAGCCCCTTCCCGTGTCCGCAGTCTCCGACCGGTTGCCCACCTTCCCCTGGGACAAGCTGGAGCCGTACAAGAAGACGGCCGCCGCGCATCCCGACGGCATCGTCGACCTCTCGGTCGGCACGCCCGTCGACCCGGTGCCCGAGCCGATCCAGAAGGCCCTGATCGCCGCGGCGGACTCGCCGGGCTATCCCACCGTCTGGGGCACGCCGGAGCTGCGCGACGCGATCACCCGCTGGGTGGAGCACCGGCTGGGCGCCCGCGAGGTCACCCACCGGCACGTCCTGCCGGTCGTCGGCTCCAAGGAACTGGTCGCCTGGCTGCCCACCCAGCTCGGGCTCGGCCCCGGCGACAAGGTCGCCTACCCGCGCCTGGCCTACCCCACGTACGAGGTCGGGGCCCGCCTCGCCCGCGCGGACCATGTGTCGTACGACGATCCGACCGAGCTGGACCCGGCCGGTCTGAAGCTGCTGTGGCTGAACTCCCCGTCAAACCCGACGGGCCGGGTGCTGTCCAAGGAGGAGCTGACCCGGATCGTCGCCTGGGCCCGCGAGCACGGCGTCCTCGTCTTCTCCGACGAGTGCTACATCGAACTCGGCTGGGAGGCGGACCCGGTCTCGGTGCTGCACCCCGACGTCAACGGCGGCTCCTACGACGGCATCGTCTCCGTGCACTCGCTGTCCAAGCGGTCCAACCTCGCGGGCTACCGCGCGGCGTTCCTGGCCGGTGATCCGGCGGTTCTCGGTCCGCTGCTGGAGATCCGCAAGCACGGCGGGATGATGACCTCCGCGCCGACGCAGGCGGCGGTGGTGGCGGCGCTGGGGGACGACGAGCACGTGCGCGTTCAGCGGGAGCGTTACGCGGCTCGCCGCACCGTCCTGCGCGAGGCGCTGCTCGCCCATGGCTTCCGGATCGAGCACAGTGAGGCCAGCCTCTACCTGTGGGCCACCAGGGACGAGTCGTGCTGGGACACCGTCGCCCACCTGGCCGGCCTCGGCATCCTGGTCGCCCCGGGCGACTTCTACGGCCCCGCCGGCGCCCAGTTCATCCGCGTAGCCCTGACCGCCACAGACCCCCAAATCCAGGCCGCAGCCAACCGCCTGACCGCAACCTGATTCCGGCAGCCGGGCCCGTGTGCAGTGGCCGTGGTTTGAACGGTGCCCTGCGCCGGTGGCTGTGCCCACCCGTTCCGCCCTGCGGAACGACTGCCCACAGCCAGGCGGGCGCGGCTGCCCGCAGCCGGGCGTAGCTGCTCGCAGCCGGGCGGAACTGCGGGCAGTCGTGCCTCCCCCAGTGCCTTAAGGGCCTGGGAGGTACCCCCAGGGCGGCACGGGTGGGCGCAGCGGCACCCCGCTAGCGCCCGGCTGCGCAAACCACCCCCGGCGCAGACAGTGAACGGGGCCCGGGGAAACACCCCGGACCCCGTCGCCGTACGCCAGCGCAGCGATTCAGCCGAGCGGCAACCCCTTGACCGGCGCGGGCACGCCACCCTTGCCCACCGAGTCCGTCGGCAGCTCCTTCACCACCGGCACAGCCTTCTTCACGGTCTTACCCGCCGCCGGCGCCACCTCATCCGTCTCGGGCGCGGCCTTGCCAACACCCTTGGCCACATTGTCCACGGTGCTGCCCGGCGCCCCGTCAAGGGCGCTCAGCCCGAGGCCAGGGGCGGACGGCAGCGCCGGAGCGGCGGCGCTCGCGGTACCGGCCGCACCGACCCCGGCAGCCGCTCCCGCAGCGACGAGCAGCGCCGCACGGGCGATCCGACGAGTCAGGGGGAGGGACATGGTGCTCCTTCGACGGCAGACAACGATGAAAGTCCGTCCGTGCCGATCACCGGGCCCGGACTCAGTGACTACCGCTCGACCGCCGCGAAGGTTGCGGCGTGCCCCCGTAAAGAGTGAGCGCCCGTACTACTGCGCGGTCGTGATCCGCACCGCGCCCGCGCCCCAGTCGGTGTCCGCGGACCCCTTGCCGTCGGCCGGCCGCCACTGGCTGTCGGTGTGCCCGGCGGTCCACTCCCGCCCGGCGTAGGAGACCCGCTTTATGTGCAGCTCGGAGGCGTTGGCCACGGCCCAGTGCGCCAGTTGCCACCCCCGCGGCCCGGCACTCCTCCCGGCGTCGGCGCCGCTCCCGCCGGTGACCGGGACCGTCACGGTCCCCCCGTCGGAACCGCCGGTCCCGGAACCTCCCGCCTCCGCCGAGGACGCCGAGGCCCCCGAGGACCCCGAGGCGCCCACCTCCGCCCCGGCCGGTTCCAGCGCGTCCCGTCCGAAGTCCCGGACCAGCGCGGCCCGCACCGCCCCCGCACCCGCCGCCCGAGTCGCCGCGGGACGCCCCTCGCAGGTCAGCGTGGCCGCCGAGCGCCCGGTGAGCGCGGCGGCCAGCAGCGTGGCGTCCGGCTCGTGCTTGGCGTACGCCTGCGGGAAGCCGCTGCGCTGCACTTTCTGCGCGGCGACGGTGAGCGGCAGCCGGGTGTAGCCCGGCACCTCCTCCAGGTGCTCGTAGAACTTCCCCGCCGCGTACGCCGGGTCCATGATCTCCTTCGGCGTGCCCCACCCCTGCGAGGGACGCTGCTGGAACAGTCCCAGGGAGTCACGGTCGCCGTAGTCGATGTTGCGCAGCGCGGACTCCTGCAGCGCGGTCGCCAGCGCGATCGTCACGGCCCGCTCGGGCAGTTCGCGCGCCGTGCCCACGGCGGTGATGGTCGCCGCGTTCACCGCCTGCTCGGGCGTGAACTCGTAGGTCGCCCCGTCGTCCTTGCCGGAGACGACCTTGCAGCCGGGACCGCCTCTGCCCCCGGTGTCGTACTGGACCACGACGTAACCGGCGACCGCGGAAAGGACCGCGAGACCCGCACTCCAGCGGAGAAGACGACCGCGACGCGTGCGCTGGGAAGGAAGGGACGGCTCTGGCACGCGTACAAGGTACTGGAGAGTACTGTTCCATGTGGGCCAGGTGCGAACAGTGGTCCGAATGCCGGCGCGCTAGGGTCGAGAACATGGCCGACACCCCGCTTGACCTCACGCTGGACGCCGCCCGTCTGACCGCGCAGCTCGTCGACTTCCCCTCCGAGAGCGGCAGCGAGAAGCCGCTCGCGGACGCGATCGAGACCGCGCTGCGGACCCTGCCGCACCTCACCGTCGACCGGCACGGCAACAACGTCGTGGCCCGTACGCGGCTCGGGCGCGCGGAGCGGGTGATCCTCGCCGGGCACATCGACACGGTCCCGATCGCGGACAACGTCCCTTCCCGGCTCGACCCCGATGGCACGCTGTGGGGCTGCGGCACCTGCGACATGAAGGCGGGCGTGGCCGTCCAGCTGCGGATCGCGGCCACGGTCCCCGAACCCAACCGCGATCTGACCTTCGTCTTCTACGACAACGAGGAGGTCAGCGCCGACCTCAACGGCCTGGGGCATGTGGCCGAGGCCCACCCCGAATGGCTGGAAGGCGACTTCGCGGTGCTGCTCGAGCCGTCCGACGGGCAGGTGGAGGGCGGCTGCCAGGGCACGCTGCGGGTGCTGCTGAAGACCACCGGTGAGCGGGCCCATTCCGCACGAAGCTGGATGGGCTCCAACGCGATCCACGCCGCCGCCCCGATCCTGGCCCGCCTGGCCGCGTACCAGCCCCGCCACCCGGTCATCGACGGCCTGGAGTACCGGGAGGGTCTGAACGCGGTCGGCATCTCCGGGGGAGTGGCCGGCAACGTCATCCCCGACGAGTGCGTCGTCAGCGTCAACTTCCGCTACGCCCCGGACCGATCGGAGGAGGAGGCCCTGGCCCATGTCCGCGGGGTCTTCGCGGACTGCGGGGTGACGGATTTCGTCGTCGACGACCACAGCGGCGCGGCACTCCCCGGCCTGTCCCACCCGGCCGCGGCGGCCTTCATCGAGGCGGTGGGCGGCACACCGCAGCCGAAGTACGGCTGGACGGACGTCGCCCGCTTCTCGTCACTCGGCGTCCCGGCGGTCAACTACGGCCCGGGCAACCCCCATTTGGCGCACCGGCGGGACGAGCGCGTGGACACCGCGAAGATCCTCGCGGGGGAGGAGCGGCTGCGGTCCTGGCTGACGGCCTGAGCCCGCCACACGCCCGGCGGGTTTGGAACGCTCTCCCGTGGACATGCTGACGTCCCCCGTACGTAACCCGCGTAGATCTACGCTGAGGCGGTACGACCTGGCAATCGGAGGGAGCGCACATGGCTACGGGCAACCCGGTGGGGAAGCGGCAGCCGCCACCTGAGAAGCGTCTGGGGCCGGTCCTCCGCCGGCGGGGCCAGGTCCAGGCCAGCACCACCGACCAGCGGCTGCTGGACGAGCGCGCGCCCTCGGACTGGGTCCACACCGACCCCTGGCGGGTGCTGCGCATCCAGTCGGAGTTCATCGAGGGCTTCGGCTCCCTGGCCGAACTCCCGCCCGCGATCAGCGTCTTCGGCTCGGCGCGCACGCCGGCGCGCTCGCCGGAGTACGAGGCGGGCGTGCGGCTCGGCCGCGGCCTGGTCGAGGCGGGCTTCGCGGTGATCACCGGCGGCGGTCCGGGGGCCATGGAGGCGGCCAACAAGGGCGCCCTGGAGGCGAAGGGCCTCTCGGTCGGCCTGGGGATCGAGCTGCCCTTCGAGCAGGGGCTGAACCGCTACGTCGACATCGGTCTGAACTTCCGGTACTTCTTCGTCCGCAAGATGATGTTCGTGAAGTACGCCCAGGGCTTCGTGGTGCTGCCCGGCGGTCTGGGCACCCTGGACGAACTCTTCGAGGCGCTGACCCTCGTCCAGACCCAGAAGGTAACCCAGTTCCCCATCGTCCTGTTCGGCACGGACTACTGGGGCGGCCTGATCGACTGGCTCCGCAACACGGTCATCGACCAGGGCAAGGCGTCGGAGAAGGACCTGCTCCTGTTCCATGTCACGGACGACGTGGACGAGGCGGTCGCCCTGGTGTCGAAGGAGGCGGGGCGGTAGGGGTGTTTCTGACGGTGACCATTTGACCCACCGAGTCGGGCGGCGGACGGGCAGAGGCCGGGGGTCCGGGGGCGGAGCCCCCGGAGGACGGGACGGGAAGGGGCGGCGGGGGCGAAAACCCCCGAACGCCACCCCCTACGCCAGCCCCCTCCGCGCCACGGCCGGCTCCCGCTGCCCCGCGATGGACGACACCATGTCCAGCACCTGCCGGGTCTCGGCGACCTCGTGCACCCGGTACACCTGCGCCCCCAGCCACGCGGACACCGCGGTCGTCGCGAGCGTCCCGACCACCCGCTCCTTGACCGGCCGGTCCAACGTCTCACCGACGAAGTCCTTGTTCGACAGCGACACGAGGACCGGCCACCCGGTGGCCACCATCTCGTCCAGCCGTCGGGTCGCCTCCAGGCTGTGCCGCGTGTTCTTCCCGAAGTCGTGCCCCGGGTCGATCATCACCGACTCCCGCGGCACCCCCAGCGCCACCGCCCGCTCCGCCAGGCCCACGGTCACGTCGAGAATGTCGGCCATGACGTCGTCGTACGTCACCCGGTGCGGCCGGGTCCGCGGCTCCGAGCCGCCCGCGTGGGTGCACACCAGCCCCGCGCCGTACCGCGCGGCGACCTCCGCGAGCCGTGGGTCGACCCCGCCCCAGGCGTCGTTCAGCACGTCCGCGCCCGCCTCGCACACGGCCTCGCCGACCTCGTGCCGCCAGGTGTCCACGCTGATCACGACGTCGGGGAAGCGCCGCCGCACCTCGGCGACGAAACCGACCGTCCGCCGCACCTCCTCCTCGGCCGTGACCTCCTCGCCCGGCCCTGCCTTCACCCCGCCTATGTCGATGATCGCGGCGCCCTCGGCCACCGCCTGCTCCACGCGCGTGAGCGCGGGCTCGTCGCGGAACGTGGCGCCCTGGTCGTAGAAGGAGTCCGGGGTCCGGTTCACGATCGCCATGATCACCCGCTCGTGCGATGCGAATTCCCGACTGCCCAGCCTGAGCATCCCCTGTGACCTCTTCTCATGCGTCCGTCCGGACCGCCTCCGTCCGCCCGGCGGCTCCGACTGTCAGACTCGCATGGCACGATCGGAGTCACACATCCGACTCCGACTCAATCCGACCGTGGGGGCCCCGGCGATGGTTATGTTCCTGTTCCTGGTCGTCGCGCTCGCCGTCGTGGTCGCCGCGGTGACCCTCGCCGTGGTGGGCGGCGGCGACAAGGGCCCACTGCCCGACGCGGCCCCCGAGCGCCTGGTGGACTTTCTCCCGCCGGACCGCCCGCTCAGCCGCGCCGACGTGGACGGCCTGCGCTTCCCGCTCGCCGCCCGCGGCTACCGCATGGCGGACGTGGACGACGCCCTCGGCCGTCTCGGCGCCGAACTCGCCGAGCGCGACGCCCGCATCGCCGACCTGGAGTCCGCGCTGGCCGGCGCCCGGGCCGCCGCGGCCCACCTCTCCATGGACAAGGCGGCCCCGCACCGGGAGGACGAGCAGCAGTGAGCGACGCAGCAACCGCCGGGGTTGCGGCGGCCGCCCCGGCCGGGCCGGACGGCCTCCCGCGCTGCCCCTGGGCCCTGTCCACCCCGGACTACGTGACCTACCACGACGAGGAGTGGGGCCGCCCGGTCCACGGCGACGACGCCCTCTTCGAACGCCTCAGCCTGGAGGCCTTCCAGTCCGGCCTGTCCTGGATCACCATCCTGCGCCGCCGCCCCGGCTTCCGCGCCGCCTTCGCCGACTTCAAGATCGCCGCGGTCGCGGAGTTCACCGACACCGACCGCGAGCGCCTGCTCGCCGACACCGGCATCATCCGCAACCGCGCCAAGATCGACGCGACCCTCGCCAACGCACGCGTGCTGGCCGGGTGGGCGCCCGGCGACCTGGACGCCCTGATCTGGTCCCACGCCCCCGACCCGGCGGACCGGCCGGTGCCGAAGACCGTCGCCGACATTCCAGCGGTCACCCCGGGGTCGACGGCGCTGTCCAAGGCCCTGAAGAAGCGCGGCCTGCGCTTCATCGGCCCCACCACGGCGTACGCCCTGATGCAGGCCTGCGGGCTGGTGAACGACCACTTGGAAGCATGCGTGTCACGAAGCGCCCACCGAGGGGCGCCGTAGCCCCGGGCTCAGCGGCCCAGGTACTTCGGCCTCTCCTTGTTCACGAACGCCTGCACCGCGATCGCGTGGTCCTCCGACGCGCCGGCCCGGGTCTGCAGCTCGTCCTCCTTCTCCAGCGCCTCCTCCAGCGAGTGGCTCAGCCCGTATGCCACGGACTCCTTCAGCGCCGCGTACGCCACCGTCGGGCCCCCGGCCAGCGCGCGGGCCACCTTCTCCGCCTCCGCGCGCAACTCCGCCGCCGGGACCAGCCGGTTGGCGATGCCCAGCTCGTACGCCTCCTGGGCGGAGATGTTGCGCGGGAAGAGCAGCAGGTCGGTGGCGCGCCCGGTGCCGATCACCCGGGGCAGCGTCCAGGAGATCCCGGAGTCCGCGGTCAGCGCCACGCCGGCGAACGAGGTGTTGAACGCGGCCGTGTCCGCGACGATCCGGTAGTCCGCGGCCAGCGCGAAACCGAAGCCGGCGCCCGCCGCCACCCCGTTGACCGCCGCGACCACCGGCTTCGCGGCCCCGGCGATCGCCTTCACGATCGGGTTGTAGTGCTCGCGCACCGTGCTCATCGTCCCGCCCGAACCGTTCTCCCGGTCGGCGGCCAGCAGCATGATGTGCTCCTTGAGGTCCTGCCCGACGCAGAACGCCCTGTCACCCGCGGCCGTCAGCAGCACGGCCCGTACGGCGTCGTCGTCCGCGGCGGAGCGGACCGCGTCCCGGAGGGCGACCTTCGCGGCCACGTTCAGCGCGTTCATCGCCTCCGGGCGGTTCAGCGTGATCGTCGCGAGTCCGTCGCTCACCTCGTAGAGCACGGTGTCGGCCATGGCGTATCCCTCCGTGTCGCGGCTCGGGACCTACCAGCCGGTACGTCCCTGTCTGCAGGACAGCATGACGGAGATCACCGGCCCAGGAGCGCGGCCCGCGTGTGACCTGCGTCAAACAATTCTCGGCGGATTCCGGTCCATGGACGTGGGTGCGGTGGCGCAGTATCGCAGTCACATCGCCGAATTGAGTGGTTTTGCTCGCGCGCGTTGCCCAAGCGATGCCTACCGATGTTGGTCATCGGGTCCTGCGATGCGGGATAATGGCCTGGAAGCAATGTGTTCGATGCCGGTGGCGTGTGTCCTGCTGCTTCAGGGACCGCAGGTGCCCTTCAGTGGGCCGTCGGCTCAGACGGTTTAGCTGGGTTTCAGGAAGGGGAACGAGCATGGCGGCCATGAAGCCGCGGACGGGTGATGGCCCGCTCGAGGTGACCAAGGAGGGGCGGGGCATCGTCATGCGCGTTCCGCTCGAAGGCGGCGGTCGGCTCGTCGTCGAGCTGACCCCGGACGAGGCCGACGCCCTCGGCGACGCCCTCAAGAAGGTCGTCGGCTGAGGCGCGCAAGCGACCATACCCTTTCAGCCGCCCCGGCGCCGCACGCGGTGCCGGGGCGGCTGTTTGCGCGGGAGGCGGGGCATCGCCGGTGCCGGCCGTCCGGGCACCTCTCCGGTGGTCCGGTTCGGTGGTCCGGTCACCGCTTCACGGCGCACAGCAGCCCGTCCCCGACGGGCAGCAGCGACGACACCAGCTCCTGGCTCTCGCGCACGGTCCGCACCAGCTCGCGCAGCCGCAGCACCTCGGAGGGCTGCGGACCGGAGTCCACCGTGCGCCCGTTCGCGAACACGCCTTCGAAGGCGACCAGGCCCCCCGGGCGCAGCAGGCGCAACGATTCAGCGAGGTAGTCCTGGTACTCCTGCCGGTCGCCGTCGCAGAAGACGAGATCGTAACCGGCGTCCGCGAGGCGCGGCAGGACGTCCAGGGCGTGGCCCGGGATGAAGCGGGCCCGGTTGCCGGCGAAACCGGCGTCGCGGAACGCCTGCCGGGCGGACTGCTGGTGCTCCGGCTCCTGATCGACCGTGGTCAGCACCCCGTCCGGCCGCATCCCGTGCAGCAGATGGATCCCGGAGACCCCGCAGCCGGTGCCGATCTCCGCGACCGCCTTGGCGTCCACGCTGGCGGCGAGCAACCGCAGGGCCGCGCCCGTGCCGGGCGACACCGAGCGCAGGCCTGCGGCACGAGCCCGGTCCCGGGCCCAGTGCAGCGCCTCGTCCTCGGCGACATAGGCGTCGGCGAACGCCCAGCTCGTCTGCCGGTTGGCGGTAATGACCCTCTCCTGTCCCCGTGGTTGCCTGGGCGTGACTGTATCCGTTGGCGCCGGGAACCTGCTGATGGGACCGGTCGTTTAAAGGGGAAGAGCAAGTGGTGCGTGCCGTGACGGGGGTGGGTCGGTGGACGAGGACGCCGAGCAAGTGCAGACGCAGGCGTACGAGCCATGGCAGCCCAGATCAAATTCTCGTAAAACCGCTTATCCGGAGCTAACGGGCGAGGTGGCTATGGTAGGGGCTCCACTGGACACCACCAGAGCCGACAGGGGAGGTGCGGCTGCGCCTGTGGATCGCGGAGGAGTGCTGCGGCGCTTCCTCGGATCGGCGGGCAGGCCGAAATCCGTGAACGACACCGCTGCTGACCACCACCGCGCCGGCGACCCGGCCCAGACCGCGACCTTCTCCAGCGACGCGGACGGGCAGGCGTGGACTCCGCCCACCTGGGAGGAGATCGTCAGCATGCACAGCGGCCGGGTGTACCGGCTCGCCTACCGTCTCACCGGCAACCAGCACGACGCGGAGGACCTCACCCAGGAGGTCTTCGTCCGCGTCTTCCGCTCCCTGTCGACGTACACCCCCGGCACCTTCGAGGGGTGGCTGCACCGGATCACCACCAATCTCTTCCTGGACATGGTCCGCCGCAAGCAGCGGATCCGCTTCGACGCGCTGGGCGACGACGCGGCCGAGCGGCTGGCCAGCAAGGAGCCCACGCCGCAGCAGGTCTTCAACGACGCCCACTTCGACGCGGACGTCCAGCAGGCGCTGGACACGCTCGCCCCGGAGTTCCGCGCCGCCGTCGTCCTGTGCGACATCGAGGGCCTGTCGTACGAGGAGATCGCGGCCACCCTGGGCGTCAAGCTCGGCACCGTCCGGTCCCGGATCCACCGCGGCCGTTCCCAACTGCGCAAGGCCCTCGCGCACCGCTCGCCCCAGGCGCGTGCGGACCGCCGCTCCTTCATGCCGCGTGTCCCCGCACTGGGAGGAGGGGGCGCGAGCGCGTGAGCGGTTCACAGCCGAAGTCTTCCGAGGGACACCTCGCGGAGCAGCACCTGGGAGACCGACTCTCCGCCCTGGTGGACGGAGAGCTCGGTCATGACACGCGTGAGCGCGTACTGGCGCACGTCGCCACCTGCGCGAAGTGCAAGGCGGAGGTGGACGCGCAGCGCCGTCTGAAGAACGTCTTCGCGGAAGCCGCCCCGCCACCGCCCTCCGAGAGCTTCCTGGCCCGTCTCCAGGGGCTGCCGGCCGGGGGCGACCTCGGCGACGGCGGCTCACCGCTGGGCGGCGGAAGGCTGCCGGGCGGTGCCTCCGGGCGGTTCGGCTCCTCCGGCGTCTTCGGGAACAGGCGCGAGCGCTTCGAGTTCGCCTACACGCCCGTGCGGCGCCACGACCCGGCCCCGGCGGCCGGCCGCGGGTTCGCCGTCCACGACGTCAGCCGTCACGAGACCGACCGGCCGGCCTCGCGCGGGCTGCGGTTCGCCTTCGTCGCCGCCGGAGCGGTGTCGCTGGCCGCGATCGCCCTGGGCGGGGTCACCGCGACGGCGCCCGCCGATACGGAGGCGCGCGGCGCGGGAAAGGGCAGCAACGTGACGCCGATGCGCACCCAGGGCTCCGGCGCGGCGGCGGCGCCCGAATCGCGGCGCCGTGGGGCCGGACCGCTGCTGGGCCAGATGACGGGGCAGAGCATGCGGAAGGACACGCCCGTCGCCCCGGCGGGGGTCGCCGCACCACTGCTGCCCGGGGTTCCGCCGCCCTCCCAGGGGGGTGCCACGGCGGTGTCCCCGCTGATACGCCCGCTGGAATCCGCCCCGCCGCTCACCCTGACCGCCTGGGCCACCTCCGCCGGGCTCAGGGCCTCCGGCCTCGTCACCCCCACGTCCACCAGCACATCCCGCTGACCTGCCCACTGCGCAAGGGCGCGCGAACCTGATTGAATTCCGGGCGGCGCGCCCCTGCCCATGCGGACGGGCGCCGAGCCAGTGTCCAGCTGTGGGGAGAGCATGAACAACGGGAAGCCGGGCTCACCGGGGGAGGAGCCGACTGTGCGCTCGGAGGGACCCGAGGGGGACTTCGAACTGGCCGGCCCGGTCCGGGCACCGGCCACCACCGACCATGAGGGCGACTACGAACTGGACCGCCCCCAGCCCTCCCGGAACCCCGACGCCACGGCACCCCCCGCGCCGGCCGCTCAGCCCGCCACTCCGCCACCGCCGTCCGCCTCCGCCCCGCCGGCGGCGGAGGACACACCGGCGGCCTTCGGCCCACCCGCCGACGCCACGGCACCCCGGTCGGCCCCCGCGCCGGCCGGTCGGCCCGCCACTCCGCTGCCGCCGTCCGCCTCCGCCCCGCCGGCGGCGGACGACACATCGGCGGTGTTCGGCCCACCCGCCGACGCCACGGCACCCCGGTCCACCCCCGCGCCGGCCGGTCGGCCCGCCACTCCGCCACCGCCGTCCGTCTCCGCCCCGTCGGCGGTCGAGGACACACCGGCGGCCTTCGGCCCACCCGCCGACGCCACGGCACCCCGGTCGGCCCCCGCGCCGGCCGGTCGGCCCGCCACTCCGCCACCGCCGTCCGCCTCCGCCCCGCCGGCGGCCTTGGGCACACCCGCCGACGCCACGGGCCCCGCACCTGACAGCGCCGCCCCCGCCGCCGACCGCGGTGCCTCTGCCGAGACCGCGGACGCCGTGCCGGGCGCCCCGGCCGAGCCCGCCGTGTCCTCCGCTGTCCCGTCGTCCGGCACGGACCGGTCCGATGGCGCCGGGTTCGGCGTCCGGGGCGATGACCTGGCGGCCGGACCGGGCGGTTCCGGGGCCGGTGCCATCGCCGAGGGCCTTGGTGCGGCGCCCGGTGGGGCGCACATGGCCGGGGGTGGGCAGGTACGGCCGTTGCACGAGCCCGACGCCTACAGCACTCCGCCGTACGGCGAACCGGGCCCCTGGGCGCCCGCGCCGCCCGTGCAGCATCCCGCGAGTACTCCCGCGCACGGGATGGCGAGCGCCGCGCCTCCTGCGGTCACGGAGGGGGAACCGGGCCCCTGGGCGCCCGCGCCGCCCGTGCAGCATCCCGCGAGTACTCCCGCGCACGGGATGGCGAGCGCCGCACCTCCCGCCGTCACGGAGACGGCGGCCCTCCCCGTCCCCGCCCAGACGCGCCCCGACGTCGCGGACGCCCCGCCCGCCGACCCCTGGGGGCGCTACGACCCCTGGGCGGCGGCCGCGGCGGCAGCGCCGTTGCAGCAGGCCGGGCCCGCCACGCCGGACGGCACGCGGCGCCGCGGACGCGCCCGGCGGCTGATCGTCGGGGGCGCACTGCTGCTCGCGCTCGTGTCGGGCGGCATCGGCGGGATCGTCGGCGCATACCTGGAACGCAACGGCGGCGTGGGGACCGTGACCCTGCCGCAGGCGGAGAAGGAGACGACCGGGCGGGATCCCGGCAGCGTCGCCGGAATCGCCGCCCGCGCCCTGCCCAGCGTCGTCACCCTGCACGTCAGCGGCGCCGGATCGGCCGGCACCGGCACCGGCTTCGTGCTCGACGAACGCGGCCACATCCTGACCAACGACCACGTCGTCGAGCCCGCGGGGAAGAACGGCGAGATCACCGTCACCTTCCACAGCGGTGACACCGCCCGGGCCACCGTCGTGGGCCGGGACAGCGGCTACGACCTCGCCGTCGTGAAGGTGAAGGGCGTGCGCGGGCTCGCCCCCCTGCCCCTCGGCAACTCCGACAACGTGCGCGTCGGCGACCCCGTCGTCGCCATCGGCGCCCCCTTCGACCTGGCCGGCACGGTCACCTCCGGCA
Source organism: Streptomyces sp. NPDC052079 (assembly GCF_040680275.1). Classification (NCBI taxonomy): domain Bacteria; kingdom Bacillati; phylum Actinomycetota; class Actinomycetes; order Kitasatosporales; family Streptomycetaceae; genus Streptomyces; species Streptomyces sp. NPDC052079. The sequence goes on from NZ_JBFAWL010000001.1 coordinate 604,666, forward strand.
TCATCAGCGCCCGGGAGCGGCCCATCACCGCCGGCGGCGAGAAGGGCGACGGCAGCGACGTGTCGTACGTCGACGCCCTGCAGACCGACGCGCCGATCAACCCCGGAAACTCCGGCGGCCCCCTGCTCGACGCCGAGGCCCGGGTGATCGGCATCAACTCCGCCATCCGGTCCGCCGGCGACGGCGCGGAACTCGACGACGGTCAGGCCGGTTCCATAGGGCTCGGCTTCGCCATCCCGATCAACCAGGGAAAGCGCGTCGCCGAGGAGCTGATCAGCACCGGGGAGGCGACCCACCCCGTGATCGGCATCACCCTCGACATGGACTACGGCGGCGACGGCGCCCGGGTCGCCGCCAAGGGCAGCGGCGGCGGCCCCCCGGTCAGCACCGGCGGCCCCGGAGCCAAGGCCGGGATCGAGGCCGGCGACGTCATCACCGAGGTCGACGGCAGGCGCGTCCACTCCGGCGAGGAACTCATCGTCAAGACCCGCGCCCACCGCCCCGGCGACCGCCTGGAGCTCACCCTGGAGCGGGACGGGAAGGAGCGGACGGTGTCGCTGGTGCTGGGCTCCTCGGACGGCGGCTGAGCGGGACGCGGGCGCCCGGGACAGTACCGGTCGTACGGGACGGCCGGGTACCGTGGACCCGGCCCGGACCACGGAAGACCACAGGCCGGCACCGAGGGCCGAGGACCGAAGGCATCGCGAGGAGCTTCAGGTGTTCAATGACATAGGACCACTCGAGCTGGTGACGCTCATCATCCTCGCCGTACTCGTCTTCGGTCCGGAGAAGCTCCCCAAGGTCATCCAGGACGTGACCCGCACGATCCGGAAGATCAGGGACTTCTCGGAGAACGCCAAGCAGGACATCCGGCAGGAACTCGGCCCGGAGTTCAAGGACTTCGAATTCGAGGACCTCAACCCCAAGACGTTCATCCGCAAGCAGCTGGACAACGACGATCTCGGGCTGAAGGAGATCCGCAACGGCTTCGACCTGAAGAAGGAGATGGCCGACGTCGCGGACGCCGTCCACGGCCGCGAGACGGAGGCGGCCACGCCCTCCTCCGGCGGCCGCGTCGACATGACGAAGAAGCCGGAGATCCCCGCGGCCGACGACCGTCCGCCCTTCGACGCGGACGCCACCTGAGCCCGGAGGCGCGGGGCGCGCGCCCCCGCGCACGTGACACGTTTCATACTCCACCCGGGCCCCGTACGGCCTGATACGGACCTCCGGGCGGCCCACGCGCCGGGCGGTGTCCCAGCCTGTGCCCCCAAGGTGGCTATGCTGCCGAGTTGTTGTGCGGAACGGACGAGAACGCCCGAAGGGGGGCGGGCCGCCCGGTCCGACGAGAGCGAGGAGGCGTCCGGGCACATGGAGACGACGAGTTCGGCAGTCGCGCAGGCGTCGGCCACGGAGGACGGACAACAGGTCCCCTCCGCCCGGCGTACCGTCGACGGCTACCTGCGCGCGCCCTTCCCGTGGTACGGCCTGGACGAGGCCTTCACGGGACCGCGCTGGCTGATGCAGGTCGGACTGGCGGCCGACGGGGCCGTCGAGCACGGATCGGTCGGGCACGGCGACGAGCCCTCCGTACGCAGCGAGTTCGCGGCCGGAGCCGACCAGGACGTCAAGGAGAAGTTCGCGGTCGTGGTGACCGTGGCCGCCAACCCGGTCCGCCGCAGCGCCGACGGCACCGGTCTGCTGGAGGCCACCTCGGTCTCCTCCGCCGCCTGGCTCGCCGGGGTGGGGCTGCTCTCCTTCACCTGGCCCGGCCAGATGGACCACACCCTGCGCGACGACTGGCTGGAGCAGCAGACGGAGACGGCCTGGGTCCTCGCCGACGACCTGGAGGGCGCGGACTGGTCGACGCTGTCCCTGCCGGTGGACGGGGCGCCCACCCCGTTCCACTACCGGGAGTCCGAGTTCGGCTGGGTGCTCGCCGGTTCCACCCGGGCGGGCGTGCACGTGGGCGCGTACGGCAGGGGCATGAGCGCCTACGGCCTCGGCTTCTCCGTGATCAAGGACATCGCCGCGTACGACGCCTGAGCGAACCTGAGCGAAGAGGTGCACGAAGGGCGCCGTCCGCACCGGACGGCGCCCTTCGTTGCGTGATCAGAACTTGTTGCGCGGGGTGATGCCAAGGGACATGCCCGACAGACCCCGCTGCCGCCCGCCCAGCTTGCCGGCGACCGAACGGAGTGCCGAGCCCGCCGGGGACTCCGGGTCGGACAGCACCACGGGCCGGCCCTCGTCGCCGCCCTCGCGCAGCCTGACGTCGATCGGGATGGCGCCGAGCACCGGGACGGTCGCACCGGTCGTCCGGGTCAGGCCGTCGGCGACCGTCTGGCCGCCGCCCGTGCCGAAGACGTCGACCATCTCGCCGCAGTGCGGGCAGGGCAGCCCGGACATGTTCTCGACCACGCCGACGATCTTCTGATGCGTCTGCACGGCGATGGACCCGGCCCGCTCCGCCACCTCGGCCGCCGCCTGCTGGGGCGTGGTGACGACGAGGATCTCGGCGTTCGGGACCAGCTGGGCGACGGAGATCGCGATGTCGCCCGTGCCGGGCGGCAGGTCGAGCAGCAGCACGTCCAGGTCGCCCCAGTACACGTCCGCGAGGAACTGCTGCAGCGCGCGGTGCAGCATCGGGCCGCGCCACACCACCGGCGCGTTGCCCGGGGTGAACATGCCGATGGAGATGACCTTCACGCCGTTCGCCGACGGCGGCATGATCATGTTCTCGACCTGGGTGGGACGCCCGTCGGCGCCCAGCATGCGCGGGACGGAGTGGCCGTAGATGTCGGCGTCCACGACACCGACCTTCAGCCCGTCGGCCGCCATCGCCGCCGCCAGGTTCACCGTCACCGACGACTTGCCGACGCCGCCCTTGCCGGACGCGACCGCGTACACCCGGGTCAGGCTGCCCGGCTTGGCGAAGGGCACCTCGCGCTCGGTCTGGCCGCCACGCAGGGCGTTCGCCAGCTCCTTGCGCTGCTCGTCGCTCATGACGTCCAGCGTCACGTCGACCCGGGTGACACCCTCGACCCGGGAGACCGCGTCCGTCACCCGCTGCGTGATCGTGTCCCGCATCGGACAGCCGGAAACCGTCAGGTACACGGTGACCGCGACCGCACCGTCCGCACCGATCTCCACCGACTTGACCATCCCCAGCTCGGTGATGGGCCGGTTGATCTCGGGGTCGTTCACCGTCGCCAGTGCTTCGCGCACCGCGTCTTCCGTAGCCATAAGGACGATGGTACGGCGCCGGGTACACCCGCGCGTAAGGACGTCAGCGGTCTTCTGCGTCACGTCCCGGCGGCCGTTCCGCCCGCATCGCCGGAAACGCTCCGTGATGGTCCTTGTGCCCGTTCTGCCGTCCCTCCAGCTCCTTGACCAGGTCCTGCAGCTCGGAGCGGATCCAGTCCCGGGTGGCCACCTCCCCGAGTCCCATCCGCAGCGCGGCGACCTCCCGGGTCAGATACTCGGTGTCCGCGATCGCCCGCTCGTTCTGCTTGCGGTCCTGCTCCAGGTTCACCCGGTCGCGGTCGTCCTGCCGGTTCTGCGCCAGCAGGATCAGCGGGGCAGCGTAGGAGGCCTGCAGGGACAGCACCAGCGTCAGGAAGATGAACGGGTACTCGTCGAACCGCAGCTCCTCCGGCGCGGACACGTTCCACAGCACCCACAGGATGATGACGACCGTCATCCAGACGAGGAACCGCCCGGTGCCGATGAAGCGCGCGATCCGCTCCGACAGCCGCCCGAAGGCGTCCGGGTCCCACTCCGGCAGCAACCGGCGCCGGGGAGGCCGCGGCTGGTCCAGCCGGGGCGCGCGCGGCCGCCCGGCGGCCGTGGCACCGGCCGGCTGCCGCTCGCGTGCGCCGTCGCGCTCAGGAGCCATCCGGCCCCACCTCCTCGTCGAGGTGGAACTCGGTCTCCCGCCAGTCGTCCGGCAGCATATGGTCCAGCACGTCGTCCACGGTCACCGCGCCCAGCAGCGCACCCGCCTCGTCGACCACCGGCGCCGCCACCATGTCGTACGTGGCGAAGAACCCGGCGACCACGGGCAGCTCCGCGTCCGGCTCCAGAGGCTGGAGATCGTCGTCCAGGAGGGAACCGACCAGCGTGTACGGGGGCTCGCGCAGCAGACGCTGGAAGTGCACGGTGCCCAGGTACTTGCCGGTGGGCGTCTCCTCGGGCGGGCGGCAGACGTAGATCTGCGCGGCGTGCGCGGGGGAGAGGTCGGGCTCGCGGATCCGGGCGAGGGCGTCCGCCACGGTCGCGTCGGGCCGCAGCACGATCGGCTCGGTCGTCATCAGCCCGCCCGCCGTGTCCTCCTCGTACGACATCAGGCGCCGCATGTCGGCCGCGTCGCTGGGCTGCATGAGGCTCAGCAGCCGCTCCTGGTCCGCCTCCGGCAGTTCACCGAGCAGGTCGGCCGCGTCGTCGGGGTCCATGGCCTCCAACACGTCGGCGGCCCGCTCCTCCGCCAGCACGCCGACGATCTCGACCTGGTCGTCCTCCGGCAGCTCCTCCAGTACGTCCGCGAGCCGGTCGTCGTCGAGCGCGGCGGCCACCTCCGCGCGCCGTTTGGGCGAGAGGTGGTGCAGTACGTTGGCGAGGTCGGCGGGGCGCAGCTGCTCGAAGGTGGCGAGCAGGTTCTCGGCGCCCTGCCCCTGCTCCTCCAGGGAGAACCCGGTCACCGCGGACCACTCGACGGTCAGCGCCTCGCCCTTGCCGCGCCGGAACGCCCCGACCTTCTTCCCCTTGCGCACGAAGACCCGGTCGATCTCCCAGTCGCGGCGGGCCGGCAGCTGGTGCACCGACAGATCGAGGACGGTGACCTCCTCGCCGGTCTCCACCAGTGTCACCCGACGGTCCAGCAGCTCACCGAAGACGAGCCGCTCGGTGGGCCGCTGCTCGAAGCGCCGCACATTGAGCACCCCGGTCGAGATGACCTGGCCGGCCTGCACGGACGTCACCCGGTTCATGGGCAGGAAGATGCGCCGGCGGGTGGGGAGCTCGACGACCAGCCCCAGCAGTCGCGGCGGACGCCGGCCGGGCCGCAGGATGACGACCAGATCGCGCACGCGCCCCACCTGGTCGCCGGCCGGATCGAAGACGGCGACACCGGAGAGGTGGGAGACGAAGAACCGGGGGGCACCTGCTGCCATGGCGGCGCCTCCTTTGCGTGCGGGGTCTTCGTGGCCGTGTACTGCCTGCTGCGTTCCTTTTCCGGATTGCCCGCTCGGATGGGCTTCAGGCTAGCCCGTCCCGATCGGCCGTGCGCCCGCGGCCGGTCCGGACGGACTGGCTCCGCCCGGCGCTCCGGGCCCCGGTACTCTGCCGTACGCCGTTCAGGTCCCCCGTCAGAGAGGCAGCCCACCTGTGATTCCGATCTCCCAGGGCCGTTCCCGCAGGGCCGTGCTGGCCGGCGCCGTGTGCGCACTGCTTGTGACGGGAACGGCGCTCACGGGATGTTCCGAGGATCCGAACGAGGGCACCAACGGTGTCGGGCGACTGCCCGCCGACCAGATCCAGAGCAGAGCGCAGCAGGCGGCCAAGTCGGTGGGCACGGTGCGGCTGCACGGCACCGTGGTCACCAGCGGACGCACGTACACGCTGGACATGCGGCTGAAGGAGAAGGGCGGCATCGGCTCGGTCAGCACCGAGGGGGAGACGTTTCGCCTGCTGCGGATCGACGACGAGCTCTATCTGAAGGCCGGGGCCGAGTTCTGGGGGCAGGGGGCCGGCGAGGGGAAGGGTGAAGACGGCGGCAAGGCGGACGCGGCGGCGGCCGGGAAGCTCGCCGAGAAGTATGTGAAGGTGCCGCAGGGCGATTCGTCGTACAAGAAGTTCATCGGCTTCACCGATAAGAGCGTGCTGCTCAGTGGTCTGCTGACCCTGCACGGCGAACTGGCCACGGACGGCCACCACGAGCAGTCGGGCCTGCGCACCATCCGCGTCACCAGCGACAAGGGCTCCGGCGGCACCCTGGACGTCTCGCTCGAGGGCAAGCCGTACCCGGTACGCCTGGTCCGGGCCGGAGAGGCCGGCACCCTCACCTTCTCGGACTGGGGCACCGACTTCCCCCTCAAGAAACCGGCCAAGGACGACACCCTCGACTACGGCAAACAGCTCCCGACGTCCTGACGAGGGCCTGTCCGGCGGATCAACTCGGGGAAAAGGGGCGGCGCCGTGCAACCCCTGTCAGCGGGGTCTGGTGCGTCCAGATGCAAGGCGGAGGAGGGAGTCGGCGACCGACGACAACGCGTCAGATGGGCGTGCCAGACCCCGCGTCCCCGGCATGATCCGCCGGACAGGCCCTAACCCCGACGTTTCCTCTTCCGCAGCAGTCTGGGCAGCCCCTCCGGGACCGGCCGGCGCGTCGTCGCCGGGGTCGGCAGCGGGGGTTCGGCCAGGGAGTGGTCGGGGAGCGGTGAGGTGGTCCCGGTCGGTTCCAGGCACAGCACCCGGCACTCGCGGGCCCAGCGCTCGGGCATCGTCTCGGCGTCCGGTGCGTTCAGCCGCTTGCCCTTGAGTTCGGCGACGGCCGCCTCCCAGGCCTCGGACCCCGGCGGGAGCTCCACCACCCTCGCGGACCAGGAGACCAGCCGGCCGCCCTTGTCCTTGCTGCGCACGGTGACCTCGGCGGGACCGCCGTCGAACAGCCCCGGCAGCGGCTGCTCACCGGGCCCGTCACCGACCACGCACGCGGCGCCCTCGTGCCACACGTGCCACAGCGGCCGGGCCGGAACCCCGGGCCCCTTGACCCAGATGAGGCCGGACTTCTTCGTGGCCTCCTCGACGAGGGCACGCTCCAGCAGCTCGCTTGTCATGCGCCCAGCCTATCCAGGCCTTTTCAGAGCCAGCCGTTGCGCTTGAGCGTCCGGTGGATGCCCAGACAGAGGGCCACCGTGACACCGAGGACCAGCGGGTAGCCGTACTTCCAGTGTGTCTCGGGCATGTAGTCGAAGTTCATCCCGTACACCCCGCACACCATCGTCGGCACGGCGATGATCGCGGCCCAGGAGGTGATCTTCCGCATGTCCTCGTTCTGCGCCACGGAGGCCTGGGCGAGGTTCGCCTGGAGGATGGAGTTCAGCAGTTCGTCGAAGCCGATGACCTGCTCCTGCACCCGCGTCACATGGTCGGCCACGTCCCGGAAGTACTTCTGGATGTCCGGGTCGATCAGCCGCATCGGACGCTCGCTCAGCAACTGCATCGGCCGCAGCAGCGGCGCCACGGCCCGCTTGAACTCCAGCACCTCGCGCTTGAGTTGGTAGATCTGCCCGGCGTCCGTGCCGCGCGGCGTGCCCTTGCGGCCCGGCGAGAACACCTGCGTCTCGACCTCGTCGATGTCGTCCTGCACCGCGTCGGCGACCGCGATGTAGCCGTCCACCACATGGTCGGCGATGGCGTGCAGCACGGCCGAGGGGCCTTTGGCCAGCAGTTCGGGGTCGTCCTGGAGCCGGTGCCTGAGCGCCCGCAGGGAACCCTGCCCGCCGTGCCGGACGGTGATGAAGAAGTCCCGGCCGGTGAAGCACATCACCTCGCCGGTCCGGACGACCTCACTGCTGGCGGTGAGCCGGTCGTGGTCGACGTAGTGGATGGTCTTGAAGACCGTGAACAGGGAGTCGTCGTAACGCTCCAGCTTGGGCCGCTGATGGGCCTGGACGGCGTCCTCCACGGCCAGCGGGTGCAGCCCGAACTCCGCGGCGATACCCGCGAATTCGGCCTCGTTCGGCTCGTGCAGGCCGATCCAGACGAAGCCCCCGTCGCGACGCACCAGGCGCATCGCCTCCTGGGGGGTGAGCTGGCCGCCCTCGGTCTCCAGTCGCCGGCCGTCGCGGTAGACGGCGCAGTCGACGACGGCGGTGGCCGTCACGGGGTCACGGGTGGTGTCGTACGGGCCGCTCTCCTTGCGCAGCGAGACACGGGAGGAGGGACGGACCACGGCGCGCAGGTCGCGGATCATCGACATGGCGGGCTCCTTCGCATACAGGCAACGAAAGGCGCCGGAACGACGGGTGGAACAACCCGGAATGAGGACGTCCTGGACTGCGGATGTTTGGCACGTCCACAAAGCGGGGAGCACCGCACCGTCGCGGTGGCGAGCTTCGTCGCTGATACAGCTACTGGGGCAGATCAGGCAGAACGAAACGAAGTGCTCTTCCGATGAAGACGCGCAGGCGAAAGGCGGCAGCCGGACAGGAAGCAGCTACATCAGCGGGCGGAAGAGCGGGTGATACTGCACGGTCGACTTCGATCCATGTCAGCCCCACCTCCTCCGGCCGGTCCCTCGTAAGGGACGATCCACAATCCCCTGAGGGGATTCCCCCATGAGCGGGGAGTGTCACACATGCGTTCGGAACCGTCCGACTCCCCCAGAGCCCTAAAGGCCTGGGCGGTGCCCCCATCTGCGTGCTGCCCGAACCACCGGCCAAGCGTATCAGCCGACCGGCATGTCAAGGCTCTGCTTTGCCCGGTACTGACGAGTTCTATGCTCGCCGCATGGCTGATGTTCTTCCTCTGGTCGAGGCCCGGTTGCGTACGGCACTGGGTGAACCGGACGCACGCGCGGCGGTCACCTTCGTGGGCACGGACCGCATCGAGGTGCTGCGCTTCCACGAGGGCGACATCGTGCGCTACGCCACCCTCGGTATGTCCGCGCAGCCCATGACCGACCCCACGGCGGTGATCGCGGACCAGGTCAGGGGCCCGCGTGTCGAACTGCTGCTGTCGGTGCGGGGCGGCGTCGCCGACACCGACAAGGTGCTCCGTCCGCTCGCCGTACTCGCTGCTTCCCCGCAGGTGGAGGGCGTGGTCGTGACCCCCGGCGCCTCCCTCGACGTGGGCGCACCGCTGTGGCCCGGGGCCCCGTTCACCTCCGTGCTGGTCGCCGAACCGGGCGGCCTGGTGGAGGACCTGGAGCTGGAAGAGCCCCTGGACCCCGTACGGTTCCTGCCGCTGCTGCCGATGACCCCGAACGAGGCCGCCTGGAAGCGTGTGCACGGCGCCCAGGCCCTTCAGGAACGCTGGCTGAACCAGGGCACGGACCTCAGGGACCCGTCCCGCAGGTCCGCTTCCCTGGACTGAGGCGTCCTGTCCGGAACTCGCCGGTGTGAACAACCTGCTCATTTCACAAGATGACTGCGCCGGGCGGGTGATCGTCCTTGACGTGACGCGCCCGAGCTAGGACCGTGGGGCCCTATGAGGGGCGAACCCAGTTGCCCGAAGTGCGGTGGCCGGGTCAGGGCTCCCGGCCTCTTCTCGGATGCCTGGCAATGCGATCTGCACGGCGCCGTGCACCCGCTGCAGCCCGTGATACCGCCGAGCGTCGAGGCCCTCGAAGTCGTCGTGCACCGCACCAGGGTGCCGGTGTGGATGCCGTGGCCGCTGCCGGTGGGCTGGCTCTTCACGGGGGTGGCCTGTGCGGGTGACGACCGCAGCGGGGGCCGGGCGACGGCCGTCGCGTGCACCGGTCCCGGACCGCTGGGCGGAATGGGTGAGCTGATCCTGGTCGCCGAGGAGCTCGGCGTCGGTCTCGGCGCGCGGTACGCGGGCATCGACGGACCGGACCCGGGGCCGTACATGAACGTCGAGAAGCCGCCGCAGGCAAAGGTGCTGGCCGCGGGCCGTCCCACCCCGCTCTGGCACGTCTCCAAGACACCGGACGACCGGGCCGTGTTCGCGGGCGAGGCGCTCGGCATGTGGCTGTGGGCCGTGGTGTGGCCGGAGCAGTCCGGTCTGCTGATGTACGACGAGCTGGTCCTCACCGATCTGCGGGACGCCGGGGCGGAGGTGGAGCTGGTGCCCTGCGGGGCCCTGTCGCCGCGCCTGCTGGAGGTGTGAGGACCGATCGGCGATCGGTAGGGGGCGCACGCCGGGTTCAGGTGTGACCGGCGTGGGCCGGACATCCGGTTATCCTGGAGCGTCCCCATCCGCCCGTCACCGCTTGGAGTAACGCGTCGTGCGCATCGATCTGCACACCCACTCCACCGCGTCCGACGGTACGGACACACCGGCCGAGCTGGTCCGCAAGGCCGCCGCCGGTCTCGACGTGGTGGCGCTGACGGACCACGACACCACCCGCGGACACGCCGACGCACTCTCGGCCCTGCCGAGGGGACTCACGCTGGTCACCGGCGCCGAACTCTCCTGCCGCCTCGACGGCATCAGCATGCACATGCTGGCCTATCTGTTCGACCCCGAGGAGCCCGCCCTGCTCGCCGAGCGCGAACTGGTCCGGGACGACCGGGTGCCGCGGGCCAAGAGCATGGTCGCCAAGCTGAACGACCTGGGCGTGCCGGTCACCTGGGAGCAGGTCCAGCGGATCGCCGGCGACGGATCCGTGGGCCGCCCGCACGTGGCCACCGCGCTCGTCGAACTGGGCGTGGTGCCGAGCGTGAGCGACGCCTTCACCCAGCAGTGGCTGGCCGACGGCGGCCGTGCGTACGTGGAGAAGCACGAGACCGATCCCTTCGAGGCCCTGCGGCTGGTCAAGAACGCGGGCGGTGTCGCCGTCTTCGCGCACCCCGCCGCGACCAAGCGGGGCAGGACCGTGCCGGAGTCCGCGATCGCCCGGCTGGCCGAGGCGGGACTCGACGGCCTCGAGGTCGACCACATGGACCACGACCCCGACACCCGGGCGCGGCTGCGCGGCCTGGCGAAGGAACTGGGTCTCCTGGTCACCGGGTCCAGCGACTACCACGGCAGCCGCAAGACCTGTGTCCTCGGCGAGTTCACGACGGACCCCGAGGTGTACGGCGAGATCACGCGGCGCGCGACCGGGGCGTTCCCGGTGCCGGGGGCCGGCGGAGTCTGAGACCCGCCCCCGACCCGCCCCAGTTCATTTAGCTTTTCCAGCAAGGCAGTCATGCTCGACGTCGCCGTTTTCGGCTCTCTCTTTCTGACCCTTTTCGTCATCATGGATCCCCCTGGGATCACCCCGATCTTCCTCGCCCTGACCGCCGGCCGGCCGGCGGTGGCGCAGAAGCGGATGGCCTTCCAGGCCGTCTGTGTGGCCGGCGGTGTGATCACCGTGTTCGGGCTGCTCGGTCACCAGATCCTCGCCTATCTGCACGTGTCGGTGCCCGCCCTGATGATCGCGGGCGGGCTGCTCCTGCTGCTGATCGCGCTCGATCTGCTCACCGGCAAGACCGACGAGCCCCAGCAGACCAAGGACGTCAACGTGGCACTGGTCCCGCTGGGCATGCCGCTGCTGGCGGGGCCGGGAGCCATCGTGTCGGTCATCCTCGCCGTGCAGAAGGCCGAGGGGGTTATCGGTCAGGTCTCGGTGTGGGCGGCGATCCTCGCCATCCATCTCGTGCTGTGGCTGGTCATGCGGTACTCGCTGCTGATCATCCGGGTCATCAAGGACGGCGGAGTGGTCCTGGTGACGCGTCTGGCGGGCATGATGCTCTCCGCGATCGCCGTGCAGCAGATCATCAACGGCGTCACCCAGGTGATCCGGGGCGGCTGACCGTCCCGCCTTCCCGTGGACGTCGCGGAGCCCCCGTACCGATGGCGGTACGGGGGCTCCGAAGCATGCGTGCGGGGATCCGGCCCGTGTGGCCGGTGTCCCGCGCGATCGGCGTTACGAGGCCGAACTGTCGGCCGGCCGGATCCACAGGCGCTGTCCGATGGCGGCGGCCTGCTGAACGATGCGGTTGACGGAGGCGGCGTCCACAACGGTCGTGTGCACGGGTGTGCCGTCGACGTCGTCGAGTCGCATGATTTCGAAGCGCATGGGCTTCTCCCTTCGTCTGGTCATCCTCCTGAAGGAGAACTGCTGGGTGGGCGATCCCGGGCCAGTCGGGCCCGCGGTCCATGAACGGTTCAACGGGATGCGCCATGCAAACATTCCCTACGCTAAAGAAATTTTTCGATCGGCTAAATACTGACCGGCAAGGGTTTGAAGCGAGACCGACCGGGACCGGTTGTGTTCACAGCGTGACCACCGGGACAATGGAAGAGATGAACGAAGACCTCGCGGGACTGCACGCCCGAATCGACCGCACGAACGAGCTGCTCCAGCGCATGCTCGCCGAGGTGGCGAAGACGCCCTCGACCCATGCGATCTTCGTCGACGCCGGCTATCTGTACGCCGCCGCGGGGCGGCTGGTGGCCGGGACGGAGGACCGCAGGGCCTTCGACCTCGACGCCGAGGGGCTCATCGACGCGCTCATCGACCGGGCCCGCACGATCTTCGCCGACAGCAGGCTGCTGCGCGTCTACTGGTACGACGGCGCCAGGCGCCGTATCCACACCGCCGAGCAGCAGACCATCGCCGAACTCCCCGACGTCAAGGTCCGCCTCGGCAACCTCAACGCCAACAACCAGCAGAAGGGCGTCGACTCCCTGATCCGCACCGATCTGGAGTCACTGGCCCGGCACCGGGCCATCAGCGACGCGGCCCTGCTCGGCGGTGACGAGGACCTCGTCTCGGCGGTCGAGGCCGCCCAGGGGTACGGCGCCCGCGTCCACCTCTGGGGCATCGAGGCGCCCGAGGGCCGCAACCAGGCGGAGCCGCTGCTCTGGGAGGTCGACAGCCAGCGCACCCTCGACCTCGACTTCTTCAAGCCCTACGTCTCCCGGCGCACGGCATCCGTGTACGAGGCCACCACGGGCCGGCCCACCCGCGAGGACGTCCGGTTCGTCGGTGCCCAGATCGCCGCGAAGTGGCTCGGCGCACGCGGCCGGGAGGCGATGGGGGAGCTCCTCCCCGGCCACCCCTACCTTCCCGGGTCCGTCGACCAGGACCTGCTGGTCGAGGCGGAAGGCCTCCTCCAGTACTCCCTGCGCGGCCAGGCGGACCTGCGCCGCGCCCTGCGCGACGGCTTCTGGGACCACCTGCAGGGGCAGTACTAGGGCCTGTCCGGCGGAGCAAGTCGGGGCAAAGGGGCGGCGCCGTGCAACCCGGGTGAGCGGGGTCTGGTGCGTCCAGATGCAAGGCGGCGGAGGGAGTTGACGCGATGGGGGCCCCGCTCATGGGGGTCCCCCCGCTCGAGCGAAGCCGAGAGTGGGGGGAGAAGCCGAGAGTGGGGGAGTCGGCGACCGACGCCAACGCCGCAGATGGGCGTGCCAGGCCCCGCGTCCCCGGCATGAGCCGCCGGTCAGGCCCTAAGAGGCTGCCCCGGCGGGAAGGGTGTCCCAGAAGTCGGCGAGGGCGCGGGCGGTCGGTGCGGGCCGGTCGGCGGCGGGGGAGTGTTCGGCGCCGCCGATGACGGTGCGGTGCGCCCCCAGCTGACGGGCCATCTCGTCGAGGTCGGGGACCGGCCAGGTGTCGTCGCGTTCGCCCGACAGGACGTGGAACGGCAGCGGCACGGCTGCCAGTTCGGCCACCCGGTCCGGCTCGGTGCACAACTGACGTCCTGTGGCGAGCAGTTGCGCCGGCTTCGTGCCCAGCCAGCGGTTCCGCAGCAGCTCCGGACCGCCGATTCCACGGGCCGGGCCCCCCACGTCCTCCGGCGGTCCCATGGCCAGGATCGCCTCCCAGCACTCCGCCATCGACATCACCGCGAGCGCGTCCCGGAGCAGTTTCACCCGCTGCTCCTGGGAGACGGAGATCCGGCCCGGCCCGGAGGACATCAGCGTGAGAGAACGGAAGGGGGTGTGGTCCAGGATGACGGCGGCACGGGCGATCTGGCCGCCGAGCGAGTGACCGACGAGATGCACGGGCGTACCGAGCGCGTCCGCCTGCGCGAGCACGTCCCGCGCCAACTCCTCGCGCGTGTACGCCGATTCGTCCTCGGCGGGCCCGTCCGACTCGTACTGCCCCCGCCCGTCCACGGCGACCGTGCGGTACCCGCGCGTGGCCAGCGGCTCGTGGACAAGGGCAAAGTCCTCCTTGCTGCCGGTGTATCCGGGCAGCAGCAGGACGACGCCCTTCGGGGTGGCTCCGGGGGCCGGGGGCACGTCCACGACGGCGAACTCACCGCGGGGGGTGCGCAGTCGGCGGGCGTGGGCGGCGCCGGGAGGCGGGGCGGAGGCGGAGTGGGCGGTCACAGGGTGAGCGTAGTGGGTGCGGACACGCCGACGGCCCGGCCCCCCGGTGGGGGGACCGGGCCGTCGGCGTGAGTGCCTCATCCCTCCGCGGGCTCCGGGGCGGCCGTGGCCTTGCGGGTGCGGCGGGCCTTGGGCTTCGCCCCGTCCGCGGCCTCCGGCTCCTGCGCGGCCGCAGCGGCCTTACGGGTCCGGCGCGGCTTGGCCTCGGCGGCCTCCGCGGCCTCCGGCTCCTGCGCGGTCTGCGCCGGGATCTCGGCGGCCTTGCGGGTGCGGCGGCGCGGCTTGGCCTCGGTGGCCTCGGCCGTGTCGAGGGCCTCGGTGGCGGTCGCGCTCTTGCGGGTGCGCCGGGGCTTGGTCTCGGCTGCTTCGGCGGTGTCGACGGCGGCCTCGGCCTTCTTGGCCGCGGTCTTCCGCGTCCGGCGCGGCTTGGTCTCCGCGACCTCGGCCTGCTCCGGCACCGTCTGCGCCGGGATGTCGGTGGCGACGTCCGGGGCCGGCTCGGCGGCCTTGCGGGTGCGGCGACGCGGGTTGGCCTCGGTGGCTTCCGCCGTGTCGACGGCGGCCTCGGTTTTGTTGGCCGCGGTCTTCCGGGTCCGGCGCGGCTTCGCCTCGCTGGCTTCCGCCGTGTCGATGGCGGCCTCCGCCTTGTCGGCCGCGGTCTTCCGCGCCCGGCGCGGCTTGGCCTCGGTGGCCTCCGCCGTGTCAAGCGCCTCGGTGGCCGCCACCGCGGACTCCTCGACCGGCGACTCGGTCACGACGGCCGCCGTGTCCACCGCCGCCTTCTCCGCCGACCTGCGGGTGCGGCGGCGGCGCGGCTTCGCGGGGGTCTCGTCGGTGTCCACCGCCGTGCCCTCGGCCGTGTCGACGGCGGACTCCACCGCCTCCACGGACTCCACCGCGGGGACTCCGCCGCGCATACGGCGACGACGGCGCGGAGTGCGCGCGGCCGTGCCGTCCTCCCCCTCGCCGGCGCCCTCGGCGGCCGGGCTCGCGGGCTGCTGCACCGCCTCGTCCAGCGGCGTACCGCCACGCGTGCGGCGGCGGCGCCGCGGCGTACGGGCCGAAGAGGACTCCCGCTCCTCGGAGCGGGAGTCACCGCGCCGGCCACCGCGGCCGCGCGGCCCGCCACGGCCGCCCGTCTCGCCCAGGTCCTCGAGCTCCTCCGCGTCCAGCCCGGCGCGCGTGCGCTCCGAGCGCGGCAGGATGCCCTTGGTCCCCTCGGGGATGCCCAGGTCCGTGAACAGGTGCGGGGAGGTGGAGTACGTCTCCGGCGGGTCGCCGAAGCCCAGGTCCAGCGCCTTGTTGATCAGCTGCCAGCGCGGGATGTCGTCCCAGTCGACCAGCGTGATCGCCGTACCCTTCGCACCCGCGCGGCCGGTGCGGCCGATGCGGTGCAGATACGTCTTTTCGTCCTCGGGGGACTGGTAGTTGATGACGTGGGTCACGCCCTCGACGTCGATGCCGCGGGCGGCGACGTCGGTGCAGACGAGCACGTCCACCTTGCCGTTGCGGAACGCGCGCAGCGCCTGCTCGCGGGCGCCCTGGCCGAGGTCGCCGTGGACCGCGCCGGAGGCGAAGCCGCGCTGCTTGAGCTGGTCGGCGAGATCGGCCGCGGTGCGCTTGGTGCGGCAGAAGACCATCACCAGACCGCGGCCGTCGGCCTGCAGTATCCGCGCGACCATCTCGGGCTTGTCCATGTTGTGCGCGCGGTAGACGAACTGCGTGGTGTTCGCCACCGTCGCGCCCTCGTCGTCCGGAGCCGTGGCGCGGATGTGCGTCGGCTGCGACATGTAGCGCCGGGCGAGACCGATCACGGCGCCCGGCATCGTGGCCGAGAACAGCATGGTCTGGCGCTTGACCGGAAGGAAGTTGATGATCTTCTCGACGTCGGGCAGGAAGCCCAGGTCGAGCATCTCGTCGGCCTCGTCGAGGACGAGGGCCCTCACATGCTTCAGGTTCAGCTTCTTCTGCCCGGCGAGGTCGAGCAGCCGGCCCGGGGTGCCGACGACCACGTCGACGCCCTTCTTCAGCGCCTCGACCTGGGGCTCGTAGGCCCGGCCGCCGTAGATGGCGGTGACGCGCACATTGCGCACCTTGCCGGCGGTGAGCAGATCGTTGGTGACCTGGGTGCACAGCTCGCGCGTGGGGACGACGACCAGCGCCTGCGGCGCGTCGGTGAGGTCCTCGGGCTTCGCCCGGCCGGCCTCCACGTCCGCGGGAACGGTGACACGCTCGAGGAGCGGAAGGCCGAAGCCCAGCGTCTTGCCGGTGCCGGTCTTGGCCTGGCCGATGACATCCGTGCCCGACAGGGCCACGGGGAGCGTCATCTCTTGGATGGGAAAGGGAGTGATGATGCCGACGGCCTCCAGGGCCTCGGCGGTCTCGGGAAGGATCCCGAGCTCTCGGAACGTCGTAGTCAGGGTGCTGCCTCTTCTGTGTACGCGGTGCGAGGCGAACGCGGGGGGTCGTGTAGGGACCGTGCCGGGGACGTCGGCTGCCATACGGGCGGAGCCGTAGAACACGGGACCACTGCCCACGCTCGAGCGTTCGTACCGCTGAGGTGTCCCTCCAGGTTCCGTACGCACTGTGGCGGACGGCGAGAGGGCTGTCGGGTCGGAGCCGATCGGGCCACCGACCGGGCATCCTCATACATACGGCCTGTCGAGTACGTCAGAGTGCTCAGCAGGCGCATTACCACCATACCCCGGATTCGCGCACATGCCATGGCCGATTTGGTCACGTAGTCGTCGTCACACTGATCGGCCAGAGACTTCCGGTGCGGGACAAGCGGGCTATTGTGCGCTTCATGACGAGCTCTGACAAGCCTGACAACGCCGCGGACACCCCCGACACCCCCGCCGGACACACCGGCGTCGCCGCCCTGGACTGGGCGGCCGCCTCCGCCGACCCCCAGTACCGTGCCGCTGTCGTGGATCTGCTCGGCGCGCTCGCGTACGGGGAACTGGCGGCGTTCGAGCGGCTCGCGGAGGACGCCAAGCTCGCGCCCACGCTGGCGGACAAGGCCGAGCTGGCGAAGATGGCCTCGGCCGAGTTCCACCACTTCGAGCGCCTGCGCGACCGGCTCGCCGAGATCGGTGAGGAGCCGACGCTCGCGATGGAGCCGTTCGTCGCCGCCTACGACGGTTTTCACAAGCAGACGGCGCCCTCCGACTGGCTGGAGGGCCTGGTCAAGGCCTATGTCGGCGACTCGATCGCCAGCGACTTCTACCGGGAGGTCGCGGCCCGGCTCGATTCCGACACCCGCGCCCTGGTGCTGGCCGTGCTCGACGACACGGGGCACGGCGGCTTCGCCGTGGAGAAGGTGCGCGCCGCCATCGACGCGGACCCGCGCGTGGGCGGGCGGCTCGCGCTGTGGGCGCGGCGGCTGATGGGGGAGGCACTGTCGCAGTCCCAGCGGGTGGTCGCCGACCGGGACGCGCTGTCGACGATGCTCGTGGGCGGTGTCGCGGACGGATTCGACCTCGCCGAGGTCGGCAGGATGTTCTCCCGGATCACCGAGGCGCACACCAAGCGGATGGCGGCCCTGGGGCTGGCGGCCTGACGGGCGCTCCGGGCCGCCCGGCCCGGTTCATCCCCTGCGCCGCCAACGGCGTCCGGTCAGGCGGTGGCCGACCGGCGGCGCAGTCTTCCCGCGGGGCGCAGCAGCAGCGACAGCGACGCCACGGACACGATCACCGCGCCGAGCAGGATCGTCAGCAGGTTGCCGTCCAGCGCGGTGTTCATGACGAAGGCGCCGAACAGGGCTCCGGCCACACCGGTCGGCAGGACGAGGGCGGGAGCGGGAAGACGGTGCGACAGGCGGTGATACGCCGCCCATGCCAGAGCCAGGCCGAGGATGGCGGAGCTGAGCGCTTCCAAGAGCATGTCGGGGTCCCTCCCACATGGCCGGCCTGCTCACATCGGTCGTAGCCGGGTCTACCCCTGACCTGCGGAATCCAATCCTCCCTGTGAAGGACCTGTGCTCCATCCGTGAGGGCGCGCAGGTCGGCCACAGGACAACCCCCGACGGCCCGGCGGGTGCCACCGGCAGCGGGAACAGGAGAAGGCCCGGCGGTACGGAACCGCCGGGCCCTCTCGCTGCTTTCCGGCCGCCGCCTACAGCGCGCCGAAGCCCACCTTGCGCGGGGCCGGCTCGCCGATCTCGACGTAGGCGAGACGGTCGGCCGGGACCAGGACCTTGCGGCCGTGCTCGTCCACGAGGCTCAGCAGCTGCGACTTCCCGGCCAGCGCATCGGCCACCACGCGCTCGACCTCTTCGGTGCTCTGACCGCTCTCCAGAACGATCTCGCGGGGCGCGTGCTGCACGCCGATCTTGACCTCCACGGCTATGTCCCTCCGACGGTCAGTGAAGTGCGCGACCTTCCGCGCCGTACCAGCACACATTAGCCCGGTGAGGGGACCCGCACGCCGCGCCCGGCCACGCCAGGAGCGAACAGCCGACGGGAACAAAGGGACCGGTGCGCTCAGTGGTGCTGTTCGTTGCCGTGCAGCGGGAATCCGGCGATGCCCCGCCAGGCCAGCGAGGTCAGCAACTGCACCGCCTGGTCGCGCGGCACGCTGCGGTCACTGTGCAGCCAGGACCGCGCCACCACCTGCGCTAGGCCGCCGAGCCCCGAAGCGAGCAGCATCGACTCCGCCCGCGACAGCCCGGTGTCCTCGGCGATGACGTCGCAGATCGCCTCCGCGCAGTCATTGGTCACCTTGTCGACGCGCTCGCGCACGGCGGGCTCGTTCGTCAGGTCCGACTCGAAGACCAGACGGAACGCGCCGCCGTCGTCCTCGACATAGGCGAAATACGCGTCCATGGTCGCCCGGACGCGCTGTTTGTTGTCCGTCGTCGACGCCAGCGCGTGGCGCACGGACTGGATCAGAGCCTCGCAATGCTGGTCCAGCAGTGCGAGATACAGGTCGAGCTTGCCCGGGAAGTGCTGGTACAGCACCGGCTTGCTGACACCCGCGCGCTCGGCGATGTCGTCCATCGCCGCCGCGTGGTAACCCTGCGCGACGAAGACCTCCTGGGCGGCGCCCAGCAACTGGTTCCGTCGGGCACGGCGCGGCAGGCGTGTACCCCTCGGGCGTACCGCGTCCGTCTGCTCGATGGCTGTCACGCCGCCTCCCATTGTCGTCCAAATGCGGTGTGAGCCGCGCCGCCATCGTACTTTTCGGTAACCGTGGTGTGCGCGGTGCGAGCGCAGAATTTCACGGACCGGACCGCGGCGAAAGCCGTACGGGCGGTTTCAAAAACCGTCAGAGCGGGCAAAATGGATCCCCCTCTCCGGGCGACGGGGCCCTGGACGGCGCATCCCTCACCGGTAGTCGTCCTCGTCGAGGGAGACGATCCGGGCCTGCTCCACCAGGTCGGCCTCGTTGGCGCGGTCGGGATCGACGCCGGTCAGCGGCTCGTCGCGGTCCGGCGCCACCTCCGCCTGCTGCTCGGCCGCGTCCACCACGGGCGCCTCGACGTCGTACTCCTCACCCTCGAGGACGTCCTCGTCCTCCTCGAACGTCTCCGGGTCGGTCGGGTCTACGGCCATGCTGGGCTCCCTTCCTGCGAACGTCCCTGATGAGTACAGGGGCCATATGCGGGTGCCCTCTGTACGAGACTAGGAGACACTCGATTCGGACGCTATGCGATGCGCGACGATGATGTGACAGACTGCGCATCCGGCCGGAGCGACTCTGTGACGCCGAACACATGAGCTGCCGTGTGATCGTCTCGTAACATTGCCCCATGTCTTCGACCGAGCTGCCGTCCGTGCCGCCCGCCAACGTGCTGCCCAAGGTGACGGCCGTCAGGGTTGCCGAGGGCGAGCGGCTCAGGTCGGTTCAGCTCCCGGGCGTCACGCTCTCCGTACGGTCGAGACCGCCCGCGCGGAAGGGACTGCCGCCCGCTCTCTACGTCCACGGGCTCGGCGGCTCCTCGCTGAACTGGTCGGCCCTCATGCCGCTGCTGCACGACGTGGTCGACAGCGAGGCCGTGGACCTGCCGGGCTTCGGCGACTCACCGCCGCCGGACGACGGCGACTACTCCATCACCGCGCACGCACGCGCGGTGATCCGCTATCTCGACGCCACCGGCCGCGGCCCGGTGCACCTCTTCGGCAACTCGCTCGGCGGCGCGGTCACCACCCGGGTCGCCGCCGTACGCCCCGACCTCGTGCGCACCCTCACCCTCGTGTCGCCGGCCCTGCCGGAGCTGCGGGTGCAGCGCACCGCCGTCCCCACGGGGCTGCTGGCGGTGCCCGGGATCGCAACCCTGTTCACCCGCATCACCCGCGAGTGGACGGCGGAGCAGCGGGTCCGCGGGGTGCTGCAGCTCTGCTACGGGGACCCCGGGCGGGTGTCGCCGGAAGGGTTCCGCAACGCGGTGCAGGAGATGGAGCGGCGGCTGAGGCTGCCGTACTTCTGGGACGCGATGGCACGCTCCGCGCGGGGGATCGTCAACGCCTACACCCTGGGTGGCCAGCAGGGACTGTGGCGCCAGGCCGAGCGGGTGCTCGCGCCGACCCTGCTCGTCTACGGCGGCCGGGACCAGCTCGTCGGCTTCCGCATGGCCCAGCGGGCGGCGCGCGCCTTCTGGCACTCCCGGCTGGTGACCATCCCCGACGCGGGGCACGTGGCGATGATGGAGTACCCCGACACCGTGGCCCTCGCCTTCCGTGAACTCCTCAGGGATGCACCGGATTCGGCCGATGAGGGGGATACTGGGGAACCGGGCGCACAGGGCGCTTCGGGTTCCTCCGCATCCACCGGTGGCGGAACCGCCGCCGACAACACGAGGGGCTGAGGCGCGACGTGGGACGCCACAGCCGCCGTGGACCCGCCCCCAAGGGCGACAGCGCGGACACCACCGCAGTACGCAACGGCCGGGACGGCCGGGACGGCCGCGAACCCCGCCGTACCTCCGCCGCTCCGCCGGCCCAGCAGCCACCCATGGGCGGAGACGGGCGCTACGGGGACCCGTACCTGTACCCGCCCGGGACTCCCGCGCACGGCGTGCCGCGCCTCCCGGACGGATGGCTGCCGGACGGCACGCCGGCGCACGGTGTGCCGCGGGCGCGTGGAGGACACCCTGAACAGCGCGAACCCGGCGGCGGCTGGGGCACGCTGAACGGCCGGACGACGGCCGGTGCCGGTTACGCCGGCACACCTCAAACCGGCCCCGGACCGATGAGCGCACCGGGACCGACGGCCGGACGGGGCGTCCCCTTCCCCCGGCAGCGGCAGGCACCCCCGGCCGGCCCGCGCCAGGAATACCTCGACGCCTTCGCCGAGGACACCGACCTCTTCACCCCGCGCACGCGGACCCCGGCACCGCACCCGCCGGCCTCCGTCCGCCCCGCCGACGCGTACGCCGCCGTCACCGACTGGAGCAGCGAACCGGTCGACCCACCGACCGAAGAGCCCGCGCAAGCCCGGGGCGGCAAGGGGCGGGCGTTCACCGGGATCGCGGCCGCCGCCGTCACCACGGTCCTGGCCGTCGTCGTGGCCGGCCAGGTCGCCGAGGAACGTGACGGCAACGGCGTACCTGGGCAGTCCGCCGGTGAGCAGGCGCGCGACGCCCGCGACCCCGCCTCGCGCGGTGACGACCGGGAGGCGCCCGCCGCGCCCTCCACCCAGCCGCTGACGTACCAGCAGAAGATGGACAGGACGTACCCACTCAGCCAGACCCGCGTCGGCACGGGGAAGTTCGAGGCGATCACCGGCATCGACAAGGCGCCCGGCAAGGGAGAGAAGATCACCTACCGCGTGGACGTCGAGCAGGGCCTCGGCCTCGACGGTGAGCTCTTCGCGGAGGCCGTGCACAGGACGCTCAACGACGACCGCAGCTGGGCGCACAACGGCGCCCGCACCTTCGAGCGCGTCCACTCCGGCAAGGTCGACTGGGTGATCACCCTCGCCAGCCCCGCGACGACCGCCGACTGGTGTGCCAAATCGGGCCTGGACACCACCGAGGACAACGTCTCCTGCGACTCCGCGGCCACCGAACGCGTGATGATCAACGCATACCGGTGGGCGCAGGGTTCCGAGACCTACGGCGACGAGATCCACGCCTACCGCCAGATGCTGATCAACCATGAGATCGGCCACCGCCTGGGCCACAACCACGTCACCTGCGACAAGGACGGTGACCTGGCGCCCGTGATGCAGCAGCAGACCAAGTTCCTCGACCACGACGGAATCAGCTGCCGCCCGAATCCATGGGCGTACCCGAACAGCTGATGATCGCCTAGCGGACCCAAACGCGCCCCCCAAGCGAAAGTTACGCCCGTTCACCCCTTTTGGTGGCGTGATGGACGGTTGTCCATCACTGGAGGTGGCGGGCCGCATCTCCTCCGCCCGCACCACCGAGTACGTCAAGGACCTGCTGCACCGTCTCGAGCCGTACGGCGACGA